>NZ_JBIVPK010000080.1:0-20818 GCF_044754605.1 Streptomyces sp. NPDC093064
GATCCACAGGGGCCGTGTTCGCCTACTTTCGGGGCCCACTACCGACATCAACCGATCAAGTCAGGATGAGCCGGGCAAACGCCGGGGCCCTGGGGACGCCACCTCCACCACGGCCGGCCATAGCGACGGCAGAGGTCACGGTGAAGGCGAAGTCTCGTGATCCATCGCATGGGCTTGCGCGAGGCGTACTGGACGTACAGCGGCGTAGCCGTGATCAGGCGTGAAGTCCATTCCCCATTTGGGAGGTTGAGATCTACGCGAGCCAGCCCTTGCACTCTCGCGCGCTGCAAAGGGGAGTGGTGCTTTTGGGTGATCCGAAACACATCCCTTGCTATTCGCTCGGGACGATTGGCCCTCGGCGCGGACAGCGCTCGTTGCGTGAGTTCGTCCGGAATGCCAGTCACACCCATGCCGTCCGAGTCGTTGATCTTGTGGATGAGGCCATGTAGCCATCTCGAACCCGAACCCAAGCGTCCGGCCGTCGCCGCCTTCTCCAGCAGGTGCTCAGTCGAGCCGCAGAGCATGAGGTCGACGGTAGCGGGACCGCCGGTGCGGTCGCCTGCCAGAGATCCACAGAATAGGAGCACATCGTCGAGGTCAGGCAGGTCGCTGTCTTCGTGGGAGGTGCCCCACCCCATTTCTAGATCGAAGTAGATCCACTCGCCAGTCTTTAGGTGCGGTGCGTGGAAGTGGGATGCCTCCCGCTCCAGGTGTTGCTGTACATCCCGAAGCCTCCGGAGCTCTGCGTCAGTTGGTGTGAGCGGTGTCCCTGGGCCAAGCCCCACTGTGGCTACTTGAAGATCGACTTCAACGTTCCAAGAGGGGATCGACGTTGGGGATCGCTCTGGGAAGAAGGCGTTGAGTCGCCGACGGGATAAGTAGATCAGTTCGTTGAAACGCACGCTGCCCCCTGAGCCTGAACGTGTCGTTCATGGTGCAGGAAGCAGCGCAATACCGCATCTACTTGCGGGGTTCACCGGGGGTGAAGCTCCTCACTCATCGCCCTCGGCGGGTGCGATGCCCATCGACGCCCCCGGGGTACTTAGCTTGACCCCCGTCCCACCCAGCCCTCAGTTGACGTGCGTCATCAACCGCGTTCACAGACGCCATCGATGCTCCGGGCGATGTGTCGGGGACGTTATGCCGGGGTGTGGGTTGGCTCGCGGTGAGCTGGTTGGATGGCTGAAGAGGAGGGTCGGCGGCGTGCGAAGAGGACCGACAGCGCCGCTGTGCTGTGTGAGGGGACGGTCTCCGCGCGGTCAGTCGAACGCCACGACCATGCGCACGCCGTCATCGCCGAAGCGGCCTGCCAGAGCCTTCATCACGGCGAAGACATGTGGCCAGTGAGTTTCAGGGCCCAGAACAGCGCCGACGGTCAATGGTTCGTAGGTGCACACCATTTTCTCGGTGGTCCACTCCACGCGTCTCGTCGCATTGTGCAAGTCCGCTGGCGGCACGCCTACCGCGGCCAGGGCCTCCGGCGGCCATGGATCGGACACCAACTGTTGATGCAGTAGCGACGGCAGCGATTTCGTGTGCCAGGTCAGCCGGCCGACGAAGTGACCAGGCGCTGTCGCGAGATCCATCGAAGCGAGCTCCGCCCAGCTGACCCAGCTCGCGCTGTGCAGGTCACCCGCTGCGACCCAGGTGTCCAACTGGGAGCGCATCCCGCTCGACAGGTCGACGGGCAGGCCGCGGCCCGGTGCAAGCGGCTGGAAGCCCGCGTAGTTGCGCACGCCGAAGAGACAGCCGAAGGCCGCGTAGTCGGTCTCGTTATACAGCGGCCAAAGATCCATGGCCGCGACCCACGGCTCGCCGTCGTAGTAATCGGTGCCGACGTGGGGATGACGAAACTCGATGCCTCCGTGGATGTCCGTACTCACGGCGTCGCACCATAGCAGCGCCGACCTGGATAGCCACGGGCGATTATCGGCTGGTCGGCAAAGGAGGCGGGACGTGAGATGCGCAGGATGCAGTCCGGTCGGTCCCGTACTCGCGCAACCCGAACGCAGGAGTTCCTCACCTCCACTGGGCAGGTCGGCGCCATAGAGGCATGAGCACGCCATGAAGCCGAAGCGTGGATCATGGAGCGGTGATGATGAAGTCGGCCAAGAACGCGCCTCAGGTTGAGCAGCCCGTGTGTGAACCGGAGCTCTCCGCTTACCAGAAGGCTATGCGGGACCGGCTTCTCGCCGCTCCTGTGATGCCCGCGCCGGCGCCCTGGCAGCCTGTCTTCGAGCCCTGCGTCCCTGTCGGCGGACTCCTCGGGATCGGTTTCACGACGCATCCCGACAGCGGCCACGACCTGGTGATGGTCGTCTCGCATGACGGCCACGGTCTCTTCGACGCCGTCACGGGGAAGAAGATCGCCCGGGACCGCGGTCCCGACCCGCAGGAGAGCACGCCCGACGAGGCTGCCGATCTGACATGCCCCGGGTTGGGTCCAGTCGCCGGCAGCCGGGTGCACATCGCCGGGCTCTTCGGCGGAGGGCTTCACACCACCACTGCGGACAGCTGGCTTTTGGAGGTCGTTACCCCGGCCTGGCCCAATGATCGGGTGCTGCTGTCCCGTGACGGCGGGCTGCCCCACTCCGGTCCGTACGGGGAGCGCTGGTGGCACATCTTCCACTCCAACTACTCCGAGCTGCGGGCCGTCGGCTTCTCTCCCTCCGGTCAGACCCTTGCCGTTGCAACAAGCAGCGATCTGTCCCTGTGGACACGCCGAACCGACCAGAGCCGCAACGACAGCGCTGACACCTGACCAGGCTGGACGGGCTGTATCGCAAGCGTCGGAGGAGTCGGGCTCGGTGAGGGCCAAAAGGTCTATGAGAGCGGCTTGACGTGGATCAAGCCATCGTTCCCTTCCTGGCGACACCGGCCGCTCGGTGGGCCTGTCCGGTCAGGGATGGAGGGTGGGATCCGTTCGGGGCCCAGCTGAAGTGACCGGGTGGGGAACGACTGCTTGACCCATGTCATCCCGTCCCGCTTCCGCACTCGAACGGCTCGAGCTTGCGCCGTTGTTGCCCAGCTCGCAGTGTTACATCCACCAATGCCTTGCGATTCCGGAATCCCCGATTATCGCGGACCGAACGGGCTGTGGCGGAAGGATCCCGAGGCCGAGAAGCTCGTGACCTACGAGTACTACATGGGCGATCCGGAGATCCGGCGGCGGTCCTGGCGGATGCGGCGGAAGAACCGCGCGCTCACGGCCGAGCCGAACGCCGCGCACCGGGCCGTGGCCGAGCTGGAGCGGGCCGGGGTGCCGGTCAGGGTGATCACGCAGAACGTGGACGGACTGCACCAGCTCGCCGGGATGCCCGCCCGCAAGGTGCTGGAACTACACGGCAGCGTACGCAGTGTGGTGTGCACTCAGTGTCACGCACGCGGACCCACGGAGGACGCCCTCGCCCGGGTCGAAGCCGGAGAAGAGGACCCGCCCTGCCGGGAATGCGGCGGCATCCTGAAGTCGGCCACCGTGATGTTCGGCGAGCGCCTCGATCCGCAGGTGCTCGGGGAGGCGGTCGCGATCACCAAGGCATGCCAGGTCTTCATCGCCGTCGGCACCAGCCTCCAGGTCCAGCCCGCCGCCGGGCTCGCCGGCGTGGCCGCCGACCACGGGGCACGGCTGATCATCGTCAACGCCGAGCCGACCCCGTACGACAATCACGCCGACGAGGTGATCCGCGAACCAATCGGCACAGCCCTGCCCCAACTTCTGCGTCGACTGAGCCCGGAGAGTAAATAATCCCTTTAGGTTTCTGGTTCCGGCGGGCCGCACTTTGCGGTTGGCATCATTGCCGACTCTTCAGCTCGACGGCGTCAGTCAGAACGAGTCCGATCCCCGAAACGCGAAGAAGGAGTCGAGGCGATGACGAAGTACCTCATCTCGTTCCCCAGTGCCGCCATGGTCTTTCCCGACGAGGATCTGCAGTCCGTCTCGGATGCGGCTCACGCGGTCGTGAAGGAGGCGAAGGACGCCGGCGTGTGGGTGTTCGGTGGTGGCATCGACGAGAGCGTGCCGCCTGTCATGGTCGGTGGCGACGGGACTGTGACCGAGGGCACCTACGATCAGACGAAGCAGATCGAAGGCGGCTACTCGGTGCTGGAGCTGCCCTCCCGCGAGGCGGCGTTGGAGTGGGCAGCGAAGATCGCGGTCGCCTGCCGATGCGCGCAGGAGGTGCGCGCCCTTCAGTACGACCCCGACAGCTGACCGGCAATCGCCTCCACCGACGCAGCGGACAGATCGAGCTCAAGCCATCCGAGCGAGCCGCCGTTTCATCGTCCGGCGGTATTGGCGGATGCGGGTTCGCCGACCTCGCCGGCAGCGCGCCACCATCGGTATGGGGACCAGCGGTCGACGTCGGCTGCAGAGACCCGACTCTGTTGTGTTACACCCACCGATGCCTTGCGACTCCGGCATTCCGGACTACCGCGGGCCCAACTGGCTTTGGCGGAAGGATCCCGAGGCCGAGAACCTCGTGACGTAAGGCTGCTACATGAGCGACCCGGACATCCGGCGGCGGTCCTGGCAGATGCGGCGGAAGAACCGGACGCTCAAGGCCGAGCCGAACGCCGCACGCCGGGCCGTGGCCGAGCTGGAGCAGGCCGGGGTGCCGGTGCGGGTGATCACGCAGAACGTCGACGGGCTGTACCAGCTCGCCGGGATGCCCGCGCGCAAGGTGCTGGAGCTGCACGGCAGCGTGCGCAGTGTGGTGTGCACGAAGTGTCATGCGCGCGGACCCATGGAGGACGCGCTCGCCCGGGTCGAGGCCGGCGAGGACGATCCGCCGTGCCGGGAGTGCGGCGGCATCCTGAAGTCGTCTGCTCGGAGCCAGCCCCTTGGACAGCGACCCGGACGGTATCTCCGAGATTCCCGTCCAGTTCACCTGGGTCGGCGGCCGCCAGGTGTGGTCCGCCGATTCCTGAGGCCTGCGGCCCCTGACGCCGCGAGGGGCTCGGTCAGCCAGGCGCTCCTTCACCATGTGCACGGGCCCCTGGCTGTGGTGCCGGGTGGTCCTGCCGACGGGCATCGCTGAGACGGGGAGGGGCCGGCTCCGCGGGCACCCTTGCCTCGCCTGTGCCTGCCTCGCCTGGATGAGCGGACTTGACTTCCTCCCCGGGTTGAAGCTCGGGGATTGCCCTATGAGGGGGTTCGGCCGGTTGCCCGGCTTACGGGTTCCTGCTTCACGGACCGGCTGGTGCCGAGGTCTCCACAGGCTGAGACCGCATGTCCTGCGGCCTTGATGTTCTTCGCGGCGTTCACGTCGGCATGGTCGCGGTGTCCGCAGCCTGGGGCTTTGCACCGGAAGACCGCTTGGCTCTCGCGGTTTCCTTCGGTGACGAAGCCGCAGGCGGAGCACCGCTGCGACGTGTACGCGGGGTTGACTTTCACCACGCGCGTGCCCGTGTACCGGGCGGCGTTGGCAAGGGCGAGTTCGAGGCGGTGCCACCCCTTGTCCAGGATGGCCCGGTTGAGCCCGGCCTTCTGGCGGACGTTCCGGCCGGGCTCGGCCACGGTGCCACACGCGCCGGCGGACATGTTCTTGATCCGCAGGTCTTCGAGGACCACCAGGGCGTTCTTCGCGACGATCCGGGCCGCGGTCTGCGCGCAGAAGTCTCCACGCCGGTCCGACACCCGGGACATGATGCGGCCCATGGCTGTGATCGTCTTGTGCCGGTTCGCGCTGCCGCGCTTGGACCGGGCGAGGCGCTGTTGCAGACGCCGGTACCGGACGATCTCGCCGGCCGTGATGAACGGCCGGTCGTGGAAGTCGCCGTCCGAGGTGACGACGGCGGTCTTGACCCCCCGGTCGATGCCCACGGCGGTACCGGGCATGGCGTGCTGCTCGGGAGTGGCCGCGTGGTCGTCCACGAGGAACGACACAAACCACCGGCCGCCCTTGCGGGACACGGTCGCGGAACGGATCTCACCACCGAGGGGGCGGGACCAGCGGAAGCGGACCCAGCCCAGCTTCGGCAGCCTGACCCGGCCCCACTTGCGCCCCAGCCGCTCCACGCTGATCTGCTGGGCGTCGGGGAACCTAAACGACGGCGACCACCGTGCCCTCGACCGCCACCGCACCCTGAACGTGCCGTGAACCCGGCAGGCCCGGTCCAAATCCTTGAGCGTCTGCTGCAACGCGTGCGACGGTGCCGCCTTCAACCACGAGTGCTCACGCTTGGCGTCAGCCAACTCGGCACACTGCGGCACGTAGTTCATCCACGCCCCGCGCCGCCGGTAATCCCGACGCTGCTCCAGCGCTGTGTTCCACACCGACCGACAGATGCCGCCGAACTCCTCACACATCTCCTCTTGTTCGGGCGAGAGATCGAGCAGGTAGCGGCGACCGGACAGCATGAAAACACCCCCCTTCAACTGGTGCGATCAACATAGCGCGCGCCACTGACAACGCAGAGAACTCCACCGCTGCACGGCTCCGCGCCAAGGATGAGCTAACCCCATCCTGAAGGACTCTGTTGGGAAATCCGTAAACCGGCTGTCGTGCAGGTGGTTCAGGCGGCGAGTTCGAGGCGGGCAAGGTGGGAGGTCCTGGTGCTGCCGAGTGGGGTTCCGGTCAGCCACGCGTCAATACGGATGATGTTGATGGCGGCGGCGAGGATGTTGCCAAGGTGGGTCTTGGCCAGTCCTGTGTAGCGAGTGCGGCGGATGCCCGTGCGGCAGACGACTTGCGAGATCGTGCCCTCGATACCGGCTCGGATGTCGTACCGCTGCTTCCACTCCTCGGTCTGCTGTTCCTGGCGGCGCCGACTCAGAATCTCTTGCTGCTCGCGGGGCAGCAGGGTCAGGCTGCGTCCGTAGCGGCCCTTCTCGGAGGCCCGCGTGCAGGCCGAGCGCAGTGGGCAGGGGCGGCAGTCGGTAGCGTCGAAATGGACCCGGGTGATCGGGGTGCCGCTGGGCTTGACCTGGTCGGACCAGCTGATGCTGACCGCACCGCGTGGGCAGACCGCCTGGCGCCGGTCCCAGTTGATACTGAACGCTTGCTGGGAGAGGTCCGGGCCGGTGTCGTCCTGCTGGCCATGGCGGGTGTCCAGGCCGACCGGCCCCAGAAGCGTGACGCCGTGGTCGTCGCGTGCGGTGAGGATATGGGCGGCAGTGACGTAGCCGGCGTCCACCACGTGCTCGCCCGGCACCAACCGGCGTTCATCCAGGTTCCGGTGGACGGTCTCGGTCATCTCGGCGTCGTCGACGGTGGCGTCCGTGGTCTCTACGTTCGTGATCACATGGGGTGCATCTGGCTCACAGGTCTCGGTCAGGTGGGTCTTGTAGCCGCACCAGCCCGAGCCCCGCTTCATGCCGTAGCGTGCGTCGAGGTCATAGGGCGAGGACAGCCGGCGTCTGGCCGGCGGGAGGTCCTTCGCCTCCCGCCAGCGCACCCCCTCACCATCGCGGTGGTACTGCTCCACCCAGGCCCGGCGCAGGACCTGAACAGCGGGGATCTGTCTCAGCCAGTCCGGGGCGGCGGGACTGAAGACGGCCTCCAGGATCGCAAAACCGTCTCGGCCGACCTGCTCAGCCCACTTCTGACGCACGTTCTCGCCCTTGGGGAAGCGGTAGGAGTCGATCCGGGCCCCGTAGCGCTCGACCCGGTCGGCCGTGACCTGGCCTGCCAGCCACTGCGGGGCCGCCGCGGCCAGGGCCTCCAGTGCCGCACGCAGGGTCTCGCCGACGAACTCCATCCGGTTCAACACCCGCACCGCCGCCAGAACGTGGGTGGAGTCCGTCCGCTGCCGGCCGCCTGCCCGCAGCAGCCCGAGACCGCAGATCCGCTCCAGGACCAGGTCCAGGACCCTCTCCTCCAGGCCGTGCTCGATCAGCCGGGCGCGGAAGTCGCCAAGGACCGTGAAGTCGAACCCCGGATCATCCAGTTCCAGGCCCAGCAGGAACTTCCAGTCCATCCGGGCCCGCACCTGATCAGCGGCCTGCCGGTCGCTGAGCCCCTCCGCGTACTGCAGCACCGAGACCAACGCCAGCGCCCCGGGCGAGACCGTCGGGCGCCCCCGCACGGGAAACGCCTCGATGAACGACGCGTCCTCGAACAGCGGGCCCAGTGCCTCACGGACACGGATCGCCAGTGTTCCCTTCGGGAACGAGGCACGCACCACCCGCGCCGTCAGCTCCGGCAGCCCGACATCGCGCCGCGACTCCAGCGACACCCGACCCCCTTGATCGACGACAAACCGATCCTGACAGCACAGGCCATCCGCCATCACCAGAATGCGGATTTCCCAACGGAGTCCTTCAGGACAGGGCTTGCACTCAAGAGATCCGGTCAACGCCTACGTCCTCAGCTTCGCCTGCCTGCTGCTGACCGGCGCCGCGCTGGGCGACCGGTTCGGCCGGCGCCGGGTGTTCGTGACCGGTGTCGCGCTGTTCACCCTCGCCTCGATCGGCTGCGGCCTCGCCAGCAGCAGCGGCCAACTCATCCTCATGCGCGCCCTTCAGGGCCTCGGCGCCGCCGCGGTGATGCCGCTGTCGCTGACGCTGCTGGCCGAGGAGGTGCCGGAGCGCAAGCGCAACCTGGCGCTCGGACTGTGGTCGGCGGTCAGCGGTCTGGCGGTGGCACTCGGGCCCGTGGTCGGCGGTGCGGTCGTCGACGGCCTGGACTGGCAGTGGATCTTCTGGATCAACGTCCCGGTCTGCCTGGTCGCCGTCCCGCTGGCGCTCGTGGTCCTCGGCGAGAGCTCGCTGCCCCGAACCCGGCTGGACCTGCTCGGCATGCTGCTCGCCACCGCCGGGCTGGTCGCGATCGTCTGGGGGATCGTCAACGGCGATACGGAGGGGTGGAGTTCGGCCACGATTCTGTCGGCCTTCATCGGCGGCGCAGTGCTCCTGGCCCTGTTCGTGCTGTGGGAGCGGCGTGCCGAACACCCGCTGCTGCCGCTCTCCTTCTACCGCGATCGCGCCTTCGTGTTCTCCAACATCGTCTCCGCGGCCATGTACTTCGGCGTCTTCGGCTCGATCTTCCTGCTCGCCCAGTTCTTCCAGATCGCACCCGTGCGCACCCCGCTGGAGGCCGGTGTGCTGACCCTGGCCTGGACCCTGATGCCGATGTTCGTCGCGCCGGTGGCGGGCGCCCTGACCGACAAGGTGGGCGGCGGCCGGCTGATGGCCCTCGGCCTGCTGCTGCAGGGCATCGGACTGGCCTGGATCGACCTGGCCGCCACCGCCGACACCCCCTACTCGCACGTGGTCGGCGCCATGATCATCGCGGGCACGGGGATGGGCCTGGTCTTCGCGCCGACCGCGGCGGTCGTACTCGGCTCGGTGGACGCGCACCACCGGGGCAAGGCCTCCGGCGCCAACAACACCGTCCGCGAGATCGGGGGCGCCCTCGGCACCGCCGTACTGAGCAGCGTCTTCGTCCACTACGGCAGCCCCCGCGGCGCCCAGGACTTCGTCGACGGCATGCGCCCGGCGATCTGGATCGGCGTTGCCGTGGTGCTCGTCGGCGCACTGTGCGCCCTGGTCATCCCCCGGACGGTGACGGCGAAGAGGACCGCCGCCGAGGAACAGGAGAAGGAGCGGACCCCGAGCCCGGCCGGCGCGTGAACTCATCTGCCGCGCACCCGACTTGGTGTGTCCAACGGGCATCCGCAGGGGAGACCCGCTCAAGATCGACGAGCGCCGGTGGGAGCTGTGTGCGCACGGTGGAGGTAACCGGCGGGCGACTGTCCTGCTGCGGGGTCGCCGAGCCGCGCGCGCATCGTTACGCACATGGGGAAAGCATCATGACCAAGAGCACCGTGCGGACCTCCGCCTCTCCGAGCGCCCTGGCGGATCCGCTGCTGAACCACGGGGTGGCGTTCACCGAGGCGGAGCGGGACGAGCTGGGCCTGACCGGGCGGCTGCCGTCGGGGGTGCTGACACTCGAGCAGCAGTCGCGGCGCGCCTACGAACAGTTGCAGGCCCAGGGCGGCGACCTGGCCAAGAACGTGTTCCTTGAACAGCTCCACGACCGCAACGAGACCCTCTACTACCGGGTGCTCACCGATCACCTGGTGGATCTGTTGCCCATCGTGTACGACCCCACGGTCGGCGAGGCGATCGAGAAGTACTCCCACGAGTACCGCCGCCCCCGGGGTGTCTTCTTGTCCGTCGACCGCCCGGAGGACATCGAGAAGGCCTTCGCCACGCTTCGGCTCGGGCCCGAGGACGTGGACCTGATCGTGTGCACGGACGCGGAGGAGATCCTGGGCATCGGCGACTGGGGTGTGGGCGGGATCCAGATCTCGGTCGGCAAGCTGGCCGTGTACACGGCGGCCGCCGGCATCGACCCGCGTCGCGTCATCCCCGTGTCGCTGGACGTGGGCACGGACCGCGCGTCCCTGCTGGAGGACCCGCTGTACCTGGGCAACCGGCACCACAGGGTGCGCGGCGCCGGCTACGACGCGTTCATCGAGAGGTACCTGCGGATCGCGTCGTCGATGTTCCCCGGCGCGCTGCTGCACTTCGAGGACTTCGGCCCCAGCAACGCCCGTCGGATCCTGGAGACCTACGGCGGCACCTACCGGATCTTCAACGACGACATGCAGGGCACCGGGGCGATCACCCTGGCCGCGGCGCTGTCGGCCGTCAAGGTCAGCGGTGTGCCGATGCGTGAGCAGCGGCTCGTGGTCTTCGGCGCCGGCACCGCCGGTGTCGGTATCGCCGACCAGTTGCGCGACGCCATGATCCGTGACGGCGCGAGCCGCGAGCAAGCCACCGCACAGGTGTGGCTGATCGACAAACAGGGCCTGCTCACCCGTGACATGACCGACCTGCGCGACTACCAGCAGCCGTACGCGCGCGATCCGGAAGAGGTCGCCGGCTGGGCGGGTGACGGTGGCGCGATCTCCCTGTTGGAGACCGTGCGCAGGGTCGAACCGACCATTCTGCTGGGCACCTCCACCGTGCACGGGGCATTCACCCGCGAGGTCGTCGAGGCCATGGCCGCCGGTACCGAGCGGCCGATCATCTTCCCGATCTCCAACCCCACGTCGCGCATCGAGGCCATGCCCGCCGACGTCATCGCCTGGTCCAACGGCAAGGCCCTGGTCGCCGTCGGCATCCCCACCGCGCCCGTGGACCACGGAGGAGTGACCTACCGGATCGCCCAGGCCAACAACGCGCTGCTGTATCCCGGCCTGGGTCTGGGCACGATCGTCTCCCGCGCTTCGCACGTGACCGCCGGCATGCTGCTCGCGGCCGCGCAGGCGGTGGCCGACCAGGTCGACGTCTCCACGCCGGGAGCCTCGCTGCTCCCGCCCGTGGAGAACCTGCGCGAGTCGTCGGCGCTCACCGCGGCCGCGGTGGTCCGCGCGGCCATCGGCGAAGGCGTCGCCGCCCGCGAACCCGCCGATCCCGACCGGGCGGTCCGCCAGGCCATGTGGCAGCCCGTCTACGCGGGCGGAGCGGATTCATGACGCCGCCCGGCCCCGGCGCGACCCCGGACGGCGACGCCCGGGACGACCGCGCCCCGAAGATCCGCGATCTACCCGTCGGACTGCACGCGACCGGCACTCGGCGGGAGACCGACTCGATGGGCGCCGTCGACGTCCCGGCCGACCGGTACTGGGGCGCGCAGACCCAGCGCTCGCTGATCCACTTCTCCATCGGGGACGACCGGATGCCCAAGGCCGTCTACCACGCCTACGGCCACGTCAAGAAGGCCGCCGCGATCGTCAACGGGCGGGCCGGACGACTGCCGGCCTGGAAGGCGGGCCTGATCGAGAAGGTGGCAGACGAGGTCATCGCCGGCGAACTCGACGACCACTTCCCGCTGTACGTGTGGCAGACCGGGTCCGGGACGCAGTCCAACATGAACACCAACGAGGTGATCAGCAACCGCGCCATCCAGCTCGTCGGCGGCGAACTGGGCAGCAAGACACCCGTCCACCCCAACGACCACGTCAACATGGGGCAGTCCTCCAACGACACCTTCCCCACCGCCATGCACATCGCCGCGGTCAAGGCCGTCCGCGAGCGCCTGCTGCCCAGCGTGCGGGAACTCCAGCGGGCGATCGAGGCCAAGGCGGAGCAGTGGCACGACGTGGTCAAGACCGGCCGCACCCATCTGGAGGACGCCGTGCCGCTCACCGCCGGACAGGAGTGGTCCGGCTACGCCCACCAACTCGAGCAGGCGGCCGGCCGGGTCACCGGATCCGCGGAGGGACTGTACGAGCTGGCCATGGGCGGCACCGCGGTCGGGACCGGGCTCAACGCCCCGCCCGGATTCGGCGAGCGGGTCGCCGCCGAGATCGCCTCCGCGACCGGCCTCCCGTTCACCACCGCCGAGAACAAGTTCGCGGCCCAGGGCGGTCTGGACGCCATGGTCGGCGCCTCGGCCGGGCTGAGGGCGCTGGCCGTGCCGCTGATGAAGATCGCCAACGATATCCGCTGGCTGGCCTCCGGACCCCGCTGCGGCCTGGCCGAACTGAGCCTCCCGGCGAACGAGCCGGGCTCCTCGATCATGCCGGGCAAGGTCAATCCGACCCAGTGCGAGGCAATGGTCATGGTCTGCATCCAGGTGCTGGCCGAGGACACCGCCGTCGCCTTCGCCGGCTCGCAGGGCAACTTCGAGCTCAACGCCATGCGCCCGGTCATCATCAACAACTTCCTGCACGCGGCCACCATCCTCGCCGACGCCTGCACCAAGCTGCGCCAGTACTGCATCGAGGGCACGCGGCTCAACCGCGACCAGATCGACAGGTACGTCGACCGGTCACTGATGCTCGTCACCGCGCTCTCACCGGTCATCGGCTACGACAAGGCCTCGGCCATCGCCCACAGAGCCGACGACGAGGGCACCACCCTGCGCGAGGCCGCACTGGCCTCCGGCTACGTCACCGCCGAGGAATTCGACCGCGTCGTCGACCCGGCCGCCATGGTCGGCGCAGCCGGGCGTCACGGGTGAACACGCCGTCACGCTTCGGTCCCGCCCGCCGAACGGGAGATCGCCGGGCCAGGTTTCGCGTGGCTGGGGCACATTGGAACCATGCACATACGGCAGCGCCTCGACCGGCCGCGGCAGCCGCGGCGTTCGCGCCACGCGCTGGTGACGATTCCACTGGTGCTGATCGTCGCGATCACCCTGGGGGACATCCACTCGCCGGAATCCGTCCACCTCGGCCCGCTACTCGTCGTGGCCCCCGCCATCACCACCTCGTTCGGCGGTTACCTGCTGACCGGACTGATCGGGGGGCTGGCGGTGGGAGCGCAGGTGATCATCGCGGTGGTCCAAGGCGGAGTGAGCACCACCAACCACATCTCGCAGCTCATCGCGCTCACGATCCTCTCGGTCTTCTGCATGGTCGTGTGCTTCTTCCGGGACCGGCGCAACGCAGAGCTGGCCCAGGTGCGGTCCGTGTCCGAGGCCGCCCAGAGAGCCCTGCTGCGCCCGCTGCCCGACCACCTCGGCGACCTGCACATCGCCTCCTCGTACCTGGCGGCCGAGAAGGAGGCGTGCATCGGCGGCGACCTGTACGCGGTAACGCGCACCGGGGACCGTACCCGGGTGATCGTCGGCGATGTGCGGGGCAAGGGGCTGGCCGCAATCGGGGAGGCAGCCACGCTGCTCGGCTCGTTCCGAGAGGCCGCGCACCACCACGCCACGCTGCCCGCCCTCGCGGAGGCCCTGGACCGCAGCGTCTGCCGCTACCTCACCGAATTCCCTGAAGCGGACGGGGAGGCCCAGGAGCACTTCATCACCGCGCTGCTGCTGGAGATCCCCGAGCACAGCCCGGTGGCCCGCGTCGTCCACTGCGGGCACCCGCCGCCCTTCCTGATCCGGCAGGGTCACGTCGTCTCCGTGACGAGCACCCGCCCGGCGCCTCCGCTGGGCATGTCGGGACTCCGGCCGGACGCCTACGACACGCATGCCTTCTCGTTCCACCCTGGTGACACCCTGCTCCTCTACACCGACGGCGTCGTGGAGGCCCGCGACCGCGGCCGGGTCTTCTACCCGCTGCGGGAACGGGTCGCGCAGTGGACCAAGTGCGGACCCAGGACACTGGTGCAGCGCGTGGAGCAGGATCTTCTCGCCCACACCGACGGGGCTCTCGGCGACGACGCCGCCATCCTCGCCATTCGGCGCGCATCCGCGCCGCACACCGGCCTCCACCTCACTCATCGGGTGCACGAAGCTGTCTGACGTGGCGCAGGAACGCGGCGACCACGGGAGACAGGTCGCCGCGAGGATAGACGACTCCGACGGTCCAGGCCGGCGCGTGCGCGGCGAAGGGGCGGACCAGGAACTCCGGGAACCGGGCCGCGAGCGACGGAGGCATGATGCACACGCCGGGGCCGTGCCGGACGAGATCGGCGGCCGCGAGCAGGTCGTTCACCTGCTCTCTTGCGAGGAGGGCCCGGCGTTCACGCCGGGTAGGAATCGCATCCTGTGACAGCGGCGCGGAGTGCCGCCGCATCCGGGTTCCGGGGCGCGGAGCGTCCTGACGGACTGTCCGGCGGAGCTGGTCGACGCGAACGCGTGTGCCGGTGTTCGCTGATTGGGGTGATCGCATCGGAAGAGGGGTGCGGGTGTTCGGGTGTCGTGCGTACGGTCGCATGGTGGTGCCGGGTGGTCGGGACAAGTGCTGGGGGGTGGGTGTCGCGGGGGTGCGGGAGGGCGACGGGGGCGGACATGCCCGGTACACGTACCGGTTGCGGGTGTCGGCCACGGCCGGGGCGGGGCTGGAGGGGGAGTGGGGGCGGTGCCGGTGGGTGTGGAACGAGTGCGTGGCCCGTTCCAGGAAGGCCCACGCCGGGGGTGAGGGGTGCGGTCCGGCCCGGCTGGACCGGATGCTGACCCGGGCCCGCGCGGTGACACCGTGGCTGGCCGCGGGCTCCTGCGTGCCGCAGCAGCAGATCATCCGCGACTTCGCCGCATCCCGCACGAAGGCACTCAAGGACGTCAAGGACCGGCTGCCGCTGAGGCGGCGGGCCGGGATGCCTCGGCACAAGAGGAAACGCGGGGCCGATCCGACGCTGAACTACACGCGGCGCGGCTTCCGGCTCAAGGACGGGCGCTTGCACCTGGCGGGCGGGATCGTCCTGACGGTGGTGTGGTCCCGTCCTCTGCCGGCCGAGCCCTCCTCGGTGCGCGTCTACCGCGACCGTCTGGGCGCCTGGTACTGCTCGTTCGTCGTCCCTGCCCCGCTTGAACCGCTCCCCGCCACCGGCCGCGTCATCGGCATCGACTGGGGGGTGAGGGAGACCGCGACCACCACCTCCGACGCCCATGACCTCCCCCACGCCCAGCACGGTCAGAAGGCGAAGGAGAGGCTGTCCCGCTACGACCGGATGATGGCCCGCCGCAGGCCCAAGAAGGGGCAGCCCGCCTCGAAGGGCTACCTGGAAGCAAAGAAGTGGCGGGCGAAGGCGTATGCGAAGATCGCCCGGCAGCGGCAGGACAGGGCGCGCAAGTGGGCGAAGAAGGTGGTGCGCGACCATGACGTGATCGCGGTGGAGGACTTCCGGCCCAAGTTCCTCGCCCGGACATCGATGGCCCGCAAGGCGGCCGACGCCGCGATCGGCGCCACCAAGCAGGCCCTGATCGAGATGGGCCGCAAACACGCGCGGGACGTACGCCTGGTGCATCCCGCGTACACCACCATGGACTGCGGATCGTGCGGAGCGAGAACCAAGCACGCACTGCCGCTGTCGGAACGCACCTACACCTGCACCGCGTGCGGAGCTGCCTGTCCCAGGGACAAGAACTCCGCCCGCGTGATGCTCGTCCGGGCTGGTCTGAACCCGGCTGGTGTCGAGGGCACAAGACCTCCTGAAGCGCTGCTCCAGGAGGCGGCCTGAGCCAGGAATCCCCTCCCTTCAGGGAGGGGAGCAGTCAACTCGAACGTGACGGTGCGTTCCAGGGACGCCGCCCGGAAGGCCCTGTCGACCTCGTGCCGCACCGCCCAGCCGGGAGGGAAGTCCACCAGCGGAAGCCCGGCGGCCTCGGCCAGGGTCACCGGACCCTCGGGCGGAAGACCGTCCGGCGCCGGCGCGGTCACCAGGACCTGACAGCAGCCGGGGCCGAAAGACCACGCGGCACCGGGGTGTCCAGGGCGGTCACGGCCAGGTCGACGGCACCGTCGCGCAGCGCCTGCGGGATGTCCGTGGCCGGGGCCTGGCGCAGCCGCACCACCACACCCGGGTGCTCCCGGTGGAAGTCCGCCAGCGCCGCCGCCAGGCCGCCGTGCAGCCCTTGCATCACACCGATCGTGCTCTCCCCGTGCAACTCGCCCTGGGCGAGGTCGACGGCGGCCCTGGCCTCCTCGGCAGCGCGCAGGGCGGCGCGGGCGGCCGGCAGGAACGCGCGCCTCGCGGGGGTCAGCGACACCCGGTGGGTGGTGCGGTGGAACAGCGCAGCGCCCAGTTCGCGCTCCAGGGCGCGGACCGTGCTGGAGACCGCGGACTGCGCGACGTGCAGCCGCCGGGCCGCGGCGCTGAACCCGCCTTCTTCGGCGACCGCGACGACGACCTTCATCTCCCGAAGATCCATGGCCGGCTTTCCCTGGGCCGCCATCTCCCGCACAGATAACCGTCATTTTGGATTATCTCCATGGAACGGGAAAAAGCGGATCCGCCGACTTGTTGGCACCAGAAGGCGGTGAACGAGGCGAACGAAGGAGCAGGGCCGTTCCACCGCCGCCGGAATCCACCGTCGAGACAGTCGAGGACGGGAGTGCTTTCATGCCACAGACGTCGGCCACGGGTCCGCGTACGGACCGCACGTCCGCCCCGAAGACCGGAGCGCCCGAGCGTCCGGACACCGTATTCCGGTACGGCGCGGGGTTCTGGACGGTCGCCGCGGTGTTCGTGACCGCGATGGCGTTCTCCACCGTTCCCACACCGCTGTATCCCCTGTACGAGGCCCATGACGGGTTCTCCACGTTCACGGTCACCATCGTGTTCGCCGTCTACGCGGTCGGAGTTCTGATCAGCCTGCTGCTCGCCGGGCACGTCTCGGACTGGCTCGGCCGCAAGAAGGTCATGACGTCCGCCCTGGCACTGGAACTGCTCGCCGCCGCCCTGTTCCTGTCCGCGCCGGCCCTGCCGGTACTGGTCGTCGCCCGGCTGGTCACCGGTCTCGGCGTCGGCATGCTGACGGCGACCGCCACCGCCTATCTTCAGGAACTGCACAGCGCCCACCGGCCCGGCGCCTCGGCACGGCGGTTCGAGATCGTGTCGACCGCGGCCAACATCGGCGGACTCGGCCTCGGGCCCATCGCCGCGGGAGTGCTCGCCCAGTACCTGGGCGCGCCGCTCCGGCTGCCGTACGCGGTCTTCGTCGTGCTGCTGCTGACCGGAGCGGCCGCCATCGCGCTGATGCCCGAGACCGTCGACAAGCCCGCGGTCCGGCCGGCCTACCGCCCGCAGCGAGCCGGGATGGCCCTCGGCGCCCCCGGATTCCTCGCCGCCGCGGCGGCCGGGTTCACCTCCATGGCCGTGTTCGGCCTGTTCACCTCCGTGGTCCCCGGATTCGTCGGCGGGACCCTGCACCACCCGTCACGGGCGCTCGCCGGACTGGTCGTGTCCGCGGTGTTCGCAGCCGCGGCGGCGGCCCAGACGGGCACCGGCCGGCTCGGCGCCCGGGCGCGCTGGTACATCGGGCTGCTCGCCCAGGCCGTGGGCATGGCCGTCCTCACGGTCGGCATCCGCCTCGCCAGCCTGCCCGTGTTCCTGCTCGCCGGGATCATCGCCGGGGCCGGCGCGGGCGTGCTGTTCAAGTCCGCCGTCGGGCAGGTGGCCGACATGGCGGCGCCGGCCCGGCGCGGCGAAGCCCTCGCCGGTCTGTTCCTAGCCTCCTACCTCGGTCTGGCCCTGCTTCCCGTCGGCCTCGGCGCGGCCAGCCGCACCATGAGCCTGTCCGACGCGACGACGTGGTTCACCGCCGTCGTCCTCGCGCTGCTGGTCGCCGTCGCCCTACGCGGTCGCCGCCAGGGACCCACCGCAGCCGGCGAGCCCGCTCCACGGCACGGGCGATGAACCCTGCCCGGCAGTGCGCGTAGGCCACGGCACCGCTGCGCCGGGCGAGGTCCGGCAGCAGGCCGGCGAGCTTCGGCTCCATGTCGTCGTAGGAGTCGATCCGCACGGCGGGGCAGCCCAGCCCCGTAGGCGAGTTCGCGGATCCGGACCTCCTCGACGTGCCTCAGCCGTGGACAGGCGCCTGCTCGCCGATGGCACGGGCGCGGGAGGCGTCGATCTCCGCGTAGGCCTGCTCGCGGCCTTCCCAGTGCGAGCCCTCGACGGACTTGCCGGGTTCCAGGTCCTTGTACACCTCGAAGAAGTGGGTGATCTCCAGCCGGTCGAAGAGGGGGATGTCCTCGATGTCCTGCACGTCCGCGTACCGCGGATCGTGCGCGGGGACGCAGAGGATCTTCTCGTCGGGGCCGCGTTCGTCCTTCATGGCGAACATGCCCACCGCCCGGCACTCGATGGTGCAGCCGGGGAACGTCGGCTCGCCGGTCAGCACGAGCGCGTCCAGCGGGTCGCCGTCGCGGCCCAGCGTGCCGTCGATGTAGCCGTAGTCCGCCGGATACTGGGTGGAGGTGAACAGCAACCGGTCCAGCCGGATGCGGTGCAGTTCGTGATCCATCTCGTACTTGTTCCGGGACCCCTGGGGGATCTCCACGATCACGTCGAACTCCATGGTCTCCTCCTGGTGGCGGAAGCCGTCTCGCCGTGCGGCACCAGAGCGTGCGGCCGGGCGGGCATGGGCGGACCGGGCCGTGGCCGGGAGCGAGGGTCGGTCGGCGTGGGCATCGTTCCTCCTGGTCACATCCCTTGGACCAGGGACCGTCAGCGGCATCATGCCGCGGTTTCGGTGAGCCCCATCACCGACGCGCTCGGCGCGTTCCGCAGGTGCCCGGCGGATCGCCGTCGCAGGCATCCAGCGTACGCCGAACAGGCATCGTCGACACCGCGACCAGATCGGCGACGCCACGCGTCACGCCGGGCACGCGTTCCCGAGCACCCTCCGCGGCGTGGCAGCGCTCCCAGTCGGCGGCGACCCCCTTCACCGGCGGCCCGTCCCACCACCGGATATCAGCCCACCCGATATCGGCCGTAACCGCCAGCAGCACGGGAACGGCGGCCAGTTGCAGCACGACCGAGAAGATCATCAGATCGGTCACCGAGCGGTCGTAGAGGGCGCCCAGGGCGAGGCTGCCGCCGAACAACTGCCCGAGCGCGGCGTCCTGAACCTGCTCGAGCACGCTCCGTCACCGCCAGCGTTCACCAACCCGAGTCCGACGCGGGGCCGCCTGTTCACGGCCGGTGCTCCGCGGCACTCAGCAGGCCGTGGGTGACGAGTCCGTACAGCAGGTGCGGCACCACGTCCGACGCCCAGTCCTTGGCCGACCAACTCGCCGGGTCACTCACCGGTAACCTCCGAGGACGCCCCCGGCTTCAGCCGGGGGATGAATGGGACTCCTGCGGAGCAGGGCAGGGAGCGGAGTTTCGCCCAAAAGGCGAAAGATCGCCCGGGCGGTCGGGTAGCCTGGCTGTCGTGCGTTGCGAGAGCCAAGCACGCGCAACTCCTTTGTCTTGACGGGCAACCGGGCAGGTTCCGTCCCGGCTGGTGCTGAGAGCGTCAGACTCGTTCGCTCGCTGAGCGAATGAGCTGCTTGAGCCAGAAATCCCCCTGCTTCAGCTGGGGGAGGGTTCAATCCCAGCCGTGCCATGGGCAGGTCCGCGGCGGCCATGGCCAGGGCGCCGGTGACCACGCCTCCCAACCACCAGGGCATCCGAACCCCCGCACTGCGGGCCAGGGCGACGGCCGCTCCCGTACCGCAGCCCACGGCGATGCCGGCCAGCGCCCCGAGGCCGGAGAGCCGGTTGTCCCGGCTGCCTCCCGTTCCGGGGACCGGATGGCGCAGGTCCCGCGCGATCTCGTCCACCACCTGGGCAGGGGCCTCGCCGACCGGCCTTCCCCGCCACGCCATGTCGGCGTAGGTCACGGCGTTCAGCACGGTCGTTCCGGCGGCACCGGCCGCGCCACCCCGCACGAACGCTCCCGATCATGTCGGGGCGGGATCCCCTCCCATGGGTGCGAATCGCACGGGTCCGGGTTGCGCGCGGAAGGCGGCCGGGGGTGGCATACCCCTTGCCGGCCTTGGGCACGCGGGCCTCGTCATCGAGGGGCGGACGGCCGCGACCAGCGACCGCGCCACGAAACCGTGACCGATTACGGGCGGAACCGGCGTCCCCCACTGATTCCGACGGCGGGAGGAGAGCGTGATGACGAGCGACACCGAGACCGGCAAGGTCACCGGCACCCCGCGCAGCCGGCTCGCCGGCCGACGCCCCCTCGCCCTCCAGTTGACTCCCACACCTGTGCCTCGCCCCGCCGAGTTGAACGTGGCCGGCCTGGAAGCAGCCCTGCTGGGAGCCACGTTTTCGCGGCGGACCGGCCCTGCGTGCTGGACTTCGTGACCGATCCGGCCGTGCCGCCCATTCCTCCGCACGCCACCCTCGACCAGATCGAGGCCGCCGCGGCCTCCGTGCTCAAGGGGGACAGCGACCGTGCCGCCGTGGTCCGCCAGGGATTCGAGCCCAAGGTGCAGGAGTTCCTGCCCAGCCGCCGTGACCGCGGGAGCCGCCCCCGCACACACGGCGGGCGGTGACGGCACCACCCCCGACGCGGTCGGGGGGGGGGGGGGGGGGGGGGGGGGGGGGGGGGCGGGCCGGGGGGGGGGGGGGGGGGGGGGTTTGGGGGGGGGGGGGGGTTGATACGCACGAGGCGTGAATGGGGGAGGCGGCGGGTGAGGAGTTCGCCGGGCCATCGGATCACGCCGGGGGTGTTGAATCCGGCGCCGA
>NZ_JBIVPK010000081.1:0-20556 GCF_044754605.1 Streptomyces sp. NPDC093064
CCCGCGGAGCGGGTACCACATCGCTGCGCGATGTGCAAGCGAACAACCGTGCTGCGCACGGTTGTTGCGCACCCGCTCCGCGGGTGCGAACCCCGTTGCTGCGCAACGGGGTTGATGGCGGTCGCTGCGCTCCCGCCGGCCCGCGCATTGCGCGGGCGGTCCCCTCCGCTGCGCTTCGGGGACTGGTGGGGGCCGGCCGCTGCGCGCCCGGCAGGCCGCGCGGTGCGCGGCCTGTGGCTGAGGGGGTGTCAGTGCGGCTAGTAGGGTCTGCAGTACGGAAGTTGGGGAGCGCTGAGCGCTCCCGGGCGGGTCCGCTGCGCTCCCCCGCCTGACGGTCCTTTCGGCTGCGCCTCCAGAACCGTTGGGCTCGCTACCGCGGGCCGGGCTGGCTACGAGGGTGGGGGGTGGCTCGTTCGTGTGGGTTCCAGGGTAGTGGGTGCATCAGGTTGATGCACCATGTACCGTTGGCGGAAACACGGGACACCCTCCAACCACCTGATGCGGGCCCAGCTGTCCGCGCTTCCGGAAAAAGGAAAACGCATGTGGAGTGCTCAGGACGTGGCGCGGGATCAGGTCCGGCGTCAGGCGAATGGCCTGGACGTCGCCGCCGTTGCGGAGAAGGTCGCGGAGGCCGCTGTCCGTGAGCGGGAAACCGCGGAGCAGTTGAGGGGAAACGGCTCCTTCTACGAGTTCGAGATGGACCGGGAGCGGATGGCTGCCATCTGGCTGGCCAAACACGCTGAGTGGCGGCGCGTCAGGGACTTGATGACTGTAGTCGGTTGGAGCATGTACGAGCCGGAACGGGATGCTCAGGGCTCGGTGTGGGCTCGCGAGCGTGAGGAACGGTTTGCTGGTGCTCTTGCGGCACCGGCCGCCTTCGGGGAACGGCAGGGGGAGGAAGCTGATGAACTGCGGGCGGAGGTCCAGCTGTCCGCCGCGTCCAGTCGGCTGATCCAGGTGGTGGCCGACCGGGCGGGGCTGCGCCCCTCTCAGGTCCTGGCCCAGCTTGCCGAGCGGATCGTCGTGGGCGAGGACGGTACGGTGTTCGTGCCATCCTTCACGCCGTCCCTGTGATTTCCGAAGCGAGTAGAAAAGAAAGCAGAGGAGCAGCGTGGGAATGCTGGGTATTCAGCTTCGGGAACACCAGGTAGCCCAGAAAGCGAGCTTCCGTAAGTGGGTGGGATTCCCCGCAAGATCATCCGTACCGTCGGAGGGGGCCCGGGGCACGATCGTGTCCGCGACCGGATCAGGGAAGACGATCACCGCCGCCGCGTGCGCGCTGGAGTGCTTCCCAGGCGGCCGGATCCTCGTGACTGTGCCGACCCTGGACCTGCTCGCGCAGACCGCCCAGGCATGGCGCCTGGTAGGCCACCGGGCCCCGATGGTCGCGGTCTGCTCACTGGAGAACGACCCAGTACTCAACTCGCTCGGTGTGCGCACCACCACCAACCCCATCCAGCTCGCCCTGTGGGCCAGGCACGGGCCCGTGGTCGTGTTCGCCACGTACGCCTCCCTCGTGGACCGCGAGGACATCGACGCACCCGAGGGCCAGCGGAAGGTTCGCGGGCCACTGGAAGCCGCACTGGCGGGCGGGGAACGGCTGTACGGGCAGCAGATGAGCGGCTTCGACCTCGCCATCGTGGACGAAGCCCACTCAACCGCAGGTGATCTCGGACGGCCGTGGGCAGCGATCCACGACAACGCCCGCATCCCCGCCGACTTCCGGCTGTACCTCACCGCGACGCCGCGCATCCTGGCCTCGCCCCGGCCGCAGAGGGGCACGGGCGGCCAGGAACTGGAGATCGCGAGCATGGCCGACGACCCGGACGGAACATACGGCACGTGGCTGGCCGAACTCGGACTGAGCGAAGCGATCGAACGCGGCATCCTCGCCGGATTCGAAATCGACGTCCTGGAAATCCGCGACCCCTCCCCCATCCTCGGGGAATCGGAGGAGGCGCAGCGGGGCCGGCGCCTCGCGCTGCTGCAGACCGCACTTTTGGAGCACGCCGCGGCGCACAACCTCCGTACAGTCATGACCTTCCACCAGAAGGTCGAAGAAGCCGCCGCGTTCGCGGAGAAGCTGCCTCAGACGGCTGCGGAGCTGTACGCCACCGAGGCGTCGGACGAGGCCCTGGCGAAGGCGGAGGCGATGCCGAAGTCCTCGATCAACGCGGAGCTGTACGAGCTGGAGGCCGGACGTCACGTCCCGCCGGACCGGGTGTGGTCAGCGTGGCTGTGCGGCGACCACCTCGTCACCGAACGCCGCGAAGCCCTGCACCAGTTCGCCAACGGCATCGACGCGGCCGGGCGCCGGGTGCACCGGGCGTTCCTCGCGAGCTGCCGCGTCCTCGGGGAAGGCGTCGACATCACCGGCGAACGGGGCGTGGAAGCCATCTGCTTCGCCGACACCCGCGGCTCCCAAGTCGAAATCGTCCAGAACATCGGCCGGGCACTCCGGCTCAACCGCGACGGCACCACCAAGGTCGCACGCATCATCGTGCCCGTCTTCCTGAAGCCCGGCGAGGACCCCACCGACATGATCGCCTCCTCCTCGTATGCCGGGTTGGTCGCTGTGCTCCAAGGCCTCCGCTCCCACGATGAACGACTCGTCGAGCAACTCGCCTCCCGCGCCCACACCCACGGACAACGCAAAGTCCACATCCGACGCGACGAGGACGGGCGGATCATCGGGGCCGGCGGCGAGGGGGACCGCGAGGACCAGGAGCAGGACGGCAGCGAAGCCGCTGCCGAGTCGGCCCTGCTGCACTTCTCCTCTCCCCGGGACGCCGCCACGATCGCCGCGTTCCTGCGCACCCGGGTCTACCGGCCGGAGTCCCTGGTCTGGCTCGAGGGCTACCAAGCCCTCCACCGCTGGCGCCAGGAGAACCAGATCACCGGCCTGCACGCCATCCCCTACGACACCGAGACCGAGGTCGGGGTGACGAAGGATTTCCCCCTGGGCAGGTGGGTGCACCAACAGCGGAAGGCACTACGGGCCGGGGAACTGGAGCCGCGGCGCAAAGAGCTGCTCGACCTACCGGAGGCCGGGATGGTGTGGGAGCCCGGCGAGGAGGCATGGGAGGCCAAGCTCGCCGCGCTCCGCTCCTACCGGCAGGCCACCGGACACCTCGCACCCCGACAAGACGCCCTCTGGGGCGAAGGCGACGCAATGGTGCCCATCGGACAGCACATGGCCAACCTCCGACGGAAGGGCCAGAAGAACGGCCTGGGCAAGGACCCGGAGCGGGCCGCCGTACGCGCAGCGCAGCTGACGGCGATCGACCCGGACTGGAACTGCCCATGGCCGCTGGACTGGCAGCGGCACTACCGCGTCCTCGCAGACCTGGTCGACGCCGACGGCAGCCTCCCCGACATCGCACCCGGCGTGACGATGGACGGCGACGACATCGGCAAGTGGCTTCAGCAGCAGAAGCAGCCGGGGACCTGGTCGCGGCTCCTGCCCGAGCAGCAGGAACGGCTGGCCCGACTGGGAATCAAGCCGCTTGAGACCCCGTCACCCGCCCCGGCGACCCTGCGTACGGCGAAGGGCTCGAGCAAGGCGCAGCAGGCGTTCCAGCGGGGTCTGGCGGCCCTTGCGCAGTGGGTGGAGCGGGAGGGCGCGGACCGGCCTGTACCGCGCGGCCACAGCGAACAGATCGCGGTTGACGGCGAGGCAGAGCCGGTGGTCGTGAAGCTGGGCGTGTGGGTCTCGAACACCAAATCGAGGCGCGACAAACTCGCCCAGGAGCAACTGGACGCGCTGCGGAAGCTGGGCATGGAATGGGCATGACGCCGCCACCGTCCGGCCGCTGAGCGGACCGCGCGAGGCCCGGGACAATCGCGCTGCTGGCCGTGCTGGTCCTGGCCGTGACGTGAGGCAGGGCGCTCCGGGTCGGCCAAAGCCCTCGGCCGACCCAGTCCGGCGACTGGTCACCCGGTGGCAGAGCCCCCAGCGATCTGCGAGTCACCCGGCTCAGCCGTAGCGGGGCTCCGTAGCCCAGAGTCCTCCGCGGTGTCCTGGTTATGGCCGATCCCCTTCGTGAGCGTAGGCGACCGTGAGAGATGTGGCAGGGCAGACGTCCCTCATAGAGGGAGCCCATCACGGTGGCGGAGCGCTTGAGGGGTGGCGTGGGGGAGATTAGTAAGGGCATTGAGCGAGCGCTGCGGACTCGTCCCCTACCCACTGGTGCTGCGGCATTGCGTTTCCTGCTTAAGGCGGAGAAGGGCTCTACGAAGAACGTGGCGCGTCTTGCGGGCGTTTCGCAGCGCACCGTGCAGCGGTGGGTCACTGATCGGCCGGGGATGCGGCGGCGTCCCAGTCCCGCGCACATGGAGAGGATCGAGGAGGCCGTCCGGCGGCGCTGGCAGCCCCGGGTTCGTGCTCGCCAACGGGCCAGGGCGGAAGCGGACGGTTTCGTCATCCACACCAGGGCGCGGTTCGGGTTTGCGGCGCCTGCGGGATCGTCGGACGATCCGCGGGTGCGGTGGATCACTCAGTATTTGTCGGGGGAGGTTGCTAGGGAGCTGTTCGCCGCCCGGGACGCCGGCGCTGGCGAGCAGCAGCAGATGGTGATCCTCGCCCGTGCCCTGGGACATGCCTACTTCCGGGACGGAGGTCGACGCGCCCACGGCCTTGGAATCGCCTTCACCGACGTGGAGTTCGCCGACTTCTCCATCGGCTGACAGTTCCTGTGCCGGTTGGTGCGTGGGCCTCGGCGCTGGCCAGACTGCCGTATCAGTACCTGGGATCACGACGGGCCATCGGCTGTCGCCGCGTGGTCAGCATCGCGTCGTAGTGCTGTGCTTCCTCGCGTTCGCGCCAGTCCCATTGGATGCGGCCATCGGGTCCTGTGCGCTGGCCGGCGGGTGGCTGGGGCGGGCGGATTCTGGCTTCCTCGGCCGTGCGCAGCAGGTGGATGCGGTCGTGGGGGCCGGCCAGCAGGTGCTGGTCCTGGCCGGGCGCGAGCCGGGCGAAGCACACGGCGGCCTTCAGGAAGACGTGGGCCCACAGCGGCACGCGGTGGGTGGCGCAGCCGTCGGTGTAGCGGGCGCGGTCATGCAGGGCCAGGGTGGCCGCGGCGTCGTCGTAGTCGCCGGGGCGTGCGGTGGCGAGCTGCTGGAAGGAGGCGCCGGTAAAGAGCGCGGCGGCGAGGGCGGCGGCCAGGCGGGGATGGGCGGTCGTGGTGGAAAGGCGCCTGGCGGCTTCCCGGGCTGTCTGCTGGGTGAGACGTGCGGGTGGCGGGCGGTGCCGGAAGGTGATCGGCGGCGGTGTGCACGGGGCGGTGCAGGAAGCGGGGCTGTCGTAGGAGACGAGGCGGTCCAGTGCGGGCAGGGTGAGCCACCGGTTGGCCGGGCGGGCGGGCTCATCAGAAGGCGGGGGTTCGGCAGCGGGCGTGCCGTAGTAGTGGCGCCGGGCGGCCGCGTAATCGGTGGTGATGGTGTGGTCGGCCGCCTGCAGGGCCTGGTGCAGGGCGGCGGGCAGGTGGGGGCGGTGGCAGATCAAGGTCAGGTGGATGCCGGTGAGGGCGCGCAGCTGCAGGAGGCGCATCGTGCGGCGGGCGGTGAGGCGGTGGGCACGCAGGACGGTCAGCCGGGTGACGGGTAGAGCAATGATCCATGCGGTGGCGGCTTCCCAGGCGGGCTGACGGCCTGCGGGGAAACGCCCCGGGAGCAGGGGCGGTTTGCCCAGGGCTGCGAGAAGGTCGTGGGCAAGGCCGGTTTCGCTGGTGGTGCCCGGGCCGGGGTGCAGGGTGATCCTGCCGGACGGCGGATGGTGGGCGGCCAGGGCGGTGTGCGTGTGGATCGCGTCGTCGCCTGGGTCGATGACCACGGCGACGGACGGTGACACGGCGAGCGGCATGGCGGCGTGGGGGTCAGGCAAGGCGGCTGAAGGCCCAGCGCAGCAGCTCCTGGTCCACGCGCGGGCGGCCGGTGCGTGCCAGGGCGGTGCGGGTGTGGGCGGTCAGCTGGGCCCAGGCGCGGAAGTTGCCGTGAGCGGCATGTTGGTCGGCGAAGGTGAGGTCGTCGGGGTCGGCGTCGGCCCAGATCGGGTGGAACAGGGGGATGGCCTCGAGGACCTCGCTGGGGGTGAGGCGGGTGAAGTGCTGCCAGATGAAGATGCGGGAGGAGAGCATCGGTTCGCGGCGCAGCACGGTGTGGCAGCCCTCGCCGCCGACGAAGATAATCGCGAGCTGGGTGGAAGGTTCGTCCCACAGGTAACGGAAGTACTCGAACGCCTCCCCGTTGAGCCACTGCGCCTCGTCCACGAGGAAGGTGCGAGGGTGTTCGGCCAGCGCGGTCTTCAGCAGGCGGTCGAACTCGCTGGGGTGGCGCGGTGGTTCACCGGCCAGGTCGAGCGCGGTGAACAGCTCGTAGCGCACCGCGCGGGCGGTGGGCCGGGCACGGAAAGTGATCTTGCGGACGTCCTCATGCGGCCCGAGGTCGCGCAGGCAGATGTTGACGGCGAGGGTCTTGCCGAAGCCGGCACCGCCGTGGATGCACATCATGGCGCGGGCAGCGACGCTGTCGGTGATGTTCTCCCGGGCGGTGAGCAGGGCACGGGTGGTGACCACGGACGCATCGGGCAGATCGACGTACTGGTAGGTGGCCGCGGTCACGAGGCGTCTCCGTCTTCAGCGGTCTGTGCGGGCGGTTCGGGCAGTTCGGGCGGTTCGCCGGGGGCCAGGTCGGACGGGATAGGGGCGGGGTCGGACGGGATGGGAGCAGGCCGACTGGGCGCGGTCCGGGTGGCGAGGGAGGGCGGGGTGCGCCACTCGGCCGGCGGCGCAGCGGGCGGGATGAGATCCGGCAGTGCCAGATCGGACAGGTCGGTATCACTGGCCTGGGCGAGCTCGGCCTCGGCCTGCACGGCGGTCAGCGCGCCGAGCCGCTGCGGCGCCTCGGGCTGGGTGGCGGCGGCGTAGCGCTCACGCTGGGAAGCCTCCAAGTCCTTCTTCAGACGGCGGACGCGAGCGGCCCGTGCCCGCCGTACGGCGCTGATCTGTTCGTCGGTGGCCTGATCGGCCAGGCCCGCGGGACCGAGGTAGCGGCCGGTGGCCGCGTGGTAGACCTCGATCCGGTGGTCGTGGTGGGGCATGAACCGGACCCGGCCGGCCTGACCGGTCATCCACGCTCCCACGTAGTCACGCTTTTTGAAGCGGACTCCGCGGGTGGTCAGCGTGCGGGTGCCGGCGTCCTCCAGGGTGAACGTCCACAGATCAGCCACGGGCACGTCCCGCAGCGGGGTGGGATCGTCCTGCCACGCCTGAAGCGGAGTCTTGCCCCGCAAGGGCGCGGGGCGATGCTCGGTGTTCCACCACAGAGTCCAATCCAGCAGCCGGGCGGTGAAGTCCTCGAAGCCGAGCAGCAATTCGTCCTTCGGGCGGGAAACCCGTTTCCCGGGGCGCGGCTGGCGAACGTAGCCGGGCAGCGCGGCCAGGAACATGCTCTCCACCGCCCGGTTGAGGCCCTCCACGGTGCCCTTGAGGTGGGGGGTGTAGGCGGGCAGGTCCTCCACCATCACATCCAAGAGATCGAACGCAGCAGTCACCGTCCTGGATAAGAAGTCCTTGCCCCGGTCCACCCGGACCTTCTCCGGCAGACCACCGAAGGGGCCGTAGGGGTCCTCACGCAGGACCGCGGAACGCAGCGCGGCCAGCACCGACTCCCTCGACGGATCCCCCGGCGTGACCGCGACACCAGTGATCGCGTTCGTCGCGCAATCGGTGAACCACGTGATCCACGGCCTACGCGCCTTGCCATCGACCTCGACCAGCACCGGAGCCTGGACGTGGTCGGTCTCCCACACCTGATTGCGCCAGCCGCGCGGCCGGGCCACGAACACATCGTGCTTGCGCGCCGCCCGCTCCCCACCCGCAAGCCCCGCCCGCTCCCCCGGCGTCAGATCACGGCGGATCGCCCGGTGCAAAGTCATCAGCGACGGAGGCGGCTCCCCCTCACCCCTGGCAGCGCGAGCGGCCAACTCACGATGGACCGCCGCGACGTTGCCCCTCCACAACCCCAGCAGAGCCCGGATCTCGTCACTGACCGCGAACCGGCCATAGTACGGAGCCCGCTCCCCCGGCACCGCGGCCGCGGCCTCATCCTGTTCGGCGGCGGCCAGCCACCGCCACACCGCACGCTCCCGCACCCCCAGCACATCCGCCGCCGACCGCACCTGCCCAGTGGTGAGCTTCCCCTCCCGCCGCAAGGCCAGCAACCGGCGCACCGCCGGCCCCCGCAACGCCCGAACCGACACAGCCGGCAAAACCCCACCCGCCCCCGCCGAGGCCGGGCCCTGCTCTCCCTCATCCACACCCCCGAGCAGACCAATCACTCGCCGGCCACTGGATCAGAACTCACGAAACTGAGACAGCGTCACCCCTCACGCGATAACACCCCCACGACAGCGATACCCACGGAACTCTCACCCTCATGACAGTGGCCCCACGCCCCTAAACCGCCACCCACCAGCATCAACACATCCAGACCCACTGTCTCTCACCCCACTGTCCCGAAACCGAGAGATCGCATCAGGCAGGATTGCACCAGACGGTGACGACGATGTCGTGTCCCAGCGTCTCGTCCACGACACGGTGCAGGGCAAGGTCGACGACACGATCATCAAATCCCGGCCGGGTGGGACGCGCGGCCGCCGGAGCTCGACGCGTCGCACGGCGTCCTGGTCTGGGGGTGTCCGGCAGCCCCAAGCGGTCAGGCCCGGGCGGCTCAGGATGCCCAGTGCCTGGATGGGTGCGGCGGAGCTGGTCGGCCATCCACGCTCGGGTGGCCCTCGAGCGAGCGACTGCACGTGCGGAGCCACTACCCCAGGGCCCATCTGCACCTCACAATGTCCCACACGCCGGTAGCAGAGAGCTGTCGGGAGCGTCACGGGGGAGGCTGATCGTTATCAACGCTGCCGATTCCACCGGCTACTTAGGGCCGCTGCGTCCCGAGGACCCGCGAGATGTGGCCGGTTACCGTTTGGTCGCCAGGATCGGCGAAGGTGGTATGGGCGCCGTCTATCTCTCGTACACCCGCGGCAACCAGCCGGTCGCGCTGAAGGTGATCCGCCGGGAGTTTGCGCAGGACGAAGAGTTCCGGCGCCGCTTCCAGCAAGAGGTTCAGTC
The DNA here is from genome assembly GCF_044754605.1 of Streptomyces sp. NPDC093064. Lineage (NCBI taxonomy): Bacteria > Bacillati > Actinomycetota > Actinomycetes > Kitasatosporales > Streptomycetaceae > Streptomyces > Streptomyces sp. NPDC093064. Next base: position 9,132 of record NZ_JBIVPK010000081.1, read on the forward strand.
CGCACGCCGGGTGCAGGGCTACCACGTCGTCCCGGTCGTCGACCATGACACGACCGGGAGCCTGCCGTGGCTGGCCACCACCTTCGTCCCGGGGGTGTCGCTCGACGAGGCGATGGCCGTGTACGGCCCACTGCCGCTGCCATCGGCCCTGCAACTCGTCGGCTGCGTGGCGGAAGCACTGCGCGCCGTGCACGTGGCCGGCGTGATCCACCGCGACCTGAAGCCAAGCAACATCCTGCTGGGCGCGGGCGGGCCCTGGCTGATCGACTTCGGAATTGCACGGGCCGCCGACGCCACTCAGCTCACCCGCAGTGGAGGGCTCATCGGAACGCCCCAGTACATGTCACCCGAGCACGTCAACGGGGGGTCACTGAGCCCCGCAACCGATGTCTTCTCACTGGGCCTGGTCGCGGCGGTCGCGGCCACCGGCCGTCATCCCTATGGCAACGGCGCGGCCGTGACGCTCGCCAGCAGGATCGCCAACAGCGAATTCCGACCCCCGGACCTGACTGGCTACCCGGAACCGCTGCGGCCCGTCCTGGAACGCTGTCTGGCCGTTGACCCGGCCTCCCGGCCTACCCCCGCCGAACTGGCCGAACTGTGCGCAGAGGCCTACGGCCGTCCGCTGCGCGACTTCACCCGTTGGCTCCCGAATCCGCTCACGGCAGAGATCGCCTGCCGTGCACAAAGTTCCAGGCAACCGCCCTGGCCCGGCCCTCCGGCCGAGGTCGTCACTTCAGGGCACCTGTCTACGTACGTGCCGCGCTCACCGCAGTACGTCCCGGCTGGGTCCGGAGCACCCTCGTCGACCTGGCGCCAGGCGTTGGTGGTCATCGGCGCTGTCGTGGCGGCCGTCGTCGTGGCAACGATGGCCGTGTCGGCGTTGACGGGTGGTGGGGACGAGACAGGCGGCCGGCCCAGTGGTGGCCCGACGGCCACCTCGCCGGGGCAGTCGACCCAGCCGCCGGCCAGCGGGACATCGTCCGAGCCGTCACCCACTCGAACTGCCTCGGCCGACTACGCGGTGAAGTTCAAAAGGAAGCCGTTCACGATCCGGCCGGGTGGATGGAGCGAGGTGGACCTGGACGTCCCGAAGGTCGACAGCAACGGCGCCTTCAAGGCCAAAGAGGAGACCGAGATCCAGTACATCGATTCCTTCGCCTACTCCACCCCGCTGGTTTTTCTGACCCCGACGGGCATAAGCGACGGTACGACACCGGAGGCATGCAAGTCGGGAGCCGAGACCAATGTGCTACCGCCTGCTCTCGACCGGGATGAACTGACGACGACCATTCACAAGGGCACGGTGCTGTGCACCGTCACCACCGAGGGCAACCTGGCGATGCTGGAGATCACCAAAATCGTCGAGCGTTCCACCTATCCCGATTACATCACCAGGCTGACGCTCTGGAAAATGCCCTGATGCGCAACGCCCCTGCAGGCCAGCGACGTCGAAGGCAGCGAAAAGGGTGCCGTGGAACGCGGTGGAGCCATCGAGGTCTTCGCGGACCCGGCGGACGCTCAGGCGCGCGCCAAGTACATCGAGTCGGTGACGAAGTCGATGTCCACGCTCGCCGAGTACGACTACGTCCACGGCACTATCCTCGTCCGGGTCTCGCACTACCTGACACCGAAGCAGGCCGCCGAGTACAAGGCCGCCCTCAACGGCTGAGGGGCCACTCCGATGGGGGCGCACGGCTCGGCCGGGCCGGCTGAACGGCGAGCAGCACGGCGTACGCCTCGCTGAGGGTGCTCATCCCTCGGCCGGCGACAGATCCTCCGGGTCCGTCATCACCAGTGCCGCGAGGTCCAGGAAGGCTTTGGCCGTACGGGACTTGATCCGAAAGAGGTCGATCGCGCGCGGGGATGACAGGTGGGGGTCGTAGGGGATCACGACCAGGTCCCGGTAGCGTTCTGGCAGCCCGGACCGGGTGAGCCGGGACGCGGGCTCGTTGTTCACGGTCTGGGTCACGGTGACCACGACGCTGTCGGCCAGCTCGCCCCAGCCCTGAGCGCGCAGACCGTCAAGGAGTGCGGCGACGGGGTCGTCCTGGTGCTGGAGCGTGGTGCACACGACCAGCTGATCGGTGTGCCGGAGCACGACGTCTGCCATGTCGTCGAATCGCTCCGCTGCCCAGTCGATCAGGATGACCGGGTAATGCCGGGCTGCCAGGGACAGGATGTGCCGGTACTCGTCGGCGTATGCCGAGCTCGGCGTGGCCCGCAGCGCGCGGTGGGCCAGCACGTGCAGGCCGGAGGGCAGGATGCTCGTGCCGTGCCGCACCTCCTCGTACGCAGCGTCCAATGCCAGCCGGGTCAGCGTGCGAGGGGTTGAGGAGGCGTCGGACGGTAGCTGGCTGTGCAGGTCGCCGGTCTGCGGTGCCCCGTCCAGAGCCAGCGCCGCTTGTTGGCGCAGCGCCACGAAGAGGGAACCCAGGATGACGGTTGTAGTGAGTCGCCCGGAGTGGGGCTGCGCCCCGACGAGCGTGATCCGGCGGCTGTGTCGCAGCCGGCGGTGCACCAGAGCCAGCTTGTGGTCGCGTTCGGCGCGGCCGAAGTAGCCGAAGGAGGGTGGCCGGGGCGCCTCGGTCTCCGCCCTGGGTGCGCGTTCGCGTGGGAGCGAGAGCCGTTGGGCCTCCTGCCGGACGTCGTTGATGACGGGGGTCTTTGCCCACGGCCCGTTCACCGGTACTGCTGCAAGGTCTGCCGAGCCTGGTGTCAGTTCGGGCGGCTCCACCCGCGTGCGATGCGCGTCGGGTGCGTCCGTATCGAGGCGCGGCGCGGGGCCCGTCCCGCCCTGCAGTGCTGCTGCGATCGCCACGTACTGGGCGAGCTTGTCGGCCACCTCACCGGCCGTCGGCCGTACTGTCGGATCGGAATCCAGGCAGCGCAGGACGAGTTCTCGCAGGGACTGCCAGGTGTCGCCCGACCACAGGTGCATGTTCTCGGGCAGGCCGGGCAGCGGGACGCGGGGGCGGCTGCTGACCAGTCGGAGGAGTTCGCCGAGGGCCCTGATGTTGTCCTCTTTGGTGGGCGGGGCGCCGGCGCCGTGGTATTCGCCGTCGATGGCGCAGTCCGACAGCCCGGTCAGCAGCACTGTCCGTTCCAGTACCACGACCGAGTCCGCTGCCAGGTCGGCCGGTATCAGTTCGTTGAGATGGCAGATGGTCAGCGCGGAGGCCAGGTGGAATCCGAGCTGGAGGCTGGTGAGCAGGTCGAAGGCGCCGGTCTGGTTGGGGCCGATGTAGGCCAGCAGGTCGCTCAGGCGGGGTGGCTGGGCGTTGGCGCCGCCGGCTGACGGAAAGAGCTGTACTGCGATCCAGCCCGGGCGGTCGTTCAGGTCGGTGTGGAGCAGTTCGGGGGCGTACCGGCCGGCCATCCGCCGCAGGGCCTCTGCCTCCGTGGTCAGCAACTGTGCTGTGGATGGGGGGAGTTCGGGTCGTGCGGTGCGCACCGCCACCTCTCCGAGGCGTGGGGCGTATCCGAGGTAGACGTTCGTACGGCGGCCTGGGCGCCGCCCGCGCAGCGAGTAGGGGCCGAGCTGGGTCGGGTCCTGCGGGGTGAGCGGGTGCCAGACGGGCGGCCGGACCACCCGGGGCGGCGGCTCGGGGGTGGCGGTCGGAGCCGGCAGGAGCACCCCGAACCGGCTCATCAGCCGGCGCTCCAGGGCGGTGAAGGCGGCGGTTCCGGTCGGCAGCCGGTCAGTGCCGTCGGGGTGGGCGAGCCAGGCTGGGAAGTCCGGGGAGCGGCCCGCCAGTTGCTCGAGGCGGCGGCCGATACGCCGGCTGGTGCGCACCAGTTCGCCGCTGGGTACGGTGTCCAGCAGGGCGGTCTTGCACTCCTCGGTGAAGTCGAAGACGCGGTGCTTGGCGGGTAGCGGCCCGGGGACAGGGGCCGGGCGGGGATGCACGAGGCCGCCCAGGAAGACCTCGGCGAGATGGGTGGTGCGGGCTTGCCAGGGCACTGCGGACTGCACGAGCCGCATCACTGGCACGGTCAGGGGGGATACCGCGGCGAGATGGGCGGCGAGCCGGTAGGCCTCCGGTGAGGCCGCGTCCCGGAAGTGCTGGAGGCTGCCCACCTGGCGGGAGGCGACTGGGTCGTGCTGTCGGGGCCGGGCCAGCAGCGGGAGCTGTACGGTGGTGCCCGGCGAGGTCAGCAGCTCGGTCCAGGTGCGCAGGGAGTCGGCGGTCGGTTCCAGCACCGGAACGGGCAGGCCGGTGAAGTCGATGGGCAGGACGGGGTCGGTGATCCGCCAGGCTGTGCCCGCGCCGCCGGGCCTATGGGTGGTGGCCTGCCAGCGGTCGGCCTGGATGCCGGAGCCGTCCCACAGTGCGGGCGGCAGGGTGTGCAGGATCGCTACCGGGCCGTTCTCCGCCCAGGTCAGCAGGATGTCGTGGACCGCGCCGCTGCGCCAGCCGGAGCCCATGCCGTCGCTCACGACGAAGACCAGGGTCTGCCCGGAGGGGTCGACGAGCGTGGACGGGGAAAGCGGGGAGCTGTCCGGGTTGAACGGGTGGCCGCGCAACACCGGGCCGCCCGGGGCGCGGGTGTCGAGGCCGCGGACCTGGATCGAGCGGAAGGCGCCGATCCGCTGGAGGGTCGTGAGCAGCTCGGCGGTGAGCCGGTGCCAGAGCAGCATGGACAGGCCGTCGTCGACAACCAGGACGAGATTCAGCCAGCGTTCCCGGCGCGGCCGGAGTACGACGTCGGGCAGCCGGGTCTCGGCGAGCTGGGCGGCCGTGGCCGCCTCGTCCACCTCGCGCAGCCGGGGGCTTGGCCGCTTCCGTTTCAGCGGCCGCAGCGCCCGTCCGATCACCAGCTCGTCGCGCAGGGCCTTCTCCTGCGGTACCAGCAGCGGCAGTGCCGACGGGCCGGGGTCCGGGACCGGCGGAGGCGGCGCGGTCGGCAGGTCGGGGAGCTGCGGTGCGGCGTGCAGTTCCGGCCGGGTCAGCGCGGGCAGTTCGGGGTCGGGCCGTGGGGTGTCCGGTTCCTCGTCCGGCTCGGCGGCCGGTTGCGGCGGGTTTGGGGGCGCGGGCTGGGCGGGGGGTGCCGTGCGGCGCAGCAGCCGTGGCAGGGGCAGGTCGTGGGCGTCCTGCGGCAGACGGCCGGCCAGCCACAGCATGTCGAGTACTTCCTGCGGGTCAGGGTCGTAGCCGACGCCCTTCAGCACCCGCAGCAGTGCTCCGAGCCGGTTGCCCCCGCCGTCCTGCCACTCCCCCGGCACGGCCTATACCGTTCCTGTGAGCTGGTGCAGAACGGCGTCCAGCAGCCCGTCGGCGTCCAGGTGCACGCCGCTGGTACGCAGGAACACGGCGTTGAGCAGCTGGTCGGTGGCGAGTTCGCCGGGGGCGCGACGGCGCAGGAAGGCCTGGAGCAGGTCGTCCACCTCCGGCAGGATCTCCGGCCCGAGGTGCGCGGCGACGATGGCCCGCAGCCGCTCCTCGTCGGGCATCGGCAGGTCGAGCCGGATGCAGCGGCGCAGGAAGGCGGGTGGAAAGTCCCGCTCGCCGTTGCTGGTGATGACGACGACCGGGAACTCGGTGCACTCCACCCGGCCCTGGCGGATGGTCACCGAACCGCGGTGGGCGGCCGTCAGCACCTCTATCTCGGCCAACTCCTCAGGCAGCCGAGCGAGTTCGGGGATTTCGAAAACGCCCTCCTCGAACACGGTCAGCAGGTCGTTGGGCAGGTCCACGTCCCCCTTGTCCATCTCGTCCACGAGTAGCGCGCGCGGGGTGTCGTGCGGGGCGAGCGCCGTGCCGAGCGGGCCGAGCCGGATGAACGTGCCGATGGAGGGTTCCGTCTCGCCGTGGTCCCGGCTCAGCGTGGTCTCCCGCAATCGCCCGATCGCGTCGTACTGGTAGAGCGCCTCCTGCACGCTGGAGCGGCTGTTGACTGGCCAGCGCAGCAGCTGGCCGAGGCTCAGCTCGTGCGCCACCGCGCGCGCCAGAGACGACTTGCCGGTGCCCGCCGGGCCGGTCACGAGTAGCGGGCGGCGCAGATGCAGGGCCGCGTTGACGATGTCCGCGTGCTCCGGCGCGACCAGATAGGGCAGCGGCCCGGCCGTACGGCCGCCGGGGCTGAAGCGCCGCCAGGGCGGAGCGGGCGGCATGGTGACCGGGCGGGCCACGCCGTCCCCGCGGAAGATCCGCCAACTGCCGTGTGCCGACGTGGTCATCCGTTCTCCTGGGGTTCTGCCAGCTGCAGCCGGGGCATCGAGCGGTCCGCGTCCGACCAGGCGAGGACGGGGCGGCCGGCGTACTGATGGGGACTGCCCAGCGTCATCGCCCGGTACGCGCGCGTGCCCTCCGGCAGCGTGCGCACCGGCACCGGTGACAGCCGTGCCAGGGCATGGGAGCGGTCGGCCCATTCGCGGTCCCACATCACCACGGGCACCCCCATCAGCAGACAGGTCTGCACGATCTCGTCACGTGAGCGAGGCGGGACGTCCACGGCGACCCGGACGGCGTCCTTGTCGGCCAACAGGGCGCCATAGACCTCACTGCGGCCCTGGGCGGGGTCGTCGAACGTCAGGAGCGCGTCCGAGTCGAGAAGTCTCCAGCGGTGGCGCCAGTCGGGATGGAAACGCTCGTGGCGGTGCAGGAGTTCCGGACAGGTGACGACGACCGGGAACTCGGCGCCGAGCACCCCGGGCAGTTCGTCGGGCTCAAGCGGATCGCCGTCGGTGCCGGCCATGCCCCACTCGTCCACGGCGAGGTTCAACTCGTCCCGTCCGACCAGGAGTTCCAGCACTGGCCGGCTCCTGTCGGGTGTCGCCCGGTACAGCGACTCCAGCACACCGAGCAGCTCATGGGCCGCCTCGGCGCCCGAGCGGGGGGTCTGGGCGTCCAGCGAGGTCTGCCGGGGCCCGCTGCCCTCGTCGCACCACACCCGCAAGCGGTAGCGGTCCGCGCCGGCCCGCTCCACCCGGGCCGTCACCCACGCCGGAGCCGTCCGCTCCCGCGCCGCACGTGCCCACTCCTCGGCGTCCGTACGGCGCTCCAGGAGCGAGGAGGCGGGGATGCCCAGCCGATCCACGACGGACATCGTCCACAGCCGCAGAGCCGCCTGCAGCGAGGGCGGCGCGAGCGCGGCCAGGTACTCCACCACGCGCAGCAGCCCTGGCACCCGCAGACCGTCGGCATCGGTACGGCTGTCGCCGGTGAGGCACTCCAGGTACTCCAAGAGCCCCTTGACGCCCTCGCTCGTGGGGAGCGCGGCGGCCAGGGGCAGCGCGGCGCGTGCCACCTCGGGCAGCCGGGCCCGCAGCGGCGCGAGCAGGTCGTCCAGGTAGCGCGTCAGCTTGCGGTGCTCGCGCGGAGACAGCAGCCGGGGCACCTGCGACATCCGGCCGGCCGCAAGCAACGGGGGCACCGCCGCCGGTTCCCGCCGGCGCAGCACCTCCGTCAGTGCGGCCAGCGCCCGCGGTTCGGTCAGCAACAGGGCCGCGAACTCCTCGGTGGTGGGCGGGGACAGGGTGTCGTGGACGCCGTATCCGCAGTGTTCCGCGACGGCGCGCGCGTGTTCGATGCGCAGCCCCGACGCCGGCATGTACCGGTCCAACAGGTCCACCAGCAGCTCGTACGCCGGATCGTCCGGGTCGAGTTCCGGTGCCTCGAACAACATGGCCGCGCCGGCCGCCTGCAGCTCGGCCTCGATACGCTGCCAGGGGATGCCCCAGCTGCGCCGCGCGATGTGCTGGGAGCTGTAGGGCAGCGGCTGGCCGGTGACCGGGTCGTGGGGCGGCGTGACGTGTCCGGCAACGATGCCCACCACCGCGTTGTCTCCGATCGACCACAGCGGGCAGCCGCTGTACGAGGGGCCGATGGCCATGCCGGTGGCGTCGCCGTCGACGTAACCGACTGCCTCGTCACAGGACTTGACTCGCACGTCCGCGAAGGTGTGGCTCAACCCGCTGCTGTGCCAGGCGCGCAGCGACTGGCCGATCGCCATCGGCAGCCACAGGGGTGGAGGCACGTCGCGATGCGGTTCCGACTCCAGCCGCAGGACCGCCAGATCGCCCAGCCACTCGTGGTCCTCAGCCCGCGGGATACCCGGTGCGCCGTCCCGGCGGCGCGCGGGCACCCAGTGCGCGATCCGGGCGTAAGCGCGGACCGTGCGGGACAGGCCGTGCAAGGCGACCGGCACGGTGTGGTCGCCCGGGTGCCGCGGATCGAACGGTCTTCGCCCCAGCGCGTCGTTGACAACGTGGGCACAGGTCAGCAGGTGGTCCCGGGTCAGCAGGACACCCGCGCCCACGCTCTCGGAGCCAGCGGCCTTCAGCACGGAGAACACGCAGTGACGCGGGTCCGCCGCGGCCGACGGGCCCGCCTTGATGAACCAGCCCACGTCGTCAGTCCGCGGCAGGTGCAGGCCGCCAGGTGGCCGAGACCGTCAGATGGGCCTGCCCGCTCCCCGCGACGAAGCCCAGCTTGAGATCCTGCCCGACCTGCACGCCGAAGGTAACGTTGATCTCCTGCGGCGGCATCTCGGCACCCGCCACAGCATCATGGATCTCCTGCAGGATCGGCCCCAACGGCCGCAGTGTGTTGCGCACCGTCTCGACGGCCCGGTCGGCAACGCCCCGCCCGCCCCGGGACACCGGAACAGTGGCCCCCATGCCCTCCGGGAGATCCACGGCCGGCTCCACGGGGCCCTCCCAGGCCTCCCCCGGTACGAGCTGAAACCATACGGGTGTCCCGTCCGCCAACTGAAGTTCACTGAAGTCCGACACCCTTACCATTGTGCCGATCACGGCCCCGCTGAGAACCCGGAAGAAGAATTTCGGCTACCGCCACGCATCATGAGGGGGCCTGGCAGGACTGCTTCTCATCCTGCGGCCACAGCCCGCTTCCAGGCCGCACCTCTGGCGCTGGTTCAGCGCGACGCGTTCGCCATGGGTGACGGCGGCGACCAGGTGCACGGCCCGCCGGGTGGCGGTGCGCGAGCCGCGCAGGGTCTTGCCGTCGACCGCGACGGCGCACAGGTCGTCACTGGGGCTGGTGCAGTGCGGGGCGAGCCAGGCACCGATCGCGGCGTCGACGGTGTCGCCGTCGAGGCGGGCCAGGACCCGGCCGAGGGTCGTCGCCCGCGGCGCGGCCCGAAGACCCAGCCGGTCACGGATCTCCTCGGGCAGGTAGGCGGCATGCCGCGCTACCGCGACCAGTGAGGTGGCGCCGGCGAGCACGGCGATCGTGCACAAGGCGAGCAGGGCGCCGAGACGGTAGCGGCGACCCTGACGGCGGCGGGGATCCGGCAGAACATCCAGGACGTCGTCCAGGTCCACGACCCGGCCGGCATCGAGAGTGGTGCCCACATCATGGTTGCGGTGGCGGGTCAGGAGAGTGATCAGTGATGACGGCATGGGGAAGCGTCCGTGTTGATGAGGCGTCAGACACCTCGATCATCACGGACCGCTTCCTCTTCTTGATCACCGCCCCGGACCTCAACCAAGTGCGATTCCAGACGTTCCGCGCGTCACTGGGTGGGTGGTTCGCAGGTCGCACAGGGCCCTGACCACGCCGCCATGACGCCCGTCGGAAACGGGATTACGAGCAACAGCCCGAGCCGCCGGCGACCGTGCTGCGCTGTCCGCTGTGGAGGTCGTCGTTGTGGCCGGCGGCGATCCGCGCCCATTGCGCGGTCGGCCGTCCGTCCTTGCGGAACTGCTGGCCGTCGGTCTTGTACGGCTGCGGCCAGCCGGACGGAGAGTCTTCCCAGGTCTCCTGCCGCCCGTAGACGGTCATGTCGAGGATGCCGTAGGAAGGCGCCATGGGTTCGACACCGCGGCCGGTGGTCCAGTACGTCTCGTAGACGCGGTCCCCATCGCGGAGGTAGCACGCCTGCATCCCGAAATAGCGGCCGGCGACGAGCGGTTCGTGCGACTCGGCAGGTACGGAATACCAGGGCATGTCCCAGCCCATGAAGCGGCGATAGCGGTCGGACTCCTCGACGGGGCCCTGGCAGAAGACGGCGAGGGTGACATCACGCTGGTGCAGATAGGACAGTTCGCGGACCTGGCCGGTGAAGAAGGTGCAGCCCTCGCACTGGTCGGCGGCGGTGTGGCCGTCGTGCCACATGTGATACGACACGAACAGCTGGGTGCGGCCCTCGAAGATGTCGATCAGGGGGACGGCTCCGTTGCCTCCCACGAGCGGAGTCGATGGGTCCACCTCGGTCATGGGTAGCCGCCGCCGTGCTGCAGCGATCGCGTCGCCCTCGCGGGTGTGCGCCTTTTCCCGGGCGCGCAGGGTGTCGATGGCGGCCAGCCACTCCCGGCGGGAGACGACCGGCGGCTTGTTCTCAGCAGTCATGTCCGTACTGACCCGACAGCCCGCAGGAACTCATCGGTGGAGCCCAAGCCGGGCGCAGATTGACCACGACCTCGGCCGCACGATCCGTCACGCGTTACGCGCAGAACTTCTGGAATCTCGCTTAGCGCCCACTGAGGACAGTTCAGGGCGTCTCAGAACGCACGAGCCCTGGTGGGCGCACGGGTATCCGAAATATGAACCCTTGGCGCCGACGTTACCCCCTCTATGAGCGATTCATCCAGAGATGCCCTTTTCTCCCCGCTGCAGCGTGAGTCCTTTCGCAAACTGCTAGCGGCCGAACGTGCCGGCACGAGCGTGCAGATCGCGGCGTTGAGCCGTGACTTCGATGGAATCGTCGAGGCGAACGCCCTGGTCGCAACCGATGACGAGCACGATCCAGAGGGGTCGAGCACCGCTTTCGAACGGGCCCATGTCGCCGCCATGCTGGCGCAGGCGCGCGACCATCTAGCCGATCTGGATCGGGCGCTGGAGCGCTTGGAGGAGGGCGACTACGGACGGTGCGAGGGCTGTGGCGAGCCGATCCCGACCCAACGCCTGGAGGTGCGCCCGGCGGCGCGCACCTGCGTACGCTGCGCCGCAGGATGAGGCTTCCCGTGTGCCGAACGCCGTCCGCGCACCCGCCTCCGAACCCACCCTGAGAAAAACGTGCAGCCCAGGCCCATAATCGTGGGGTCGCGCGAGGCAGATCAGACCTGGCCGAAGTCGAGCGCTGCAGGGAAGTGAGCCGAAACCTTGACCACGCCCGTGAACACATCTCCTTCCCGGTACGCCCTGGCCACCGGATCGAGGACGTAGGTGTACACCAGCGGGATTCCTGTGGCGACCTGCGTCGGCTGCCTCCGGCGGCAGTTCCTCGCGTGTCGGCAGGTAGGGGAAGTAGTCGCCAGCCGCCTCGGAGCGACGGCGGGGGACTCCGTCGAGCTGTTCACCGACCAGCCGGGCGGTCTGTTCGGCACGAGCGAGAGGTCCGTGGTGGATCGCCGCCAGCAGGACCCGGGGCTTCACCCTTGATCGTGGACACCGGTGGTTATGCGGCGGTGGCCAGCGTAGTTGATCGCTGTTCGTAAGTGATCGGGCTGATCTGGCCG
>NZ_JBIVPK010000082.1:0-20027 GCF_044754605.1 Streptomyces sp. NPDC093064
ACTGTAGAAGCTGCCGAAGGGACCGCGTGACCTTCCGAGCCGTGGCCAACTCAAGCCCGCATCCGAAGCGGACATACCGGCTCAAAACGTCCTCTCAGAACCCCAGGTAAGTGATCTGAACGACGTAGACACGTTCACTGCGTACGACGACCTGATACGTGAACATCCCGCCGGGCACGATGACGTCGCCGCCTTTCGGGTCGATGTCCGCGTGAGCACGGCCGTGGAGGTGGACGGCTTCGGCGGCTCTGACCAGCTCGTCCGCCTTCTTCTGTACCCCGGCGAGAAAGTTGGCGGGTGCGGTGCGGGCGGTTTGCTCCGCACCGAAGGCGTACTCCCACTTCCAGCTCAACCGCGTACTGCTTCCATGGCTTCGTCCAGGACGGCGCTCAGCTCGCGCAGCGCCTCCTCAGCGGTGGCAGGGTCCTCGTGTTCCAACCTGCTCTGCGCGTGAGCGAGGCGGGAGGACAGGTCGGGGCGCCGGGCGATCTCGATGTCCCTGGCCCAGGTGAGGACCCAGCCTCGCACGGGGCTCAGAGACTGCCACTCGACGGCCTTGGCGAAGGCGTCGTCCTTCGTGGCCTGCATCTCGTACAGGCGACCGGGAGCGACGACGGCGAGAGCCGTGCGCAGGGCGTCAGGAGTCTGCTCGGGGCGCGGGATCAGCTCGTGTCCGTGATCGGCCTGAGTGCTCATGGTGTCCTCCACAGGGTGCCCTGGCCAGGGTATCCGGACGGGGTCGCGGCGGAGTCGGACCGGAAGCGCGGCGGGACCGGGCCGGCCGCTCACGGCCAGGCCTGCGCGGTGGGGTGCGCCACGCGTGTACCGGAGTCGGGGCTCCCGGGCCCCGTGCTCGTTGACATGCATCCGTGGCAGTTGTGTGGGTCGGGGCCTCGGTAGCCGCGGTCGCAGGTTTCGCAGTTGCGGAGCGGGTGCCTGATGGGTGGGGGCGGTTCGGGGGTGCTGAACGGCGGCAGGGGCGGGAGCCGGGCGGTGAGGCGGTGGGCCAGGAGGGCGGCCGGGCGGCGCAGGGGCTCCGCCGGAAGATCGCTGGTCAGGGCGTGCCGGACGGCGGTGGGGGTGAGGTCCCGCTCCAGCCAGGCGGCGACACCGGGGGCGAGGTGTTCGGCATCGGTGGCGGAGAGCATCAGGCGGGGGTCGGTGCGGCGCAGGCCGGCGAGGACCTCGGTGGCCGCCCGGAGGAGGACGGGGGAGGCGTACGCGGGCTTCGGTACGGCGGGAAGGGCCCGGCGGCGTGCGGGTTCCTGCTGCGGGACCGTGGTGGCGCGGCGGGCCGGGGGCTTCGGTGCTGCTGCTTCAGGCGTGTTGTGGTCGCGGTGTCGGCCCGGTTGGTTGCAGGAGACGGTGCGGGTGACGATACGGCCGCTCTCCGTGCGTTCGCGGGTGCGGCGCAGGTAGCCGTGGGTCTCCAACTCGCGCAGCGCGGCGGCGATCCGGGTCGGGCCCTCGGGGAAACGGGCGGTGAGGGTCTTGATGTCGACGGGGGTGCCGGTGGGGAGAGACTGGATGTGCACCGCCAGCCCGATGGCGAGCCCCGACAACTCGGGGTGTTGGGCGAGGTGGTTGCCGATCACCGTGAAGCGGGTGGTGTGGCGGGTGTTGTCGTGGATGACACCGCCGGGGTGGGCGTTCACGTGCCCACGGGTCCGTCGACGCGGGTGGTTTTTGCCGCCGTTACGGGACTGGGCGTGCGGGTGCGCGCTAGTGTTTTGGGTATCCATCGGGAAGGTGTTGCTTCCTTGGTGGTCAGGCCCTCGCAGTGGGATGCCAGTCCCGGCGAGGGCCGTTGTATGTCTGAGGTTGTGCTGTGCTGCGCTGAGCGTAGGGCAGGCAACCGGTGAGAAATCCAGCTCAGTTGGTGATGTTCACCCGTGGGAGTGAGCGTGCGCCGTGGGCGGGAGGGGTGGGGCTTGGTGCGGTTTCTTTCCCTCTTGTGTTCCTTGGGGAAGACCGCCGACGGCACCGGAGCACACGCGGTCGGGTTCCGGTGCGTGCGCCGTCTGCGGTGGTCGCGTCGCTGGTAGGTCGAGTTCCGCCCATACGGTCTTGCGGGGGATCGGGCCGAGTTGTACGCCCCAGCGGTCGGCGAGGGACTCGACGAGGAGCAGGCCACGGCCGGACTCGGCGTCGGGGGCGGGTGGGCGGCGGCGCGGGAGGTCGTCGCCTCGGGTGTCCGTGACCTCGATGCGGAGGGTCGCGCGGCGGTCCAGGAGTGCCAGGCGGAAGTCGCGTCCGGGGAGCCGGCCGTGGGTGGCTGCGTTCGCGGCGAGTTCTGCGACAACGTGTTCGGCGGCCTCGGCCACGCGGTGCGGCAGGTCGCGCGTACGCATCCAGTCCATGGCGAGAAGCCGGGCGAGGCGGGTGCCGCGGGGCGTGGGCGACAGCAGCACGCTCAAGTGGTCGGTGGGCAAGAGAAGTTGGGTGGACTTTTCGCTGTTCACGTGACCGAGCGTGGCCGTGCGTGCTTACCGTGAACAGTGACAGCGCTGATACGTAGGGTGACTGTCCGGCGCTTGTCCACTGCTGTCCGGGCTGTCTGAACTGGGCTTACGGGCAGCGGCGTTGTGGCACGGCGGTACGACGGAGGGTGCGGGATGTCGGTGGACGGCGAGGTGCGGCGGGTCACGGACCAGGCGGACGAGCCGGGGTGGGAGGTGGATCCGGACGATGAGTGGGGCGTGGCCGTCATCACCACTGTGGGCCGGCAGTTGAGGCTGCGGCGAGAGGCGAAGGGGCTGCGCGCCGCCGAGTTCGCGGAGGCGGTCGGGTACGGAGAGGACCTTGTCTACAAGGTCGAGGGCGGGAAGCGGATTCCCCGGCAGGAGTATCTGGACAAGGCCGACGAGGTGTTGGGCGCGGGCGGGCTCATCACGGCATCCTGGGAGGACGTGAAGAAGGTCCGGTATCCGAAGAAAGTTCGGGAACTGGGGAAGTTGGAGGCCAGCGCGGTAGAGATCGGTGTGTACGAGTGCAACAGCATCCACGGGCTCCTGCAGACTCCGGAGCACGCCCGAGCACTGATGGAGGCGGCACAACCGCCTTACTCCGCGGACGATGTGGAGCGCATGGTGGCCGCGCGGCTGTCCCGGCGGTCCGTCTTCGAACGCGTCCCGGCCCCGTCGCTCCACTTCGTGATGGAAGAGGCACCCCTGCGCCGACAGGTCGGGGGCACAATGGTGTGGCAGCGCCAGCTCGAACGTCTGTTGGAGGTGGGGCGGTTGAACAACGTCACGCTTCAGGTAATGCCGACGAACACGGATGCTCACCCAGGAGTGGACGGCAAGATCGAGTTGCTGAAGTTCCCGGACGGTACGGCAGTGGGACGCTCCGACGGGGCGTTCAACGGGCGGACGATTGCCGATCCGAAGCAGCTTCGCATCCTTGAACTGCGGTATGGCACGATCCGGGCGCAGGCACTCCCCCCGAGGGAGTCGCTGGCCTTCATCGAGAAACTGCTGGGAGAAACATGATCCGCAAGGCCTTCGCCAGCGACGCCTCCGAACTGGCGTGGTTCAAGAGCAGCTACAGCAGCGGCACGGACGGCAACTCCTGCGTTGAGCTCGCCGTCACCCCCGGCACCGTGCACGTTCGCGACTCCAAGAACAAAGGAGGCCCTCAGCTTGCGCTCACGCGCGACGCGTGGAAGGGCTTCGTGGCCTACGCCTCGGAACGCTGACCCGGCGAGGGAGTGCGAAGGGGCCCGGGAACAAGTCGTTCCCGGGCCCCTGTGCTCAAGCGGTGAGCCCTACTCGTCCGAGCCGCCGAAGCGCTCCTTGTACGTCTCCAGGTCGTCGTCCGTGAGCTTGGCGAAGAGGACCGGGGGGACCGTGAACGGGGTGCCGGCGGGGACGGTGGCCAGGGAGGCCGCCTCGGCGGGGGTCACCCAGGTCGCCGTGTCGCCGTCCAGGGAGAACGCCGCGCGCATGGCCGCCGACGAGGTGGGGATGAACGGCTCCGAGACCACCGCGTAGAGGTGGATCAGGTTCATCGCGGTGCGCAGGGTGAGGGCCGCGCCGTCCTTGTCGGTCTTGATCTCCAGCCAGGGGGACTTCTCCTCCAGGTAGGAGTTGCCCGCCGACCACAGGGCGCGCAGGGAGGCCGCCGCCTTGCGGAACTGGATGGCCTCCATGTGCTCCTCGTACTCGGCGAGGAGGCGGGCGATCTCCTCCCCGAGCCGCGCCTCGGCCTCGCCCGGCTCGCCGCCCTCCGGTACCGCGTCGCCGAAGCGCTTGCGGGAGAAGGACAGCACCCGGTTGACGAAGTTGCCCAGCGTGTCCGCCAGGTCCTTGTTCACCGTGGCCGTGAAGTGCTCCCAGGTGAAGGACGAGTCGTCGGACTCCGGCGCGTTCGCCATCATGAAGTAGCGCCAGTAGTCGGCCGGGAGGATCTCCAGCGCGTCGTGCGTGAAGACACCGCGCCGCTGCGACGTGGAGAACTTGCCGCCGTAGTAGTTGAGCCAGTTGAAGGCCTTGATGACGTCGACCTTCTTCCACGGCGAGCGGGTGCCCAGCAGGGTCGCCGGGAACATCACGCTGTGGAAGGGCACGTTGTCCTTGCCCATGAACTGCGTGTAGTGGACGTCCGCGTCCGACTCCCACCACCACGAGCGCCAGTCCCGGTTCTCCGGGTCCTGGTCCGCCCACTCCTTCGTGGCGCCGATGTACTCGATCGGGGCGTCGAACCAGACGTAGAAGACCTTGCCCTCGGCGGCCAGCTCCGGCCAGGTGTCGGCCGGAACCGGGACGCCCCAGTCCAGGTCGCGGGTGATCGCGCGGTCGTGCAGGCCTTCGGTGAGCCACTTGCGGGCGATCGAGGAGGCCAGCACCGGCCAGTTGTCGGCGCGCTCGTCGACCCACGCCTCGACCTCGCCGGCCAGCACCGACTGGAGGAGGAAGAGGTGCTTGGTCTCGCGGACCTCCAGGTCGTTGCTGCCGCTGATCGCGGAGCGCGGCTCGATCAGGTCGGTCGGGTCCAGTACCCGCGTGCAGTTCTCGCACTGGTCGCCGCGCGCCTTGTCGTAGCCGCAGTGCGGGCAGGTGCCGATGATGTACCGGTCGGGCAGGAAGCGGCCGTCGGCGTTGGAGTACACCTGGCGGATGGCCCGCTCCTCGATGAACCCGTTCGCCTTGAGCTCGCGGGCGATCTCCTGCGTGATCTCGCGGTTCTGCGGGGACGAGCTGCGGCCGAAGTAGTCGAAGGCCAGCGAGAAGCCGTCGTAGACCGCCTTCTGCGCGTCGTGCGCCTGCGCGCAGAACTCGTCGACCGGGAGGCCCTGCTCCTTGGCCGCGAGCTCCGCCGGGGTGCCGTGCTCGTCCGTCGCGCAGATGTACAGGACGTCGTGGCCGCGCTGGCGCAGATAGCGCGAGTACACGTCCGCCGGGAGCATGGACCCCACCATGTTGCCCAGGTGCTTGATCCCGTTGATGTACGGAAGGGCGCTGGTGATGAGGTGTCGAGCCATCGCGGGCTGCTCCCAAGTCGCTACGTGGGGTGACGATCTCGTCGGGTGCGGGTCGTCTACGGAACCTTGAAATCGTAGCCGACATGGGTGGGCCGCCCGCTTCCCGTTTTGAGGGGTGGGAAGGGGCGGCCCTGGTGTGGCGTGGTTACGGGCGCGTGGTCCCGTGGGGCCCGTGGGTCACGGGCGCCAGTTCGCCAGTACGCCCTCGTAGAGCTCCTGGTCCGTGAGCTCGCGGGGGGTGGGGCCGGCGTGGAAGAAGGACGCGGTGTCGGTCTTCAGTTTGCGGAGGTAGTCGAAGGCCTTGTTGTCGTGCTCGCCGAAGGCGACGAAGGAGAAGAAGACGGAGGGGTGCTTCTTCGCCGCGTCGGCGAGGGACTGGGTGGCCGGGGTCTTGGCGTCCGGGGCGCCGTCCGTCTGGAAGATCACCAGGGTGGGGGTCGCCGGGTCGTCGGCCGACTCCGCGCGGTGGGCCAGTACGGCGTCCACGGCGGCGTGGTAGCTGGTGCGGCCCATACGGCCGAGGGAGCCGTGCAGGTCGTCGACGCGGTTCTCGTGTTCGGCGAGGGTCAGCTCGCCGGTGCCGTCCACCTCCGTGGAGAAGAACGTGACGTGGACCGTCGCCTCGGGGTCGAGGTGGGCCGCGAGGGCGAGGGTCTGCTCGCCGAGGGCCTGGGCGGAGCCGTCCTTGTAGTACGGGCGCATGGAGGCGGAGCGGTCGAGGACGAGGTAGACCTTGGCGCGGGCGCCGGTGAGGTCGTACTTCGCCAGGGCGGATGCGGCGGACTGGTAGGCGGTGGTGAGGGCGGGGGCGTGCGAGTGGATGTGGGCGAGGGGGGTGGCGGGCTCGGTGCCCGTGTTCTCCGCCTTGGGTTCGGCGGCCGGCTCCGGCTCGGACTGGGCGTCCGGCTCAGTGTCGGTTTCGGCGTCCGGCTCCGGCTTGGTTTCGGTGTCGGTGTCGGTGTCGGTGTCGGTGTCGGCCTCGGCTTCGCCTTCGGCCGGTGAGGGCGACTGCTCAGCCGCGGGCTCCGGTTCCGGCTCCGGTTCCGTGGTCGGCTGTTCGGCTGCCGGTTCGGGGGTGGGCTCGGCCTCGGCTTCGCCTTCGGCCGGTTCGTTCCCACCCGCATCACCCGTGCGGCTTTCGTCGTCGGGTGCGAGTGGCCCCTGCGGGGCTTCTTCGCCGTCGGCGGCTTGCGGAGCGTCGGCCTCCGGCTCCGCCTTGGTCTCGGGCTCGGCCTCGACCTGCGGTTCGGGGGTCGGCTCGGGCTCCGGGGTCGGGTGCTCGGCCACCGGTTCCGGGGTTGTCTCCGGCTCCGGCTCCGTGGCTGCCGGGGTCGGCTCCTCGGCCACCGGTTCCGGGGTCTGCTCGGGGGCGGGTGTCGCCTCGGGCTCCGACTCCGGTTCCGTAGCCGCCGGTTCGGGGGCCGGGGCCGGTTCTTCGGCTGTCGGCTCCGGGGTCGGCTCGGGCTCCGGCTCCGTGGCTGCCGGGGTCGGCTCCTCGGCCACCGGTTCGGGTGTTGCCTCGGGCTCCGACTCCGGTTCCGTAGCTGCCGGTTCGGGGGTCGGGGCCGGCTCCTCCGGTGTCGAGTCGGTTGGGTCCACGGGGGTGGCCGGCTTGGGGACGGTGATGTTGTCGAAGGCGGCTGAGACCAGATCGTGTTCGTCGCCGGTGGAGGCCCGGGGGTCCGGGACGTGGACGGCGGCGGGTGGCTCGGGGGCGGACTCGGCCGCCGGGGCGGGGACCTTCGGCTCCAGCTGCTGGGCAGCGGTGGGGGTCGGCTCCTGGGTTGGAGTCTGCTCCGCACCCTCTGCCTCGGCCGTACGCCCCTTGCGTGATCGGCCGAACGCGTTCCGCAGGAGAGTGAGAATGCCCATGTGCGCAACCCTTCGTGAGTTGATGCCCGTCAATCCCTGGCCAGGACGGACACGTAAGGTTAGCGGCCCCGAGTAGTGATCTTGGGCAGGGGCGAGTACCGGCAGGCGGGCCGTGTCAATGCGATCCTCGGCCGTCGTGCAGCGTGACGTCGACGAGCAGCGCGCGGTGGTCGGTGTCGGCCAGGGCGAGGAAGCGGGCGCCGGTCGCGGAGAAGTCCGGTGAGACGAGCACGTGGTCGATCTGGGCGCCGAGGGTGGGCGCGGTACGGGCCGGCCAGCTGGGGGCGCGGTCGGCGCCGGCCAGGCGGGCGGCGTCGCGCAGTCCGGCGTCGATGATGCGGCGGAAGGCCGCGTGGTCCTGGGAGGCGTTGAAGTCGCCGGCCAGCACGGTCGGGGTCGTACGGTCCGCCGCGGCGAAGGCGCGCAGCCGGGCGAGTTCCCGGTGCCAGAGCGCGATCTGGCCGGGCAGCGGCGGCATCGGGTGCGCGAGCTGGAGGCGTACCGCGTGCCCGCGGACGTCGGCGACCGCGCCCGGCATGCCCATCGTGCCGCTGACTCCGGCGGTGCCGCGCAGGGCGTAGCGGCTGAGGATCAGGGATCCCTGCGAACCACCCGCCCGGACCGCCCGCCGGTACGGGTAGTCGCCGCCCACCTCCCGGTCCAGCGTCGCCTGGCAGGTGTACTCGCACTCCTCGACGAAGACGATGTCGGGCCGCTCGCGGCGGATGACCGGGACGAGGGCCGGTGCACCGCGCCCGAACTGCACGTTCGAGGTCAGCACCCGCACCCCGGCCACGGCATGGCCGGCCGGCGCGGAGACCCTGCCGTACGGCTCGATGAACCACGCCAGCAGCCCCAGCAGCGCCACGCCCCACACCGCCCCCGCCCACCAGCGTCCGCGCAGCGTGAGCGCCAGGCCCAGTCCGGTGGGCACGAGCAGCCACGGAAGGAAGGCGAGGAGCTGCGGTACGGGTGTGATGCCGTCGCTGTCGGCCAGCCGGCACACGACGACGACGCTCACCCCCGCGAACATCAGCCCGGCGCACCAGCCCGCGAACCGTCCCCCCTGCTTGGTCACGACGACGAGCCTACGGGGTCGCCACGGACCCCGGGCATCCCGCGCGCGAGGTCAGACGCGCACGCGCGGCGGCGGCTGCTGGGGGCGGGTCTGGGTGGTGGGGGCCTCGGCCGCCCGGCGGCGGCGGAAGGGCCGGCGTGGGCGCCGGGAGAGCCAGGTCAGGGCGGCCACCGTCAGACCGAGCGCGACCAGGATCCACGAGGTGGTGCGCAGGGTGGCCGTGAGGGCGTCGTACACGGCGCCGACGGCCGGCTGGGAGACCTCGGCGGGCAGGTCGGAGAGGGTCAGGCTGCGGCCGATGGCGACGGCGAGGGCGAGCAGCGCGCCGCCGAGGGCGGTGCCGAGCGCGGTGGCGGTCACCGCACGGCGGCGGCGGACGGCCAGGGCGAGCCCGGCGACGGCGAACGCGACGGCCGCGACCGGCAGCCAGAAACCGGCGACTTCGAGCACGTGGAACCCCTTCCGCAGGCGGCCCAGTTGCTGGGCCGGAAGCAGATCGACCTCGGTGTGCTGGACGGGGATGCGGTTCGCGAGCGGTACGTGGTCCTGGGCGAGCTGGGCCTTGACCTGGGCGGTGACGGGCGCGAGGTCGACGGTGACCGGTCGTTCGAGCGGGTCGCGTTCGTTGCGCAGGGCCCGCAGCACGGCGTCGTGGGCGGCCCGGTTGCCCTCGTTCCACGCCGTGCGGAAGGCCTCGGTCTGGGTGAACGAGCGGACCGCGTCGTGCACGAAGGGGGTGATGGTGCCGGGGCGCACGCGGTCGTCCAGCCCGTGCCCGATCTCCTGCACGATCCCGTCCCCGACGGTGTCCGCGATCGCGTCGCGCACGTCCGGGTCGTCGGCGAGCGGCGCCATCGTGGTGACGTAGCGACCGGTGTCGGAGAGCCCGTACGCCGCCCAGGCCGACAGCACGCCGAACGGCACGAGCAGGCACGAGAGCGCGATGAGCACGGCCGACAGACCGCTTCGCATACGTCGGGACACGTTCTCAGCCAAGGCCGTCGCCCGCCCCTCCGCGAGCGGAGGGGCGGCATTCGGGTGACCGGCGGGAGAGCGGGTCGATCGGTTCGGTCGATTCGGTCGGTCCGGGTCGACTGACGTGGGTCAGCGAGTCAGCGGGTCAACTCACGCGACGGCCCGCCGCGTCCTCGTGCGTGTAGAACCAGTAGAAGCAGAAGAGGCCCGCGACGATCGCGATCCCCAGCGACAGGCCGACCATCGGCACGATCGCGTGGCCGCTCTGGCTGTAGAGGAAGCCGAACGCCACGCCGATGAAGGCGAACCACAGCGCGGCGTGCTGCTCCCGCCGTAGCCGGGGGCCCACGATGAGGACGGCCGCCAGGACCACCGTGAACACGATCGTGGTCACGAAGCCGAACAGCACGTTCCAGCCCGTGATCGGTCCGCCGCCGCGCCGGTCGGCCGCGGCCCAGTAGCCGTAGACGAGCCCCAGTGCGAGCGGTCCCGCCCACCGGCCGATGGCATGGGCCCGGTCGCTGAACAGGTTGGGTGGGCGGGTGGTGCGGGTGGTGATACCGGACACGGGTGCCGCGTGAGCCATGAGAGCGCTCCTCTCTCTCCTCGCCCCCGCCTACCAGAGCACACCGGGGAAGGGGCCCTGGCAAGTCGGTGGAGCGGTTAACGTGCTGACGTACGCGACCGACCGGATCACGACACGGGGGGACGATGCCCGGAACCGTGCTGCTGCTCGCGGCCGCGCCCGTGGGCAGGGGACGTCTGGTGGACGCCGCGTCCGTGCTGCCGGTGCTGGCCGCCGTGGCGCCCTCCGTGCTGTCCGGCACGGACACCGCGACCGTGGTGGAGCTCGCCGACCCGCTGGAGCCGCAGGCCGTGCTCACCCGGCTGCGCGCGGCCGCGGCGGCGCCCGGCCCGCTCACCGTGTTCCTCGCCGGCCAGCTCCAGCTGGACCGCCGCCAGCGCCTGCCCCACCTGGCGCTCGCCCGCACCACCCCGGCGACCGTCCGCTACACGGCCCTGCCCTGGCACTGGCTGCGCGAGGAGCTCCGGCTGCGCCCGGACGGCACGACCACGGTCGTGGCCGACCTGCACGCGGACGCGGAGAGCTGGGAGCTGCTGCGCGGGCGCCCCTTGGACTGCGGGCACAACATCGCCCTGTACGGCCGGATCGCACCGCCGCCGGCCCGGCGCACGGTGGCGGCACCGGCGTACATGAGAGCGGTGGCGACGATCCTGCGCAGCGGGCACCGGCCGCCCCCGGCGGAGCTGCACGAGCAGGCGCTGTCGCGGCTGACCGAGGAGGACGGCGGCCCCGGCCTCGTGCTCGCCGCGCACGGGCCGGGGCCGGCCGACCCGCACACGGCCATCACCGCCTGCGTGCAGGCCGGCCGGCACGGCGACGCCGACGCGCTCGCCGCCCGCTGGGAGCGGGCCGCTGCCCTCGCCCACGGAGCGGCCTCCGAGGACGCGCTGCACTGGGCCGAGGTCCGCGCGGACCTGGCGATGTTCGCGGGCGACGCCGCCCGCAGCTGCCGGGGCTGGCTGACCGTGGCCACCACCCGCCTGGCCATGGGCCAGGCCGCCGACGCCGTGGCCGTCGAGACCGCCGTCGACCGCGCCCACCACCAGTGGGGGCTGATCCACGACCCCGAACGGGCCCGTGAACTCGGCCCGGTGCTCGCGGAGTTGCGCGGCCGGGTGCCGGGCCGGCGCGAGGGCGCGCTGGACCATGTGCGCCGCCAGCTGAGCCACCTGCAGATGCAGGCCTGAGGCGCGCCTGACGCAGATTTGGCGCAGGTCTGAGGCGGGTCTGACGCAGATTTGGCGCAGGTCTGAGGCGGGTCTGACGTAGATCTGGCGTAGGTCCGAGGCGGGTCTGACGCAGGTCTGGTGCGGGTCTGGTGCGGGTCTGGTGCAGATTTGGCCCGGGTTCCCCGAGGTCCGTACGGGTCCGGTGTGGCCGAAATGCGCCCTCCCGGAGAGTTGTGTCGCGGTGCCAGGATGGTGAGTTATGGCTGAGGGGGATGGCGTGGCCGGCCGAGGTGTACGGGTCCGGCTGGACGGAAGTGCGAGCAACAAGGACGTCGGCGCGCTGAAGGCGTGGCTGGAGCGGGAGAAACCGCTGGAGGAGCTGGTCAGCGGGGGACGGCTGCGGATTGTCGAGCAGCCGCGTTCGGACGTGCCGCCCGGTCGCATGGGCGCCGGCATGGAGATCCTGCTGTTCCTGCTCGGCGCGGGCGCCGAAGCCGTGTTCGACGAGCTGGTGGCGCAGACCAGGCGGGCGGTGGCGGCCTGGCTGGAGAACCGCCGCCGGGTGGAGTCCGGCGACTCACCCCAGACCCACGTCGATCCGGTGCACCACGACGAGGGGTAGCCCCGTGGACCGCTTCGACCCGCGCGGGCGGGTGAACCGGGCGCTGCTGGTCGGGGTTTGGGAGTACGAGCACACGCAGCCGGACGATCCGGAGGGCGTTCCCGGCCATCTGCCCGCCGTCCGGCACAACCTGGAGCGGCTGGAGGACGTGCTGCGCCGGGGCGGGATCTTCGGCGGGCGGGAGGAGACCGGGGAGCGGAAGGCCACCGACGGGCAGGAGGCCGCCGTCGGGCGGGAGGCCACCGCCGGGCGAGAGGACACGGGCGATCAGGAGGGCGCCGGCGGCCAGGACGCCGGCGGATCGGGGGAGGTCACCGTCCTGCCCTCGCCGTCCCTGGACCAGTTCAGCGAGGCGCTGCGCACCGCCGCCCAGGACGCCGACGGCCTGCTGCTGTGCTACTTCGCCGGACACGGCGCCGTGCCGAGCGCGGGCGACGAGCTGTTCCTTCAGATGCGCAACGCGCGCGTGGTCGCCGGCGGCCGGGCCGTGTTCCCGGGCGCCGAGGCGTTCACCGGGATGCTCACCGTGCTCGCCGGGAGCCGCGCCGAGCGGATCGTGGTGATCCTCGACTGCTGCTACGCGGGTAACGCCGCCAAGGTGTGGCACGACTTCGCCGACCGCCGGCGGATCCTGCTGCTGATGAGCGTGCAGGCCAACCGGCTCATCGACTCCGGCGACGGCACGAGAGCCACCCCGTTCACCGAAGAACTCGCACAACTCCTCGACTCAAACGGGGAGTTGTCCTTTCTGAAGCTCTTCGACCGGCTGCGCGGGCAGATGCTCGAGGCGGGCCGCAGGACCCCGCTCGGAGATCTGTGGGAGCCGCAGTTCGCCGGTGAGCCGGGCACGGACGTGCTGCTGGCGGCGCGGGAGGGCGAGCCGGTGCGGGAGGGCGAGCCGGAGGAGACGAGCACACCCGCGCCGGACCCGGGGCAGTCGTCCGAGGAGCCCGCGCCCTCGGCGCAGTCCTCCACACAGCCGCCGCGGACCGAGCCACCGGGCGGGCAGACGGGCACCGGGCCGAGGACCGGCACCGGCGGCCCGGTCCGTCTCCTGGTGGCCCTGTTCGCCGTGTCGCGTGCCCGGGCGCGTGCCGTGATCGACCGGTTCGTCGGGCTGCGCACCAGGGCCCGGGTCGTGGTGAGCGCGCTGCTGGTGCTCGCGCTCGCCGCGCTCGGTGCCGGCGGCTACGAGCTCGTCTACCCCGGCGGCGGCCACTCCTGCGCGCCGCCGCTCGAACTGCGCCTGCTGACCGACCCCGACCTGGAGCCGACGGTCCGCGCCGCCGCCGACGCGTATCTGACCTCGCGGGCGAACACCACCGGGCACGGCTGCCGCCGCAGCGGCCTCACCGTCTACAGCGCGGGCGCGACCGCCGCGGTCACCGCGCTGCGCCGGCAGAGCGACGCCTGGCAGGAACCCCGCGTGGAGGACACCAACCCGCAGCGGGACGTCGGGCCGCAGCCGGACGTGTGGATCCCCGCCTCGGGCACCGACGCGGCCCGGGTCACCACCGACTGGACCACCCGCAGTTACGTCGAACTCCACCCGGACGGAGAGCCGTTCGCGTACTCGCCCGTCGTGCTGGCCGTCCCGCAGAACCTCGCCGGGGCCGGACTGGACGAGCGCGTCGGGCTGCCGCTGTCCGGGCTGATCGCGAACCTGAGGAAGCAGGACGCGAACGTCGGGGTGCTGCGGCCCGACCCGGAGTTCACCGACTCCGCCCTGCTGGCGACCATCGGCCTGTACGGCGGCACCGCCGACTCGCGCGCCGCCGAGCAGGCCGTACGCCCCGCAAGGCCGCCCTCGCCGACCGCCGCCGAGCTGCTGTGCGCGCTGCCGGCCGACCGCGCCGCGGACGGTCTCACCGCCGCGCTCGTCCCGGAGTTCCTGCTCAGGAGCGGGGTGGGCTGCGCGCGGACGACACGTGTGCCGCGGATCGCCGAGTACCCCGCCGACGTACCGGCGCTGACGCCCACCTTCGTGCGGGTCCGCTGGGAGGGCGGCGACCGGGACGCGGCGGCGCGGGACGACACCGTCGACCGCTTCCGCACCTGGCTCATCGGAGAGGAAGGCCTGGCCGCGTTCGCCGCCGACGGCTTCCGGTCGGCCACGGAATCCGGCCACCGGCTGCTCGACGCGGACCACGCCGGCGTGGGCGTGCTGCGCGGCCCCAGCCCGCTGCCGGGCGCGGCCCGCAGGACGGCGATGGAGGAGGCCCTCACGCGGTACCGCAGCGCCCACGGCCCCGGCCGGGTCCTCTACCTCCTCGACAGCTCCGGTTCGATGAGCACGCAGTGGCCGGGGCCCAGTGGAGGCCCCGGCATCCTGAAGCAGTCCCTGGGCGGGCTCGGCGCCCAGGACGACTACGGGGTGTGGGCGGTCTACGGCACCTCCGGCGACCAGCCCTACCAGCAGTTGCTCCCCTTCGGGCACCACCGCCGCACCGACGCCGAGCACGTCGTCGACGCCGAGGCGCAGGTGCGCGACGCCGAGGCCGACCCGCACGCGGCGCTGCTCGCCGCGCTGGACGACATGGCCGGCCGCGGCACCGACGACCAGCGGCCGCAGCTGATCGTCTACATCACCGACGACGAGGACAGCGACCGGCTGACCGGGAAGAACCTGGACGAGGTGCTGGCCCGGGCGCGGAAGGCGAAGGTGCCGGTGGACATGGTGTCCCTGATCAGCGGTTCCTGCGACACGGGCCGGCCGGACGCCCGGATCGCCGAGGCGAGCGGCGGCCGCTGCCTGGACGCGGGCGACGATCCCGGCAGGGGCCTGCGCGACGAGGTCGCCCGAGTGGGGACGGGGGAGCACTGATGGCACGACGACCGGCCGCGACGCTTGCCCGCCTGCTGGTGCTGCCGCTGCTCGTGGCCACCGCCTGCACCGGGGGCGGGCCACGGGACGGGCAGACGCCCGCCGCCGACGTGCCCGGGGACATCGTGGTGGCCAGCGGCCGGGACGTGACCGGCAAGAACGGCGTCCGCCAGCAGCTCATCGACGCCTGGAACCGGCAGCAGGAGCAGCAGGACTCCGGCTACCACGCCCGCCTGGTGGAACTGCCGGGCTCCGCCGACCAGCAGCGCAGCCAGCTGCTGGGCGCGCTCCAGTCAGGCAGCGCCCACTACGACGTGGTCAACCTGGACGTCACCTGGGTACCGGAGTTCGCCGAGGCGCACCTGATCGGGCGACTGTCCGACGAGGCCGTCGACGACGATGTCATCGCGTCCGTGGCCGACACCGCCCGCTGGAAGGGCCAGGTGTACGCGGTGCCGTTCAACAGCGACGTCGGCCTGCTCTACTACCGGCGCGACTATCTGAGCCGGGCGGGCGTCCAGCGCACCGGCCCGGACGCGATCCGCACCTGGCACGACCTGCTCGGCCTCGGCGACACCCTCGACGCGCGCCCGCCCAAGGGGTACGAGAAGCTCTGGACCACGCAACTGGCCGCCTACGAGGGCCGTACGGTCAACGCCGTGGAGGCGTTCGCCTCGGCGACCGACGACTTCGCGCTCACCGACGCCTCCGGCCACTACACCGCCGATCTGCGGGAGCTGACCGACGGCATCGCGGAGCTGCGCCGGCGTACCGACAAGCCGTACACCCTGGACAGCGCCGTCAGCTCCGACGAGGCGTCCTCGCTCAGCGACTTCGAGGACGGCCGCACCGCCTTTCTGCGGCAGTGGCCGTACGCCTACGGCACGCTCCACCAGAGTTTCACCGAGCAGCGGCTCGGCGTGGCCCCGCTGCCCGGCCGGGCGGTGCTCGGCGGGCAGAACCTGGCGGTGAACCGGTCCTCGCAGCGGGCCGGGAAGGCGGCCGAGCTGATCACGTTCCTCACCAGCCCCCAGAGCGAACGCTGCCTGCTGGACGCGGGCTTCGCCGCGACCCGTACGTCGGCGTACACCGACGACCGCGTCCGCTGCACGTCCGTGCCCGCCTCCGGCGGCTCGCCGTCGGCGTCACCCACCGGCGAGAGCACCGACCGCATGCCCCGCGACACGGCCGGCCGTCCCGGCTACGCCCGTGGCATCCTGCTGCCCGCCCTCCAGCGGGCGGTCTCCCGACCACGCACTCCGCTCTACGGGGCGTTCACCCAGACCTTCACCGCTCAGTTGGGTGCCCTGTTCTCCGACGCCCCGCCCAGCGACGCGGTGCTGGCCGGCCGGCTGGACGAGGCACTGCGCCGGGCGCTGCCGGGCTGACCGCGAGCGCGACGGGGGCGCCGACGCGCGGTACCGGCTGCCTGTCGCAGCACTAGCGGCTCTGGACCGCCTGCGGGGCGGGGACCGGGTCGGCCGAGGGCATCGGTCCGGCGTTTGCCGCCGCGACCAGGGCGGCCACGGCTATGACGGCCGCGCCGAATCCTCTGACGCAACGTGCGGAGAAGTGTCCTTGGCGCGCGACAGTGCGTCCGAGCACGGCAACCGACCTCGCAGCGACAGTGATGGATTAAGCGCGTTTAACGCACCCTCCAACGTAGGGGGTGAGGAGGTCGAACGAAAAGGACACCAGGGCGAGTTGGGGTTCGCTGGGCGTAAGGTCCGGTGCTGACCTCAGGTCAGTCGAGACGGCTCGCCGCAACTCGGCTTACTGGCATGATGACCCGCATGGCGAAGCGGGACGACCCGGAGACCATCGGGCGCAGGGTGCAGCGGCTACGGCGGGAACGAGGCCTGACTCAGCGCCAGTTGGCGGAGCCGGCGTACACCCCCGCGTATATCTCCACGCTCGAGGCGGGACGGGTCCGGCCCTCCGACGAGGCGCTCAGGCACCTCGCCGAGCGGCTCGGGGTCGCCTTCGACGAACTCGCCACCGGACGCCCCGCCCATCTCGCCACCGACCTGCGCCTCAGGCTGACGGAGGCCCGGCGCACCCTCGCCACCGGGGAGTCCGTGAAAGCGGCCGAGCAGTACACGCGGCTGCTGGCGGAGGCCGAGGAGCACGAACTCGTCGACGTCCAGGCCGAGGCGCTGCTGGGGCTCGGCGAATGCGCCCTGGAGACCGGCGAACTGGAGAGCGGCCGGCAGTTCTTCGAACGGTCCGAGCGGGCCCTCGCCGACGCGCCGCTGCCCGCCCGGGTCCCCGCGCTGCGCGGCCGCGCCGTCTCCCACTACCTGGCGGGGGAACTGCGGTACGCCGTCTACCTGCTGGAGTCCACCCTCGACGAGCTCAACCGGGGCGGGCTGCACGACCCGGACGCGCTGCTGCTGCTCTACGCCGGCGTCATCGGGCCGTACATGGACATGGGGGCGCACGCGCGGGCGGCCCAGGCGGCCGAGTTCGCGCTCGCGCTGGCCCCGCAGGCGGGCGATCCCGCGCTGGTGGCCCGGATGCACCGGTCGGTGGCCCGCACCCTGCTCGCCGAGGGCCGGATCGCCGAGGCCGACGCCTCGCTCGCCAAGGCCGCCGAGCTCTACCGCGCCCTCCAGTTGCGCACCGAACTCGCCAACTGCCACTGGATGCGCGGCTACGTCTGCGCCCAGAACGGCGAACTTGAGCGCGCCGAGGAGGAGTTGAGGTCTGCCCAGGCCATGCTGTCCGCCCAGCGCGCCGCGCTCTACACCAGCCAGGTCGCGGTCGAGCTGGCCGACGTCCTGCACCGGCGCGGCAAGTCCGAGGAGGCCGCCGACCTGCTGCGGAACGTCCTGGGCGACCTCTCCCCCGAGCGGGGCGCCGTGCACGCCGCCGCCGCGCACCGCCTGCTCGGCATCATCGCCGAGGACGCCCGAGACACGGAGGCCGCCGAGGAGCACTACGTGCGTGCGCTGAGCCTGCTGGAGCGGGCGGGCGCGGTCGGCGACCTGGCCGACCTGTGCCGCCTCCTCGGTGATCTGCTGCGCCGCACCGGCCGCGTGGAGGCGGCCCTGGATGCCTACCGCACCGGCCTCGGCCACCGCACCGCCCCCGGCACCACGACCCTGGGCCCGGCCCCGGCACAGCCGCCGCTGTGACGGCCGCCCGCCGCGGCGGGCGGCGGCGCGTGGCCCCGAAATCCGTGCGTACGCACGGCCGTTGCGGGTGCGGATCACGCGTGACCGGCGACGGCGGCCGGCCGGGGCTCAGGTCCGGGTCCCTGCCTTGTGCACTGCCGTCAGGCGGTCCACGGCGTGCTGGACCGCCTGTTCGGTGGTGTCCCGCAGCGGGGTGCCCAGGGTGCCGGTGGTGAGGACGATCGCGTCGTCGCCGACGCGAACCGTGGCGAGGTCCAGGGTGAGGGTGGTCAGGGTGTCCTCGTACGACTCGGCGGTGAAGGTGAGACGCAGGCCCTGGCGGGCGTCGCCGGCGTTCGGCAGTGGGAGGTCCGCGACCCGTACGTCCAGGAAGTCGGACTTCGCGGCCGAGGCGGTGAAGTTTGCGCAGGTCTGCGGCATGTTCTTGAGCCAGGCGAGGGTGCGGTCCACGTCCGGGGCGCGCAGCGCGAGCACCTGGTGGCGCAGTTGGGCCCCGTCGTCGCCGTCGTCGTAGGCGGCCACCGCGTGCGTGCCCGAGGGCGTGCCGAACGGTTCCTCGGTGTAGAGGGCGTCGAGGAGGCGCCCGCACTCGGTGGTGTCGGCCCGCGCCTTGAGCACGCCGTCCCGCCAGGTCGCCGCGCCCTGGGTCGGCGCCCACCGCGATCCGAGGTCGGCCTGGGTCAGCAACGCGGTCCGCGCCTGGTCCGGCGTGAGCGCCCCGTCCGGCGCCGCGGCGTCGGGGCCGGGCCGGCGGGTGGCCGCCGGCGCGGAGGCGTGGACGGTCCGGCCGGACTGCCCGGCGGTGCAGGCGGCCTCGGTCAGCAGGACGGCCGCGCAGAGCGCGGAGGCGGCCAGGACACGGGCCGGGGTACGGGACATGCATGCCTCCAGACGGACGGAACGCACGCCGCGGACCTGGCGTCCGGACGGCGGCGCTCCTCCCACGGCACCACCGGGCGGCCCCGCCCACCAGCGCGCCGGTCCGTCCGGGTGAGCGCCGTGGAGCGGGGAAGGCCGGCGGACGGGAGCGCGCGGCACCGGGCCGGGCAAGTGACGATGGTGGTGGCCCCGTACACGGCACCTGAACGCGGCACCCGTACGGCCGAACCTCCACGGCCGAACCTCCACGGCGGAACCTCCACGGCGGAGCCCGTACGGCGGAGCCCGTACGACGGAAGGAGCGCCCTGTGACCTCGCGGCCCACTCCTGTGATCATCGACTGCGACACCGGCGTCGACGACGCGCTCGCCCTGCTGTTCGCCGTCCGCCACCCGGGCCTCGACCTGCGCGCGGTCTCCTGTGTGGCCGGGAACGCGGAAGTGGACCAGGTGGTACGGAACACGCTGACCGTCCTGGAGCAGGCGCGCGCTCCCGCCGTCCCGGTCGCGCGGGGCGCCGAGCGGCCGCTGCTCGAACCCCTGCGCACCGCCCTTCATGTGCACGGCTTGGACGGCATGGGCGACCTCGGGCTGCCCGCGCCGTCCCGCCGTCCCGCCGACGTGGACGCGGTGACCCTGCTCCGCCACGCGATCCTGGACTGCGACCGTCCGGTCACCCTGATCCCCACCGCGCCGCTGACGAACATCGCCCTGCTGCTGCGCACCCACCCCGAGGTCACCCGCAACATCGAGCGGATCGTGTTCATGGGCGGCGCGGTCGCCACGGGAAACGCCACACCCGTCGCCGAGTTCAACGTCTGGCAGGATCCGGAGGCCGCGGCGGTCCTGCTCACCGCGGGCGTGCCGATCACGATGTACGGGCTCGACGTGTTCCAGCGGGTGCTCGTGCCGGAGGCGGACGTACGGCGGCTGTGCGGGCGCGACGAGCCCGGCGCCCGGCTGGCCGGACTGCTGCTGTCCCGCCCCGACCCGGCCGCCGGCGAGGACGCCCCGCACGGCGTCCTCGGCGACGCGGGCACGGCGTGCTCGGTGGCCGACCCGGAGGGGCTGACCACCCACCGGCTGCCGGTGGAGGTGAACCTCGCGCCGGGCCCGGCCCGCGGGCAGACGGTCGTCGACCGCCGCCCGCGTCCGGGCGAGGCGGAACTGCACGGAGAGGCCCGCGAACAGGCCCTGGTGGACGTGGCGTTGGACATCGACGCCGAGCGGTACGTCCGGCTGTACCTGACCACCGTCGAGGGCACCGGGGACAGCGCTGCGGATCAATACACCTAGGCCCTGGGGCATCCCGCTAGTAGTACTTCGTTAGGTTGGCTGGCGTGGGTGGTGTTCTGGCGGAGCTGAAGCGGGGATGCCGCGGTGGCAGGTGGGGCATGTGCCGGT
>NZ_JBIVPK010000083.1:0-19877 GCF_044754605.1 Streptomyces sp. NPDC093064
GAAGAAGCGCTCGACTGCGCCTGCGGCCTCTACCTCAACGACCCCACCGCCTGGACCACACCACCCTCCACGAACTAACGCGGAGCAGCACTAGGTTGATCGCACCGGTCGAAGGGGGGTGTTGTCATGCTGTCCGGTCGCCGCTACCTGCTCGATCTCTCGCCCGAGCAAGAGGAGATGTGTGAGGAGTTCGGCGCTATCTGCCGGTCGGTGTGGAACACGGCGCTGGAGCAGCGTCGGGAACATGGGCGGCGCGGGGCGTGGATGAACTACGTGCCGCAGTGTGCCGAGTTGGCCGATGCCAAGCGTGAGCACCGGTGGTTGAAGGCGGCGCCGTCGCACGCGTTGCAGCAGACGCTGAAGGATCTGGACCGGGCCTGCCGGGTTCACGGCACGTTCAGGGTGCGGTGGCGGTCGAAGGCACGTTGGTCGCCGTCGTTCCGGTTCCCCGACGCCCAGCAGATCAGTGTGGAGCGGCTGGGGCGCAAGTGGGGCCGGGTCAAGCTGCGAAGCTGGGCTGGGTCCGCTTCCGCTGGTCCCGCCCCCTCGGTGGTGAGATCCGTTCCGCGGCCGTGTCCCGCAAAGGCGGCCGGTGGTTTGTGTCGTTCCTCGTGGACGACCAGGCCGCCACGCCCGAGCGGCACGCCATGCCCGGTACCGCCGTGGGTATCGACCGGGGGGGTCAAGACCGCCGTCGTCACCTCGGACGGCGACTTCCACGGCCGGCCGTTCATCACGGCCGGCGAGATCGTCCGGTACCGGCGCCTGCAACAACGCCTCGCCCGGTCCAAGCGCGGCAGCGCGAACCGGCACAAGACGATCACGGCCATGGGCCGCATCATGTCCCGGGTGTCGGACCGGCGTGGGGACTTCTGCGCGCAGATTGCCGCCCGGATCGTCGCGAAGAATGCCCTGGTGGTCCTCGAAGACCTGCGGATCAAGAACATGTCCGCCGGCGCGTGTGGCACCGTGGCCGCGCCCGGCCACAACGTCCGCCAGAAGGCCGGGCTCAACCGGGCCATCCTGGACAAGGGGTGGCACCGCCTCGAACTCGCCCTTGCCAACGTGGCCCGGTACACGGGCACGCGCGTGGTGAAAGTCAATCCCGCGTACACGTCGCAGCGGTGCTCCGCCTGTGGCTTCGTCACGGAAGGAAACCGCGAGAGCCAAGCGGTCTTCCGGTGCAAAGCCGCAGGCTGCGGATACCGCGACCATGCCGACGTGAACGCCGCGAAGAACATCAAGGCCGCAGGACATGCGGTCTCAGCCTGTGGAGACCTTGGCACCAGCCGGTCCGTGAAGCAGGAACCCGTACGCCGGGCGACCGGCCGAACCCCCTCATAGGGGAATCCCCGAGCTTCAACCCGGGGAGGAAGTCAACAGAGCCCAAAGGCCGTCAGCTGCCGGTGCCGGTACGGCCCCAGTCCGGGCCCGCGCGGTCCCAGGCCTGGTCCCAGCGCGCGTACCGCCGGCGGACCAGGCGCCAGACGATCAGCCGGCGTATCCCCTCCACCAGGCCGGCGGCCAGCATGCCCGCGCCGCAACCGGCCAGCACCGCATGGGTCGTGGCCGTCGTGGAGTCCAGAGGGCGGGTCACGGTACGGCCGTGTCCGTCCGTCCACAGCGTGAAGTGGTCGCCGGGGTGGGGGGACCTCAGGCTCGTCGTGACCGGGCCGTGCTGCCGGGTGCCGTCCGGGGCCGTCCAGTCGGCGAGGACGCGGCTGCGCAGCTCCCGTCCCGTGGTGATCTCCGGGTCGGGATCCGGCCGGTTCAGTATGCGCACCACCGTGGCCGCCACCGGGTGCCGGGACTGGCGCTGCTCGCGCACGGACTGCTGAAGGGCGTGCTGGGCGAGGGAACCGGTGAGGGAGCCGAGCACGGGGGCGGCGACCAGGATGAGCAGCAGCGCGGCCAGGGCCACCCAGGCTTCGACGAGGTCGGTCGTGCGCCGCAGCGGGTTGTGCCGCCAGCGCCAGAGTCCGCTGAT
Source organism: Streptomyces sp. NPDC093064 (assembly GCF_044754605.1). Taxonomy (NCBI): domain Bacteria; kingdom Bacillati; phylum Actinomycetota; class Actinomycetes; order Kitasatosporales; family Streptomycetaceae; genus Streptomyces; species Streptomyces sp. NPDC093064. The sequence continues at coordinate 1,988 of NZ_JBIVPK010000083.1, forward strand.
TGCTCGCACAGTTACCGCACCCCCCTTCCCCCTCCGTGATAACCCCGGCCGGAACAGTTCGCCCCCTCGCCGGCCGAAGAGAGAGGGAAATCACCTCGGGCCGGGCATTCTCACGAACTCCTCACGAAAGCCGAACGACCTGTCCCCGCTCCGGGGTTCCCGCCCGTGGCCCGAGGTCATTCGAGAACGGTGACTGGGTCGCCGAGCCGGATGGTGCCGGTGGACTCGGGCACCAGGTTCTGACCGAAGACCAGTTCGCCTCCGAAGCGGCGGTGGCGGCCGAGGGTGCGCAGCGGTTCCTTGCCGCGGGCGCCGGTGGTCTGGTCGGTGGTGGTCACCACGCACCGTCCGCACATCTTGGCGACCCGGAAGGGGACTTCCCCGATCGCGATGCGCGACCAGTCGTCCTCGGCCCAGGCGGGGGTGCCGGCCACCACGACATTGGGCCGGAAGCGGTTCATGGGCAGCGGGCCCTCGTCGGCGTGATCCCCCTCGGCGATCAGGGAGTTGAGGGAGGCGAGGGAGGAGAGCGTGGTGAGCAGCAGCGGGAAGGCGTCGGCGAAGGTCACTGTCTCGCCCGGCAGGGCGTAGGCCGGGTCGACGGGCCGGCGCGTGGCGGGGTCGTCCAGGTGGACCAGGCGGACGTTGTTCCCGGTGAGGCTGCTGCACCAGGCGTGGGTGGCGTCGTCCGCCGGGACGGCCTCCACCTTCTCGCCGAAGATCTCCAGGGTCACCGTGTCGCCCGGCGCGGGGACGGAGACCGTGAACGGGGTGAGTCCGGGTGCGGAAAGGCGGAGGCCGCCACCGGGCTCGGGTTCGGCGGCGGCCAACGCGAGGTGCGGCTGCTGGCGTTGCGTGACGACCTTTCCCCCGTCGTCGATCAGCGCCCAGCGCCGGTCCCCGGCCAGCCCCCAGGGCTGGGCGACGGCTTCTGCGAGCGGGACGGCTCGCAGTGCTTTGACCGGGTGGATGTGCAGCGCGTGCAGTTCCGCGTTCCCCATGGCCTCATCCTGCCAGGCGGCACGGACAGCCGGGGAGCGGACGGCCCTGGAGTGGATCAGTAACCGCGGTACTGCTGGTTGCCGTACGGGTCCTGGTAGGGCGCCGGGGCGGGCCGCGGGGTCGCGGGACGCATGGCCTCGTAACCGGTGCCGCTCGTCATCGGGCGTGGTGGCTGCGGCTGCTGCGGGCCGGGATACCCGCGCGGCGCGGAGGCCTGTTGCGGGATGTAGGGCGTGGGCGCCGGCTGCGGGGGGACGGGCTGCGGCGCCTGCGGGTAGCCGTAGGAGGGCTGGGGCGGGGCCGCCGGGAGGGCGGGCAGCGCCGAGGGCAGCGCGGGCAGGTTGCTGCCGGTGCTCATCGGGCCGCCCGCGGTCAGGTGGCTGCCCGTGTCGTACGGCGCCGGAACACGGATGGGGGCGATCTGCGGGGTTCCTCGCTCGGCCACGAGCGAGTCGTAGATCGGGGTGTCCGGGAAGGAGGCGGAGTAGTAGCCGCCGCCATAACTGGAGCGGGGGGAGGTCATGGCCATAAGTAAAGCCCACGATGTGCTGGTTGGGGAGACCGATAAGAAGGTTGTTTTCCGTGTCGGCAGTGACGTGAGGTCCCCAATATGAGCGAACTTGGCTAAAAAGGGGCATCGAGCAAGGCTCGGATGGTGTATGAGCCGATCTTCGGGCCGGGTTACCGGCGGTCGGCCAGGCGTGTTCCGGTGCTTCTCATGGGAGTTCGGTGTCGTCGGGCTTAGGTTGGTCGGGTAGCGAGCCGACGGACTGCCGGGGCCACGGCCTGTCCGACATGTGATGGGGGCGAAAGATGTCCATGCCGAAGGGGTCCAACACGCCGGTGCCCGCCACCGCCCTGCGCGTCGAGGTGGGCTGGCGCCCCGGTCCGGGCATTCCCGACGCGGACGTCTCGGCGCTGCTGCTGGTGGGCGGAAAGGTGCGTTCCGACGCGGACTTCGTCTTCTACAACCAGCCGGCCCACCCCTCCGGCGCGGTCCGGTACGAGGGCAAGGACACCCTCGGCGGCCTGGAGACCGACACTCTGCTCGTCGACCTCGCGCGCGTGGAGCCCTCGATCGAGAAGGTGGTGCTCGCAGCCTCCGCCGACGGCGGCACCTTCGGACAGGTGCCCGGCCTCTACATCGAGGTCCGGGACGCCGCTCGCGGCACGGTGGCCGCGCGGTTCGACAGCACCGGCGCGAGTGTCGAGACGGCGTTCGTGCTCGGCGAGTTCTACCGCCGTCAGGGCGCCTGGAAGTTCCGGGCCGTCGGCCAGGGCTACGGCAGCGGTCTCGAGGGCCTGGCCACGGACTTCGGCATCACCGTGGACGAACCGCAGCACACGCCGCCGCCCCCTGCCCCGCGGGCATCCGGCATGGCGCCGCCGCCACCCGCGCCGGCCCCCTTCCCGGCCACGCCCCCGCCGGTCGGACCGCCGGTTCCCCTCCCGCCGCCGGTCGCGCCCCCGGTCACCGCGCCGCCGTCCGGCTCACCCGCGTCGCCGTTCGGCGCACCCGCGCCCACCCTGCCCGCGTTCGCCACGCCCACGCCCACGCCCACGCCCGCCGCGGCCCCGGTCCGCCTGAGCAAGGTGACGCTCACCAAGGCGGCCCCCTCGGTGTCGCTGACCAAGCAGGGCGGAACCGCGGGCGCCATGCGCGTGAACCTCAACTGGGAGGTGCGCAAACAGTTCTCCGGCTGGGGCAGCAAGCGCGGCCGTGCGGTGGCCATGCACAGAGACCTCGACCTCGACCTGTGCGCCCTCTACGAGCTGTCGGACGGCCGCAAGGGCGTCGTCCAGGCCCTCGGCAACGCCTTCGGCGCGCTGCACCAGCCGCCGTACATCCACCTCGACGGCGACGACCGCACCGGCGCTGTCGCCGACGGCGAGAACCTCACCATCAACCTCGACCACAGCGGAGACTTCCGCCGCATCCTCGTCTTCGTGACCATCTACGAAGGCGCCCGCTCCTTCGCCGACCTGCACGCCACGGTCACCCTCCAGCCGCAGCACGGCGCCCCCGTCGACTTCTCTCTTGACGAGTGCACGGTGCCCTCGACGGTGTGCGCACTCGCCCTGATCACCAACACCGGCGGCGACCTCGTGGTCCAGCGGGAGGCCCGCTACCTGGTGCCCGAACGCGGGATGAGCCCGCAGCGCACCATCGACCGCGCCTACGGCTGGGGCATGAACTGGACCCCCGGCCGCAAGTGAACGGTCACCCGCTCACCCCTCGTCGGGCACGGCGTCCGGACGCGCGTACGTGCGGCCCTTCCAGGCCGCACCGCGGCCCCGGTAGTGCTGCACCGCCGAGTCGACCGTCATCAGCAGATAGAGGAACGCGGTGAACGGCAGTAGGGGAGCGAGCCACAGAGGCTGCCGGTAGTAGCGGAGCATCGGGACGTACGTCGCCGCCATCACCAGCCAGGCCGGACCACCGGCGAGCGCCGCCCCCGCGTCGCCCGCCGCCAGGCCCACGGCCAGCGCCACCGGCGGCACCAGGTACACCAACGCCAGCCCGGCGACCGTGCCGAGCAGCAGCAGCGGGTTGTGGCGCAGCTGCGCATAGGCGCTGCGCGAGACCATCCGCCACAGGTCGCGCAGCCGCGGATAGGGGCGCACGCTGTCCACCCGCTCGGCCAGCCCCAGCCAGATGTGGCCGCCGCCGGCCTTGACGGCCCGGGCGAGGGCCACGTCGTCGATCACCGCCTGCCGGATCGCGTCCGGGATCCGCGCCCGCTCGGCGGCCTCGGCGCGCAGCAGCACGCAGCCGCCCGCGGCCGCCGCCGTCCGCGCCCCGCGGCGGCCGATCCGGCGGAAGGGGTACAGCTGCGCGAAGAAGTAGACAAAGGCCGGTACGACGAGCCGCTCCCACCGGCTCTTGACGCGCAGGCGGGCCATCTGCGAGACGACGTCGAAGCCCCCGGTGCGTGCCGCCGCCACCAGATGGCGCAGGCTGTCCGGGGCATGGGCGATGTCGGCGTCCGTCAGCAGCAGGTAGGCGGGCCCACGCGCGCGTGCCAGGCCGATGCCGTGCCGTACCGCCCACAGCTTGCCCGTCCAGCCGGCGGGCGGCTCACCCGGTGAGGCCACGGTCAGCGGCAGCCCGCCGTGCCGCCGCGCCAGTTCGCGGGCCAGCTCCCCGGTGCCGTCGCGGCTGCCGTCGTCGATCAGGAAGACCTCCGCCCGGCCCGGATAGTCCTGGGCGAGCAGGGAGGTAAGGCTCTCCGGCAGGACGCCGGCCTCGTCCCGCGCGGGGACGACGACGCACACCGACGGCCAATCGCCCGGGGCCGGGTCCTCGCGGGGTGGAAGTCTGACGTCCGTACGCCAGAAGAAGCCCTGGCCGAGCAGCAGCCACAGCCAGGCGGCGAGTGATCCGACGGCACTCCACTCGATCACGCTCACCCGCGCAGTCTGCCCCACCCGGGCGGCCTGTTCGAGGGGATCGACTATCGTGGCCGGGTGAAGATCGCGCTCATGGACTCCGGGATCGGGCTGCTGGCGGCCACCGCCGCGGTACGGCGGCTGCGCCCCGACGCAGATCTCGTGCTCTCTCTGGACCCCGCTGGCATGCCGTGGGGTCCGCGCACGCCGGAGGACCTCACCGAGCGCGCCCTCGCCGTCGCCGAGGCCGCCGCCGCGTACGGCCCGGACGCCCTGATCGTCGGCTGCAACACCGCGACCGTGCACGCGCTCACCGCCCTGCGGGCCGCCCTGGAACCGGACCTGCCGGTCATCGGCACGGTGCCGGCGATCAAACCGGCCGCGGCCGGCGGCGGACCCGTCGCCATCTGGGCGACGCCCGCCACCACCGGCAGCCCCTACCAGCGGAACCTCATCCGCGACTTCGCCGACGGCGTGCCGGTCGCCGAGGTGCCCTGCTGGGGCCTCGCCGAGGCCGTGGAGCACGCGGACCAGACGGCGATCGACGAGGCCGTCGCCGCGGCCGCCGCGCTCACCCCCGCGGATGTGACGACCGTCGTCCTGGGCTGCACCCACTACGAACTGGTCGCCGACCGCATCCGGGCCGCGGTCCGGCACCCGGACGGCCCGCCGCCGGCCCTGCACGGCTCGGCGGGCGCCGTCGCCGCCCAGGCGCTGCGCCGGATCGGCGCCCGGCCCGAACCGGAGACCGCGGCCGAGGGCGGCGTGACCGTACTGCTGAACGGACGGGAGGGCGTCCTGCCCGCCCCGGCCCTGGCCTACACGGAAGGCCGACTCCTCCAGCAGGTCGCCCCCGCCCGCTGACCCGGACCGCGACCCGGGCCGCGACCCGGGCCGGCCACCCGACGCGTCCCGTCCGGGTGCGGCCGCCCGGTCCCATCACCCTGTGCGACGCGCTACCCGCGCAGCGAAACCTGAGTAACCTCATGGGTATGAGGGACCACCCCCATCCCGAGAACAGTTCCCATCCCGAGGTGTGGACCGGACGGGCCACCAACCGGATGCAGTGGCTGCTGGCGCCCGCCGGCGCCGCCTGCATGGCACTGGGCATCGAGCTGGCCGTCGACTCCGCCTGGACCTCCGGCATCGCCCCGCTGGTGATGTCCGTCGTGGGCTGCATCGCGGCCGGGCTGCTGGTCCTCTTCGGCACCCTCGCCTTCGTGCACGTCGCCGTACGGGTCGACCACGAGTGCCTGGAAGTGCGCTGCGGGCACATCGGCCTGCCGCGCCGCCGCATCCCGCTCGCCCATGTCGCGGGCGCCGAGTTCGCCCCCCACGTCACCCCGCGCCAATGGGGCGGCTGGGGCTACCGGTGGCGGCCCGAGAAGGGCACCGCGGTCGTCGTACGCCGCGGCGAGGGCGTCGTACTGCGCCTGTGGGACGGCCATACGTTCACGATCACCATCGACAACGCCGAGACGGCGGTGCACGTGATCAGGGACCGGCTCCACCCGCCGGCCCGTGGCCGGGCCTGACCTGCCCGAGCGGCCTGGCCGGTCCCTCGAGGACGGCCGGCCGTACACTCCCGGAGTGACCGTCACCGCAACTTCCGTCGACGAGTCGGACCGGCTGCGACCGCAGGCCGCGCCCGCGCCCTGGAGGGCGAGGCTCCTCCGGCTCGTGCCCGCCGCCGCAGCAGCCCTGTCGGGCGTCCTCCTCTACTTCAGCTTCCCCCCGCGCCCCCTGTGGTGGCTGGCGCTGCCCGCCTTCGCGGTCTTCGGCGGGGTACTGCGCGGACGCACCTGGAAGGCAGCCCTCGGTCTCGGCTACCTCTTCGGCCTCGGATTCCTGCTGCCGCTGCTGGTGTGGACCGGCGTGGAGGTCGGCCCCGGTCCGTGGCTGGCGCTCGTCGCCGTGGAAGCGGTCTTCGTCGCGCTGGTGGGCGCGGGTGCCGCGGCGGTGTCCCGGCTGCCCGTCTGGCCGCTGTGGGCGGCGGCCGTGTGGATCGCCGGCGAGGCGATACGCGCACGCGTGCCGTTCCACGGCTTCCCCTGGGGCAAGATCGCCTTCGGGCAGGCCGACGGCGTGTTCCTGCCGCTGGCCGCGGTGGGCGGCACCCCGGTGCTGGGCTTCGCGGTCGCCCTGTGCGGCTTCGGCCTGTGCGAGGCCGTGCGCCTGGCGGTGCGCAGGCGGCGCGGAGGAGCGGTACGGCGTCCGGCCGCGGCGGCGGCCCTGCTGAGCGTCGCCGTCCCGGTGGCGGGCGCGGTGGCCGCCCGGCCCCTGGTGAGCGACAAGGCCGAGGACGGCACCGCCACCGTCGCCCTCGTCCAGGGCAACGTGCCACGGGCGGGCCTGGAGTTCAACGCCCAGCGGCGTGCGGTCCTCGACTACCACGCGCGCGAGACGGAACGGCTGGCCCAGGCGGTGAAGGCGGGCAAGGCCGCCAGGCCGGACTTCGTGCTCTGGCCGGAGAACTCCTCCGATATCGACCCCTTCGTCAACCCTGACGCGCGTGCCGTCATCGGCATGGCCGCCAGGTCGGTCGGGGTGCCGGTCTCCGTCGGCGGCGTCGTGGAGCGGAACGGCGAACTGTTCAACGAGCAGATCCTGTGGGACCCGGCCAAGGGGCCCACCCAGACGTACGACAAACGGCAGATCCAGCCGTTCGGCGAGTACCTTCCGCTGCGCCCGCTGCTCGGGGCGATCAACAAGGACTGGACGTCGATGGTCCGGCAGGACTTCAGCCGGGGCGACAAGCCGGGCGTGTTCACCATCGGCGGCACGAAGGTGGGCCTGGCCACCTGCTATGAGGCGGCCTTCGACTGGGCCGTGCGCGACACGGTCATATCCGGCGCGCAGATGATCTCTGTGCCGAGCAACAACGCCACCTTCGACCGCAGCGAGATGACCTACCAGCAGCTCGCCATGTCCCGGATCCGCGCGGTCGAACACAGCCGTACCGTCACCGTCCCGGTGACCAGCGGGGTCAGCGCGATCATCATGCCCGACGGGCGGATCACGCAGAAGACCGGCATGTTCGTGCCCGGCTACCTGGTCCAGAAGGTGCCGCTGCGCTCCTCCGAGACGCCCGCCACCCGGCTGGGCACCCTGCCGGAGCTCGCCCTGGTACTGGTCGCGGCCGGCGGCCTGGGCTGGGCCGTCGGCGCCGGACTGCGCGGGCGGCGCGCCCGGAACGTGTAGCCGTACGCCGGACGTACGCCCCCCGGATGCCCCGGACCGCGCCATGGCCCGGGGCACTCGGCCGTTAGGGTCGGCACCATGGCAACTCCCGACTTCATCCGTACGATCAGGGCCTCGGCCGGCAGCCAGCTGCTGTGGCTGCCCGGGGTCACCGCCATCGTCTTCGACGACGACGGCAGAGTGCTGCTGGGCCGCCGCTCCGACACCGGCAAATGGTCGGTGATCGGTGGCATCCCGGAGCCGGGCGAGCAGCCGGCCGCCTGCGCCGTGCGGGAGGTCCACGAGGAGACCGCGGTGCACTGCGTCGCCGAGCGGGTGATCCTGGTCCAGGCGCTGGAACCCGTCACCTATGGCAACGGCGACATCTGCCAGTACATGGACATCACCTTCCGCTGCCGTGCCGTGGGCGGCGAGGCACGGGTCAACGACGACGAGTCGCTGGAGGTCGGCTGGTTCGACGTGGACGCGCTGCCCGAACTGAACGAGTTCGGCCTGTTCCGGATCAAGCAGGCCATGTTCGATGCACCCACGTGGTTCAACCCCACGGAATTGAGCTGAAGTATGGGCCGTGCCCATATGTGGTGCCGCGGGCGGCCTGCCTAGGGTCACCCCATGACCTCGCCCCTCCCCGCTCCGCACACCCCCTCGCTCGACCTCGGCGGCCGCACCGCGCTCGTCACTGGCGCCGCCGGCGGCATCGGCCGCGCCTGCGCGCTGCGGCTGGCCGCCGCCGGGGCGAGGGTCAGAGCCGTCGACCGGGACGCGCCGGGCCTGGACGCGCTCGCCGAGCGGGCGAGCGCGCTGGCCGGCTCCCTCGAACCGCTGGTGCTCGACCTCACCGACCTCGACGCCGCCGAGCGGGCGGCCGCCGGGACCGATGTGCTCGTCAACAACGCCGGGCTGCAACTGGTGCGCCCCATCGAGGAGTTTCCGCCCGAGGTCTTCCACACCGTGCTCACCGTGATGCTGGAGGCGCCCTTCCGGCTCATCCGCGGCGCCCTGCCGCACATGTACGACCGGCGGTGGGGCCGGATCGTCAACATCTCCTCCGTGCACGGCCTGCGTGCCTCCGCCTACAAGTCGGCCTACGTGGCCGCCAAGCACGGCCTGGAGGGTCTGTCCAAGACCACCGCCCTCGAAGGCGCCCCGCACGGCGTCACCTCCAACTGCGTCAACCCCGGCTATGTGCGCACTCCCCTGGTCGAGGCGCAGCTCGCTGACCAGGCCCGGGCCCACGGCATCTCCGAGGAGCGCGTGCTGTCCGAGGTGCTGCTCAAGGACAGCGCGGTCAAACGGTTGCTCGAACCGGTGGAGGTCGCCGAGGCCGTGGCGTACCTGTGCGGCCCGCAGGCATCCTTCGTCACCGGCGCCTCGTTGGTCCTGGACGGCGGCTGGACCGCGCACTGACCGATCGCGATCGCTCGGTTCCTCTTCGCATCCGGGTTTTCCACAGGCTCCATGAGAGGACCGGGCGATGGGTGATCCTGTGGGCATGTCCAGTGATCACGTGCAGTCGGCCCGGCGCTCCGCCGCCAGGACTCCGGCCGGTAGCGCCGAGACCCCCTTTCTCGAGCTGCTGGCCCGGGGCGCGCCCACCGCCGCCTACGAACAGCCGGTGCTGCTCGCTCGCGCCGAGGGCCGGTCGGCCGAGTGGATCGACGCGCTCGAACAAGCCAGACTGCTCGCCCTGCGCGTCCGCGCGGAACTGGAGGGCCGGCGGCGCCGCGAGGCGGAGCTGTCGGCACTGTTCGAGACCGCCCACGACCTGGCGGGGCTGCGCGACCTGGACGCGGTGCTCCAGGCCATCGTGCACCGCGCCCGCTCGCTGCTCGGCACGGACGTCGCCTACCTCACCCTCAACGACCCCGCCCGCGGCGACACCTACATGCGCGTCACCGAGGGTTCGGTGGCCGCAGGCTTCCAGCAACTGCGCCTGGGCATGGGGGAGGGGCTGGGAGGCCTGGTCGCGCAGACGGCCCGCCCCTACGTCACCGACGACTACTTCAAGGACGCGCGCTTCCAGCACACCGGAACCATCGACGCGGGTGTGCGGGACGAGGGCCTGGTCGCGATCCTCGGCGTGCCGCTCATGCTCGGACCACAGGTGATCGGCGTACTGTTCGCGGCCGACCGGCGGGCCCGCGTCTTCGAACGGGAGCAGATCGCCCTGCTCGGCTCCTTCGCCGCCCTCGCCGCGGCGGCCATCGACAGCGCCAACCTGCTCACCGAGACCCGCTCGGCGCTCGCCGGTCTGGAGCGGGCCAACGAGATCATCCGCGACCGCAGCGGCGTCATCGAGCGCGCCTCGGACGTCCACGACCGGCTCGCCGAACTCGTCCTGCGCGGCGGCGGAGTGCACGACGTCGCCGCCGCCGTCTCCCAAGTGCTCGACGGAGTCGTCGAGTTCACCGAGGCCGCCATCGCACCCGCCGACGCCCTGGAGGCCTCCCGGGCCGAGGGACACGCGGTGCCGTACGGCTCGGACTGGATCGCCGCCGTCACCGCGGGCGGTGAACTGCTCGGCGCGCTCGTACTGCGCGGCCACCCCGGCCTCGACCCCGTCGACCAGCGCACGCTGGAGCGAGCCGCGATGGTCACCTCGCTGCTGCTGCTCGCCAGACGGTCCGCCGCCGAGGCCGAACAGCGCGTCCGCGGCGAGCTCCTGGACGACCTCCTGGACGCCCGGGATCGGGATCCCCGCCTGCTGCGCGAGCGCGCCGCCCGGCTGCACGCCGACCTCGACGCTACGCACGTCGTGCTCGCCGCCCGCCTCGACGCCCCGTCCGCCGACGCCGAGCAGGAGGCCGCCGCCCGTCACCGCCTGTGGTCGGCGGCCGTTCACCTGGCCGCCACCCGGCACGGACTGGCTGCCGCCCGCGACGGCGGCACGGTGCTGCTGCTGCCGCTGCGCCGCGGGGACAGTGCCACGCAACTGGCCCGCAGAACCGCCCGTCACCTCGGCACCGGGGTGCACGAGGCGGTCACCGTGGGCGCCTCCGCCCCCGTCGAGAACCTGGCCGCCCACCCCGAGACCGTCGCCGCCGCCTACGAGGAGGCGCGGCGCTGCCTCGACGCCCTGCGGCTGCTCGGCCGGGCCGGCGACGGGGCCGCCGCCCAGGATTTCGGCTTCCTCGGCCTGCTGCTGGCCGGTGAGCGGGACATCGCCGGCTTCGTCGACCGCACCGTCGGCCCGGTCGCCGCCTACGACGAGCGTCGCGGCACGGAGCTCATACGCACCCTGGAGGCGTACTTCGCCTGCGGCATGAGCCCGGCCCGCACCAAGGACGCACTGCACGTCCATGTGAACACCGTCGCCCAACGACTGGAGCGCGTCGGCCGCCTGCTCGGCCAGGACTGGCAGACCCCGGCCCGCGCCCTGGAGATCCAACTCGCCCTGCGCCTGCACCGCTTGTCGGCACCGGCGCAGAGCTGACCCCCGTACGCGAGCGGACGTACGGGGGCCGGCCGGACCGGGGGAGCGGGAGGGGATCAGAGGGTACGCGCGCCGGCGGTGCGGGCGGCCGTGGGCCCGGCGCCAGCGGACGCCTCGACGTCGGCGAGGTCGCGGTGCCGGGTCTCCTTGGCCACTCCCACCGCGATCAGCGTCAGCACGGCCGCCGCGATCACGTACAAGGCGATCGGGGTGGAGCTGCCGTAGGCGGACAACAGGGCAGTGGCGATCAGCGGGGCGGGCGCGCCCGCGGCGACGGAGGCGAACTGGGCGCCGATGGAGGCGCCGGAGTAGCGCATCCGGGTCGCGAACATCTCGGCGAAGAAGGCCGCCTGCGGGGCGTACATGGCCCCGTGCAGCACCAGGCCCACGGTCACCGCGAGGACGAGGTGGCCGAAGCCGCTGGTGTCGATGAGCCAGAAGAACGGGAACATCCACAGACCGACCCCGGCAGCGCCCAGCAGGTATACCGGGCGGCGCCCGACCCGGTCCGACAGGGCACCCCAGGCCGGGATCACCGCGAAGTGCACCGCGGACGCGATCAGCACGGCGTTCAGCGCGGACTGCTTGGAGACACCGGCGGAGGTGGTGGCGTAGACGAGGATGAACGCGGTGATCACGTAGTAGCTGATGTTCTCCGCCATACGCGCCCCCATCGCCACCAGCACATCACGCCAGTGATGCCGCAGCACGGACACCAGCGGCAGCTTCTCGGTCCGGCCCTGCGCCGCCTTGCGGGCCTCGGCCTGCGCCAACGCCTGCTGGAACACGGGCGATTCATCGACGGAGAGGCGAATCCACAGACCGACCACGACGAGTACACCGGAGAGCAGGAACGGAATGCGCCATCCCCAGGTACCGAAGGCGCTGTCGGACAGCACCGCGGTCAGCAGCGACAGCACGCCGGTGGCGAGCAACTGCCCCGCGGGCGCGCCGGTCTGCGGCCAGGAGGCCCAGAACCCGCGCCGCCGGGCGTCCCCGTGCTCGGACACCAGCAGCACGGCCCCGCCCCACTCACCGCCCAGCGCGAATCCCTGGACCAGACGCAGCACGGTGAGCAGCACCGGAGCCGCGCTGCCCACCGTCGCATGGGTGGGCAGCAACCCGATCGCGAAGGTGGCCCCGCCCATCATGAGCAGGCTCAGCACCAGCAGCTTCTTGCGCCCCAGCCGGTCACCGTAGTGCCCGAACACCAGCGCGCCCAGCGGCCGTGCGGCGAACCCGACCGCATACGTCAGGAACGACAGCAGCGTCCCCACCAGCGGATCCGAGCCCGGGAAGAACAGCTTGTTGAACACGAGCGCGGCAGCCGAGCCGTACAGGAAGAAGTCGTACCACTCGATGGTGGTGCCGATGAGACTGGCGGCGACGATGCGGGGAAGGTTGGCCGGTTGCGTCGGGGGAGCGGGCGGTGGGGAGGCCATGGGTGCCACTTCCTCGTGTGCGGTGGGGACGGGGGTAGGTGTCGGCACACGCTAGGAAGGGGCACGTCAGGCGCACATGTGGCGAGCCAACATAGTCTGGCGGCTGGCTATGAGCGCGGCCACCATGCCCGCTCGTGGAGCTGTGATTCAGGGGCTAGAAGCGAGCCGAACGAGGACTGTCCGGGAAGCGTGGTCAGGGGTGAATTGACGGTGCCGTGCTGACTCCGGTGCTGGTTTGGTGCTGACTAAAAGACCACGTCATCACCCGGCTGACTACGCTCCGTTGATCTCGGACATCTGGGGGCTGAGTGGCCCTGAGTCGTTGCGTGGAAGGTGACCGGGCTGACCAGGCCCAGCCTTGCTCTTCAGCTTCTGTGTGTGGGGCGAGGCGCCGCGCTGGATGCGGTGCACGTCCTTCCCAGCAGATTCCTTCGTCTGCTGGTGGTGCAGGGCCCGCATATCTTTGACCAGCGGAAAGGGTCGCAATTGAGGCGGATTGTAGCTCGATGGCCCGGGAATGGCCCGGGCCTTGGCCTGAGGCTCGACGCGGCGGACGCCCGGGATCCACCTGGGGCAGGCGGATCCCGGTGAACGGTGCCATCGATGGGTTGCGTTGCTGCCCGTTGGAGTCATGTTCAGCGGCGACCGAACAGCTCGGGGCGAAGGTGACTCGGAGCAGCTCCGGCGACGCGGACCTGCTCGGGGGTGGACACCGCAGAGGCGACAGAGCGGTCCGACTTCAGGGAGAGGGTCCGCAAGGTGACGGCGGTCATCTGGGTGCGCGAAGGCCACGAAGTACACGTGAGCCAGCAGGGGCTTGACCCCTGCCGCTCTGCGGCGGATCGGCAAGACGCGCCTGGCCGGCTGGCTTGCCAACCACAGCGTCCGCAACGCTGCCGTGATCGCGGCGGCCGCGGTCGAGGCCGCGCACGCCCAGCACAGCCAGGTACCGGCGAGAAGGACCGCGGCCGCCATGACACGCATCCCGCCCGCGCGGTGGGCCGCCGAGGCCGCTCGGCAGTGCCCGTATCTGGTAAGTGGTAGACCTGACCGGATCTCTTGAGTGTAAGCCCCGTTCTTCAGGACGGGGTTAGCTCTTCCTTGGTGCGGAGCCGCGCGGCGGCGGAGTTCTCTGCGTTGTCAGTGGCGTGCACTATGTTGATCGCACCGGTCGAAGGGGGGTGTTCTCGTGCTGTCCGGTCGCCGCTACCTGCTCGATCTCTTGCCCGAGCAAGAGGAGATGTGCGAGGAGTTCGGCGCTATCTGCCGGTCGGTGTGGAACACGGCGCTGGAGCAGCGTCGGGAACATGGGCGGCGCGGGGCGTGGATGAACTACGTGCCGCAGTGCGCCGAGTTGGCCGATGCCAAGCGTGAGCACCCGTGGTTGAAGGCGGCACCGTCGCACGCATTGCAGCAGACGCTCAAGGATCTGGACCGGGCCTGCCGGGATCACGGCACGTTCACGGTGCGGTGGCGGTCGAAGGCACGTTGGTCGCCGTCGTTCCGGTTCCCCGACGCCCAGCAGATCAGCGTGGAGCGGCTGGGGCGCAAGTGGGGCCGGGTCAAGCTGCCGAAGCTGGGCTGGGTCCGCTTCCGCTGGTCCCGCCCCCTCGGTGGTGAGATCCGTTCCGCGACCGTGTCCCGCAAAGGCGGCCGGTGGTTCGTGTCGTTCCTCGTGGACGACCACGCGGCCACTCCCGGGCAGCACGCCATGCCCGGTACCGCCGTGGGTATCGACCGGGGGGTCAAGACCGCCGTCGTCACCTCAGACGGCGACTTCCACGACCGGCCGTTCATCACGGCCGGCGAGATCGTCCGGTACCGGCGTCTGCAACAGCGCCTCGCCCGGTCCAAGCGCGGCAGCGCGAACCGGCACAAGACGATCACGGCCATGGGCCGCATCATGTCCCGGGTGTCGGACCGGCGTGGGGACTTCTGCGCGCAGAGGGCCGCCCGGATCGTGGCGAAGAATGCCCTGGTGGTCCTCGAAGACCTGCGGATCAAGAACATGTCCGCCGGCGCGTGTGGCACCGTGGCCGCGCCCGGCCACAACGTCCGCCAGAAGGCCGGGCTCAACCGGGCCATCCTGGACAAGGGGTGGCACCGCCTCGAACTCGCCCTTGCCAACGTGGCCCGGTACACGGGCACGCGCGTGGTGAAAGTCAATCCCGCGTACACGTCGCAGCGGTGCTCCGCCTGTGGCTTCGTCACCGGAGGAAACCGCGAGAGCCAAGCGGTCTTCCGGTGCAAAGCCGCAGGCTGCGGATACCGCGACCATGCCGATGTGAACGCCGCGAAGAACATCAAGGCCGCAGGACATGCGGTCTCAGCCTGTGGAGACCTCGGCACCAGCCGGTCCGTGAAGCAGGAACCCGTACGCCGGGCAACCGGCCGAACCCCCTCATAGGGGAATCCCCGGGCTTCAGCCCGGGGAGGAAGTCAATTGTACGTAGGTGGCCCACTCGGGCCCCTCAGCAGGGTTGTAAGGCGCCCTGCTCAGCTGGCTCACCAGACGCCTTCGCTTGCGGTGAGTGGAGGTCGTCAGCCAGTCGCCTTGGCGATGATGCGTTCCATCTCCCCTTGGCCGAAGGCTCGCAGAGTCGTGGAACGGATGTTGCCCACCGCGCCGAGTTGCAGGAGTGCTGCGGTGGCAGTTTCGTCGTCGGGTGCCTCGACGACGGCCACGAGGTCGTATGGACCGACGGTCCAGTAGATGTTCAGGAGCTTCGCCCCGATCTTCTGTGCCGCTGCGCCGAAGGTCTCGGCGCGCTTCGCGGTGTCCTTGTAGTCTCGGACCCCCTGATCGGTCCAGTTCAGCAGCGTGATGTACGTCGGCATGTTCTCTCACCCTTCACGAGGAAACACATCGCGAGGTCAATCCTGGACATCAGGGCTGACACCTGCACGGGATACGCACCCGAACGAGCGATACGGGCACCCGCAGGCGGTTGATCACGGCGGTTGGGTCCCCGCGCCCTGCGCGGTTGCTGCTGTCGCCGGTCTCCTGCGGTCGCGGTGCGATCCGTAGCGGTGCAGTCTGGAAGGCGTGGACTCCAGGCAGGGACGTGTGGGGGCGGTTTCCACTGATCGTTGCGAATCAGTCGTGAGCGAGTGCTGTTGACCAGTCTCGCATCGCCTCAGCCGGGGTGCGGTCACCGAGGACGTAACGGGGGCGCTCGTTGAGCTGGCGGGCGACTTGCGCGAGGTCGCGCGGTGTGTATCGGCTCAGGTTGGTGTCTTTGGGAAAGTACTCGCGCAGCAGCCCGTTCGTGTTCTCGTTGGTGCCACGCTGCCAGGGCGAGTGCGGGTCGCAGAAGTAGATGCGGAAGCCGGTCAGGTCTTCTATTTCTTCGTGGAGACACAGTTCGCGGCCTTGGTCCCAGAGGTCAGGGTGCGCCGCAGTGTGGCCGGCAGTTCTGCGGTCTGCTCGACGAGCGCGTCGCGCACCTGCGGGGCCTTCCAGCCGTGGGGCAGGTGGATGAGGCGGACGTAGCGTGTGGCCCGGTCGACCAGGGTGCCGATCGCGGAGGCGTACCCTTTCCCGATGATCAGGTCGCCCTCCCAGTGACCGGCTGTGCTCCGCTCGTCGGCCTCGCGGGGGCGGGTGTGAATGAGCCGCATGTGCGGGATCGCGTTCTTGAGGGGGGTATGCCGCGGCGCTGCTTGCGGCGGCGGGTGCGTGCCGTGCGTAGCTTGGCGGTGCGCTTGTCGAGGAGCCCGTTGTAGAGGGCGCGGTAGATCGTCTCCGGACAGGCATTCAGCACCGGATCGCCGGGGTGGTGGCGGGCGAGCTGACGCGAGATCTGTTGCGGGGACCAGTGCTGCTGGAGCTTGTCGTTGACGAACTCGCGCAGTGCCGTACTGGCCTGAAGTTTCTCTTCCTTGGGGCGTCGTCTGCGTAGGATCGCCTGGTTGTGTGCCCACCAGGGGTTATAGGACCCGTCGGCCTTGCGGCCTCGCTGCAGCTCCCGGTAGATCGTGGAGCGGTGCTTGCCGAGCTCGTCGGCGATCGCGGCCGCGGAGCGGCCGGCCTGTACACCGTCGGCGATGGCGATCCGGTCGTCCTGGGTCAGATAGCGGGCATCGATGGGCTTGTCGGGCAGGAGCATGCTCCCAGCCTTGATGAACCACACCGACCCGCAGCTGACGGATACGCCCACCTGGCGGGCAGCGGCTGCCCCTTTCAGGCCTCCTCTACGCAGTTCGAAGTACCTCCTGGGCACGGTCAGCGGGAGCTGGTTCGGCGCGTACCTGGGCATGAAGTCATCTCCATCGGGTCGTCGCGACCACCGATGGAAACCGCCGGGTCTCGGGCAGCCGTGGCCGCCGAGCCACTTGCTGCTACTGATTCCTGTTGCGCTCATCGGTGTGATCACTGCCGCGGACATCGCGTCTCGGAACCTGTCAAAGCGATCAAGGCAGGTAGATCGTTCTAACGCTGTGCCGGGATCAGTGGGCCGTCTGGTGCCGGCTTGTTGATCCAGGCTGCTGCGGGGAGTTTTGGGGGCTCCGGTGGCTTGCGGACGAAGCGTTCGGGGTGCTTCGCGTAGACCGCCTGGAGGACGTCGGCGCGCATCTCGCGGAGTTGTTCGGCGAGGCCGAAGTGCACGTCGTAGGGCGTGTGCAGGCCGATCCCGGAGTGCCGGTGTTCCTCGTTGTACCAGGTGAAGAACTGGGTGCACCACGCCCGGGCGTCCTCGAGGGATCCGAAACGGTCCGGGAAGTCGTGCCGGTATTTCAGGGTCTTGTGCTGGCTCTCGCTGTACGGGTTGTCGTTCGACGTCTTCGGCCGCGAATGCGACTTGGTGACGCCGAGACTGGCCATCATCTGGGCGACGTTCTGCGCGACCATCGGGGACCCGCGGTCCGAGTGGATCGTCAACTGACCTGGCTGGATGCCGTACTTGGCGATCGTCTCGGACAGGAACCGCTCGGCGAGGTCCTTTTTTCCCCCGGTCGGCGATCATCCAGCCGACCGTGTAGCGGCTGAAGATGTCGATGATCGTGTAGAGGCAGTAGTAGACGCCCTTGACCGGGCCTTTCAGCTTCGTGATGTCCCAGCTCCAGACCCGGTTCGGGCCCTCGGCGACCAGCTCGGGAACGGTCCGGGGCGGGTGGACGGCCTGGCGGCGGCGTTGACGGACCTCGCCACGGCGTCGCAGGAGCCGGTACATCGTCGACTCCGAGCACAGGTAGACACCCCGGTCGAGGAGGACCGCGTAGATCTCGGCGGGCGCCATGTCGGCGAACTCCGGGGAGTGGAGCACATCGAGGACCCGTATCTCCTCCTGCGGGGTGAGCGCGCGGGGGTGTCGGTGCCGTTTTTGCCCAGGGCTTGATCAAGTTCCCTCGGTTCCCGGGTTGTTGGTGATGCCCAGGAGTGGAAGTGCTCGTTGGGGTTGGTCGCGGATTGCGCGGGTGG
>NZ_JBIVPK010000084.1:0-19241 GCF_044754605.1 Streptomyces sp. NPDC093064
GAGCGGGTACCACATCGCTGCGCGATGTGCAAGCGAACAACCGTGCTGCGCACGGTTGTTGCGCTCCCGCTCCGCGTGAGCGCCTGCGGGATGCTGCGCATCCCGCCCACGAGGCTTGCTGCGCAAGCCTCGTGACGCTCCGTCCGCTGGCTCCCGGAGCTGCGGGGACTGCGTCCCCGCGTGTGGCCTCCGCTGCGCTCCAGCCACCGTGCGGGCGCTGCGCACCCACAGGCCGGCCCCGCTGCGCGGGACGGCCAACGGGCCTGCGGCCCGAGCAGTAGCAAGGGGGAGGGGTGGCTCGGGTGGTGAGTCTGCATCAGGTGATGCAGCATGTACCTTTGGCAGAACCGGGCCACTCCCTCCAGTGCTTCAATCCGTAGCCCGGATTAACTCTGGAAACAGAACGCACTACCAATCCAGGAAGCGGGTAGATCTGCAGGGGCAAACCACCCAGCGTGATGTTTTCTAAGAGAAGTTGACACACCGTTGGAAAGTTGGAATTACCACGACTTCCGTCGAGGGATACTCGGGTGCTTGTCAAGCCATCGCCGCCACACTGACTCACCTGAGAACCAGAGCGATTCCGGGAATACGGTCTCGCCAGACCTTATATTTCGCCTCCGCCCCCTCCTTGGCCGCGCTGTACACCTCAACGCTGACCTCATAGGTTCCAAGCGGCCGCTTCGCCAAACCCCTGCTTCCGCATCACGGCGAGCACCGGCTGCGCTACACCGGAAGGTGCCATGAGCAAGAAGTCGCCTCGATCCGAGCGTCAGCGCCCCCTGCACCTGTCTCGTGCTGCGCTCAGCGGCCTCGTCCGCGGGGCCGCCACCGCTATCGGCACCGCCGGCGAGAAGCTGTGTCGGATCCTTACATGACAAGTCGAGCGGGCATGACGTGCAGGTCGGAGGGCTTGTCGCGGTTGCGGGCAGCAGTGGCTGGCCACTCCTGGGGCACCGCCCTGGGCGGATGGATAGCCTGTCCGGGTGACGGATGAAGCCACCGTGTGGCCGGCCCTTGCCGCTCTCCTTCCTCCTGCACACGCGCAAGAGGTCATGGACTCCTGCGCCATCGGAGAGCAGGAGTCCGCCCTCGGCCTGGTCGCCTCTAATCTGCTCGCCCAGGACACTCCAATTGGCGAGGACGTGCATACACATCTGGCGGTCACCGCCGAGGAGTGGGGCCAGCGGGAAGCCCTTGAAGAGCGGATCTGGCAGTGCCGCTCCGCCGATTCCGAAAGCCTCAGCATGCGATTGGTCGCCTCGGCAGACGCCGTCCCCCTGAACGGGGCCTCGCTTAGCTCCGCGGGAGCTTGCTGGTCTGCTCGTCGTCCCGTGGATCGCCTGCATCCGTTGTGGGCAACTCCTGGGCCGTGCCCACAAACGCGAAGCCTGGGGCGATCTGTCCTACCTGGCCGCCTACTACGTACTCTTCCACCCTGGTCGGGCAGCGAAGACCATGGTTTTCGGCCCCACAGCCGCGCAGGACGCGCTTACCTTCCTCACCTCGTGTCCCAGCACACAACAGCAGTCAGCCCAGCCGTAAGAAATGGCCTGCCAGGTGAGGGGTGGGCGGGTGCGGATACCGCCCGTACGCTGACGTCATGGGCAGGAACGGGGTGCCTCGGCCGCGGCTGGTCGTGGTCACAGACGACGACGCGGGGCCGCGGCAGTGTCGTGCATGCGGGAGTCCGCTGATGGCCTGACTTTGTCCACGAGAAACGACAGCACCTGCTCACGAGTTTGGGAGGCGTAGGCGGCGCGTCGTGTTCGATGTTCATGAGAATTGACAGCGCCCCAGTACGCCTCGTCGTTGGTGGCCGCCGGTTGGCTTTGTAGGTGAAGACAGGTCAGGAGCGCTTCCCGGTGCTGGGCGGGTGCTGGCCGTGGCGGCGGCGAGGCAGAACCGGTGCATACGTCCGAGCCGCAGACGAGCCAGCCGCCCCGTCAGCAGGGATCCCCTGCAAGAAGCACCACAGCCGCCCGTCCCACGATCTCGCCGCTGATGCTCTTCCCTCGCGACAGACCCCGAGCCAGGGCACTCACAGGGCACTCGACAGACGAGAGTGGCGCCGACCAGCGAAGACCGCCGAGCAGAGTTTCCGCAGGTCAACGCCATGATTCCCGCGTTCATGCAGGTAGGTGCGATGGTCTCGCGGTACGTCAACTACCGCTGGGTCACCGCTCCCAGCTGCGTTCAGGGCACAACGAGGGCTCCTCGGCGGGACCGATCCCCGCCGGTGCTCGCGTTGTGCCCTCATCATCGGGGCGCAGGTGGGTGGCTTTCGAGGGCAGGCTCAGGACGGCTCGGCTTGGGCCCTGCGGCGGGCAGCGGCGGAGTCGGCCAGCTGGCCGACGAGGGTGAGCAGGTCGGACGGCCGGTTCTCGGCAGAGGCGGACCGGAGCAGGGATCCGGCCTGCGCGAGGTCGCCGAGCTGCAGTTCCGCGAGAGCACGCACGGCGTAGGTGTTCACCCGGTCGGCCGGTCCGGCCAAGCCGATGTCGGGGTCGACGAGCAGGTCGCGGGCGGCCTTGGGCCGATCCCGCAGGCAGTGGACCAGGGCGAGCGCGCATCGGGTGAGCGGCGGCTCAGGGGTCTTCGCGTAGGCGAGCTCGGCAAGCGCCGCGAGCTCCTCGAGCCGGGCCGGGTCCGGAACGACGCGGTCCCGCACCCGTGCGGCGAGCGCCGCGTTGGCGCGGTACCAGGCGATCCCCGAGGCGAGTGCACCTGCGGCGGAAGGGTCGAGTCCGCTCGCGCCGGCGACCCGGGCCAGCCGAGCGGCGTCGTACGCGAGTTGGCCGGACCGGGCGCTGGCGGTCATCAGGATCAGCGCGGCCGGGCCGACGGACGCGCGATCGCCGCCGTCGACGATGCGGCGCAGGCGCGCCAGGTCGGGCAGCTCGCCGCGGCTGAGCGTCGCCCGGTCCTGGGCCAGTTGCGCGAGCACGCTCTTCGCTGCCAACGCCGCGCGCATCTCGGTCGGCCGGGTCGCCCAGCGCAGGATCTGAGCGCCGTCCGACAGGAGGCCGCCGTACCTCTGAGCGACGGGTACGAGATTGAGCAGCCCCGTCGCGCCGCCCCAGATCACCGGCACCAGCAGCAATGCCCTGCCTGTCCCCGTGACCCCCGGGCGTTCCGAGAGGTGGAGACAGAACGCCGCGCAGGCCAGGTTGGCGAGCGGCCCCGCCAACATCGTCGCGATGAATCGCATCGGCAGCCACCGCGAGCCGGGATCCGGGTCCATGGCCACGTGCGGGACACCGACGCGCGAGCGCCGGCTCAGGAACCTGACCCCGGTGACGCGCATGCGCAGGATCCAGGCGACCAGGAGATGTCCCAGCTCATGGACCACCGTCATGCCCAGTCCGGTCACCACGACCCAGAGCACGAACCAGGCCAGGGCAACGCTCAACCCGTGCCTGCCCGCGGATCGCATCAGCCCGATCTCGTCGGCGGCGAGGCCGCCCACGATGACCAGCGCGCCGAATCTACGCAGCGCCGAGGCTCGCCCCGAGTCGACCTGTGCCATCGCGCCCCCGCCCGCTCGTGTTCCCGCTCTGGCAGCGTAGGTCCGCGGGCAGCGTCGACCAGGGGATGGAGTGTCAGTCTTCAGTCATTCTTCGGCTGTTCGTCACTCGCGTCACCGGGAGGAGGCCGGTGGAGAGCGGGGTGGAGCGGAGCTCGCGGATAAGGGCACTGATGGCGCTGGCGTGGGCGAGTTCGGGGGGTCATGACGCAGCCGGCCTCGCGGGTCGGGGGGGCGGGCCGAGGGCGGTGAGTGCCGCCTTCGGGGGCAGGTCGGTGACGGAGAGCCAGGGCGTGATCGACATGCCGAGCCCCCGAGCGACCAGGGACAGGGCGAAGAAGTCGTCCTCGGCCGAGAGCCGGGGATCCAGTCCTGGCCGCGCCACCAGTCTCGTGTGTAGGAGCCGCAGTTCTCGACCCGGTCGACGAGCGGCAGGGCCCTTGGGATCCGCCGCCCCCGGCACCACGACCACGACGCCCTGCAACTCCTCGCCACCTGGGCCGCCACCGACTACCCGGCAGGGCCCCGCGATGCCCGAAGTCATGACTTGTTCGATTTAAGCTGAGGGCCAAGCGCTGCCCAAACTCGTGAACAGCTGCTGTCGGTTCTCGTGAACAGAGCCAATGGCCGGTACCAAAACTCCCGGCTATACCGACCGGCAACCAACTGACCCGCATCACCACCAAAAACGTCAGCACCGGATCGGCATCCGTGTCACCACTCAAAACCCCGACCACAACAGGCTGTACAGCAGAAACCACGCCACACCACACTGACACCCCGATACCGAAACACCACCGACACAACCCCGCAGATCATCACCGGACCCTCGCCCTCCTCGGCCTCACATGATCAAAACGGACGAGGCCGGACAACGCCGAAGCTCTGCTCCCCGGAACAACCGGGGGAGCACTTTGGTTTCACGACCAGACGAGTCGTCCTTCGGCGGCCGAGCAGACTGGATGGCTTCCATCGGCGATCTTCGTCAGCATCTCTGCCACGGAGTCGAAATAGTGAGCCAGTGATGGGTACTCGCCCGTGATCGTGATGTCGCCCACGAACCACCTGCCGATACGCCCGTCCCGCACGTCGATGAACTTCCCCATCCAGCCGTCCTGGTCCGACAGGAACGGGATCCACTCATTGCGCCAGAACGGATTGTCCGGCTGATCCGGAGGGTTGACCCCACCGGTCATGTAGTGGTTGGCGTAGAGCCTCTCCATCGCCCGGATACCCAGAAAGAAGCTTCCCTCGTCCGGAAACCCGGCGAAACCACAGCACGCCACATCGTCGTCCACGTCTTCCTCAGGAAGATCAAGATTGTTCTGCAACAGCCACGCCCGTAGGTCCTGATGAAGCTGGATGCCCATCCGTTCCTCGGCGGCCGCAAGCATCTGTTCCGTGGCTGGCCCGGGCAGATCCGCATGATCGGCCGGGGCGTGCTCCCGAAGAAGACTCATCACGCGGGACCAGCTCTCCACCACACTCATTCCCCACTACTCTCTGCGTGGACGCCCTATACGGCTGCGTCGCTTCGGCAGGCACGGGCAGTTCAAGGGTACAGAGCGTAGCGAACTCCATGATCACGGACGTCCGTGCCTGTTCTGCATCGGACTCCACCCAACACGACGAGAGACGTCAGCAACCGGGCATCAACTGACTATGCCGAAGCCCTGGCCCCCGAGCAACAGACGCCGCCCTCGAAGAACTCGGCCGCGCGGTCCGCACCATCTTTGCCTGCGACTACCTCGCTGGCCCCGACCTGCGCCGCGAGATCCACGGCGGCCTGCAGGTCGTGGAGAACTTGAACAGCGCGAACACCGTGCTCGACTACGGCAAGGACGGCACCCTGACCGGCCCGGACAAGGAGCACGCCGAAACCTCGATGCCGGGCGAAGAAGCTCACCGAGGAGGGCCGGCGCGGCCTGATCGCGCTGTTCTGGTCGAACATCAATCCGTACGGCACGTTCCGTCTGGAGATGGACACGCGCCTCGACCTCGGCCGGTCGGCGACCGTGCCCAGGCAGCGGCAGGCGGCAGGTGCCAGCCGTCCGCGGTCAAGGTCGGCGAGCGACTCGTGACCCACTATCCCGGCAGAGCGTCCTCAAGGTGCGCCAGCTCCTGTGTGCTCAGCGTGAGCTCCACGGCCCTGGCCGAGTCGGTGATGGAGGCCGGGCGGCTGGCTCCCGGTACCGGGATCACTGCCGGGGAGCGGGCGAGTAGCCAGACCAGGGCGATCTGCTGTGGGCTGACGCCGCGCTCGGCTGCGATGCGGTGGAAGGCGGTGCCGATGGAGGTGGGGCCCGAGAGGCCGTCGAGGGAGCTGCGCGAGATGCCGCCGAGTGGGCTCCAGGGCAGGAAGGCCAGTCCCAGCTGGGTGCTCAGCTGCAGCTCGGGCTCGCTGTCGCGGACGGCGGGCGAGTACTGGTTTTGCACGGAGACGAGTCCGTCGCCGAGGATCTGATGTGCCTGGTGGATCTGGGCGGTGGTCACGTTGGAGATTCCCGCGGCGCGAATCGTGCCAGCGTCGAGCAGCTCGCGCAGCGCGCCGACGGACTCCGCCCAGTCCACGGTCGGGTCCGGCTTGTGCAGCTGGTACAGGCCGATGGCATCGACGCCGAGGCGCTTGGCGGAGGCTTCGGCGGCTTGCTTGAGGTGTGCCGGGGTGGCGGTGACGGTCCAGCTGCCGTCGCCGGGGCGGCCGCGGCCGCCCTTGGTGGCAACCACGATGCCGGAGGTGTCGCCGCCGTAGCGGGCCAGGGCGCGGGCGATCAGCAGCTCGTTGTGGCCGGCCTCGCCGGCGTGCCAGTGATAGCTGTCGGCGGTGTCGATGAACGTGACCCCGGCGTCGAGGGCAGCGTGGATGGTGGCGATGGCCCGCGTCTCGTCCGGGCGGTGCTCGATGGACAGCGGCATGGCGCCCAGGCCTATGGCACTGACGGCGGTGTGGGCGATAGTGCGGTACTGCATGATGGCTTGAGTTCCTCAGGCGGTGGGTGACGGCTCGATGGCGAGGGCTTCGGCGACGGCGCCGGGCAGCCAGTCGGTGGTGTGGGAGAAGGAAAAGCCCAGCTCCTTCGCGTGGGCGTTGCTCATGGCGTAGTGGCGGTCGAAAGAGAACGCCGACGCCTTCTCGCCCGGCGGGACGGTCCGGAAGACGGGTTCGCGGCTGACCTGCGTGGCGATGATCGCGGCGAGGTCGTGCACATCGAGCGGGCCGTCGGAGCAGGCGTTGACCGGGCCGGTGAAGCCGGCTGTGGTCGCCCGTGAGTTGGCGGCCGGGGAGGGCGGGGCCCGGCGCCGCGCACTGCCGCACCGCCATGAGGGAGCGGACGGAGTTCCGCGTCAGCCCCGGCCCAGGACGCAGAACTCGTTGCCCGCCGGGTCGGCCAGGACGACCCAGGAGACGTCACCCTGACCCACGTCGGCCCGTATCGCGCCGAGGCCTTCGAGCCGGGCGACCTCCCTCGCCTGATCCTCGACGGGGTCGGACATCACGTCGAGATGGACGCGGTTCCATACGACCTCGTCGTCGGGCGTGCGGCGGAACTCCAGGTACGGCCCGACGCCCTTGACGGAGCGCAGCAGGGCGCGGTCGTCGGTCAGCTCGTGGACGGTCCAGTCGATCGCCTCGCCCCAGAACCGGCCCATGGCCCGTGGGTCGGCGCAGTCGACGACCACGGCGGCTATCGGCCCGGTGTCCCGATAGAGCTCCCGGGGCTCCAGGACGCTGAACACGTTGCCTTCCGGGTCGGCCATCACCGTCCACGGCGCGTCGCCCTGGCCCACATCGGCGGGCGTCGCCCCGAGCTCCTTCAGACGTGCGACCAACTCCGCCTGATGGGTGTCGGAGGTGGTGGCGAGCTCGATGTGCACGCGGTACTTCACCGTCTCCGGGTCCGGGACGCGGACGAGATCGATGCAGACGGCGGACGGGTCCGGCCAGTCGAAGCCCACGGGTTCCAGGTTGGTGACGCCGGGCCCTTCGCTGGAAACACCCCAGCCGAGCGCCTCCGCCCAGAACTGGCCGAGCGCCGAGTCGTCCCGGGCCTTGAAGTTCATCTGAACAAGTTGCAGCGTCATGCCGCATACCCTAGGTGATCCCCCATCGGGCAGGCGTGCGAAATTCAGAGCGACGCCAACCCGGACAGTGACTACCCCCACCGCCTGAGCTGGACATCTCTCCTGTGAAACGGGCATCTCTCCGAAAGCGCAGTCGTTGAGCACCGTGATCAGCTCCTGGAAGCCCTGCGCAGGACGACAACGACGCCACGCCGATATGAGGGCTCGATCAATTCACGGACGCGCGCAGGTGACTTCGGACATCAGCGCAGCCGACTCCGAAAACTGACACGTACGCAAACCAGGGGCCGTATGGATGGGGTTCGCGGTCCAGATGTGCACCGTCCGGTACGTCGGCCTGTTCCTGGTAGACGACCCGCTGGATGTGCCGTGGTCGGTCATCGAGCACCTGGCCGCGCAGTTGCAGATCGAGGACGCGTCGGTGGTGAAGCGGTACACCGAGCGGGCGAAGACAGCGTACGAGCACGCGTGGGAGATCCGGGACGCCTATGCCTACCACCCGTTCGAGGACACGGAGTGGGGCCGGAAGTTCCGCGCGTTCCTGCACGAACGAGCATGGACGGGCGCCGAGGGGCCGGTGGCCCTGTTCAACCAGGCGGTGGGCTGGCTGCGGCGCCACCGGGTACTGCTGCTGGACGTGAGCGTGCTGGCCAAACAGGTCGCCTCCGTGCGTCAGGTCGCGGAGAAGCGGTTGTACGCAACGGTGGCGGGCGCCGCGCAGCGGGCTGACGCGTCGCTGTCGGCGGACCTGGTGGCGCTGCTCGGGGTGCCGGAGGGGCGTCGGATCTCGGAGTTGGAACGGCTGCGCCGGCCGCCGACGCGGACGACGGGCGCGAGCCTGGCGAAGGCACTGGAGCGGGTGACGAGATCTCGGCGTTCCGTCTGGGCCGGGTGAAGCTGGACAAGGTGCCGCCGAACCGGCTGGCGACGCTGGCTCGGATCGGCCTGGGGTCGAAAGCGCCGATCCTGGAGCGCACACCGGAACCGAAGCGCACGGCACTGCTGACATCGGTGGTGCGGCACCTGGAGGCGTCCGCGATCGACGACGCGCTGGACCTGTTCTCGGTGCTGATGCAGGTGAAGCTGATCAGCGCCGCACGGCGGGCAACGGACCGAGACTGGATCGCGGCCCGGCCTCGCATGGCGAAGGCGTCGCGGATGCTCGATGCGGTGTTCCGGCTGTGGAGCGGGCAGTTGGACCTGGTCACCGAGTCCGGCACCGACTTGGACGCGGGTGCGATGTGGCGGGCGCTGGAGACGGAGATCGGGTCACGCGAGGAGGTGATGGCTGCCTCGGCGCTGCTGGGAGAGCTGATAGGGCCCGCGGACGAGGAGGCCGAGGCGGAGATGCGGCGCCTGTTGGCCTCCCGCTACAACACCGTTCGCCCGTTTCTGTCCCTGCTCGGGGAGTCGCTCGCGATGACCGGTCGGCTGGGACTTCCGTTCGCCTGCGGCGCTGGGGTCCGGGCTCACGTGCGAAACGCTTCCGGCGGGGCGTTTCGCGCTCGTTCGGCCCCGTTGCCCTGCCTACCCTCAACGCTGGCCTGCTTCATGAAAGCGCGAGGCTATTAATAACGGCTGTGTGTCTGTCCTGCGATCCAGTCGGCTGCATTGATGCAGTCGTGACGTCCTGGCCGAGTCGCAGTGGTCCGGCCTGCTCACCCCGGCCGACCGGCGTGGCCTGACCCCGCTGTTCTGGGGCCACGTGCGCCCCTACGGCGAGGTCAGGCTGCCATGGGCTCGCGACTAGAGATCGGCGGCCTCGGCCGAGCGACCGGACCGGATGCGTCAGCGCCTACCGCTGTCGCGGAGGTACTTCACATCGGGTCGTTGTTCAGCCCCGGAGCCCGGCGCACCGCGCCCAGGACGACGGCGGGCAGGGCCTCGGGCCAGTCCTCGGCCTCGATGAGTGGTGCTCACCTGCGTACCAGACGCGCCAACGGCGATGCCCCGCCTACGAGCGCGGACATCGCCGTTGAGCCTGTTTCAGTGGCCCCTCAAGAGATGTGGGCACGACGGTAGCGCCGTGACGCCCACAGCCCGACGAGGGCACCGGGGACAACGAAGCCCCACACGTTCGCGCTCGCCTCGGCGCCATCGAGAGACCAAATCCACAACAACACCAGGAGCACGGTGCACACTGCGGTCACCGAGACGAACACTGCCATCTCGATCCACCAGTTACGGGAGCTGTACGTCATGCTCCCATCATCGACTACTCCGTGATCGGCTTCGTTCACTTCTAGGGGCAGCGTTTGTCCGCCGGTTTGGGCAGCAGTTGCGGATCTTGAGGCCCGCGAATGTTCACGGGAAATAGCAGCGCGAGCGACGCCGGTGCGTCGCTCGTCGAGCGGAATGTCACTGCCCGGCGCGTGGCCGGGTGCGTCTGGCTCCGACCTTGGTGAGCATCTGGCCGAGGAGGTGGAGGGCTCGTGCCCGTGTCGGCACTCCGCGCACTGTTCCCGTCCAGTAGGCGTCAGTGAGCTTTTTGTCACCGTGAGGATCCGGTCGTCGTCCTGGGCGGCCAGCACGAGGACGAACCGCACGTAGTCGCCGATGTCGGTGCCCTGGGGGTGCTGGTGCGTGAAGGTCTGCAGGCGCGGTGTCACCGGCTGCCGGCCACCTATCACCGCACCCACGGCATCCGGTACTTCCACGGCTGCTACTCCCTGAGTGACGACCAGCTCTGGGGTGTGACCCGCCGCCGCCGCAAAGGCGGCGACCACTCCCTGGCCGCCCTGAAATCGATCCGGGCCGCCCGCCCCGACGGGGCTCCCATCTACGTGATCATGGACAACCTGTCGGCAAACAAGACACCGGCGATCCGGGCCTGGGCCAGGAAGAACAAGGTCGAGTTGTGCCTGACACCGACAAGCGGGTCGTGGGCCAACCCGATCGAGGCCCAGTTCGGGCCACTACGCACGTTCGTCATGGGCAGCTCCGACCACCCCAACCACACCGTGCTCGCCCGGAAGCTCCAGGAGTACCGGCGGTGGCGCAACGCCAACGCCCGCCACCCCGATGTGCTGGACGCCCAGCGCCGGGAACGCGCCCGCATTCGCAGCGAACGCCAGCAACGCTGGGGCCGCCCCGGCCCAAGGCGGCGTAACCAGACCCACATCTTCTACTGGCCACCGCTCCCCTCACTCCTGCATCGTGACGGTGTGAGACCGCTCGCCAAACGGAGGCGCAATGACCGAAGAGGCTCCAATCCGGGTAGGACTCCGCGTCGAGGATGTGACCAAGGCGGCCACGTTCTATCAGGGGCTCGGTTTCGAGCAGACCGGATCGATGTCCAATCCCGACGGCCGGACGGTCATGGCGATCCTCAGACGCGGTGACCTCCAGCTGCTCGTCGATGCCCTGGTCGGCATGCCGTTTCCCGACAACGACCGTGAACGCATGACGAGAACCAGCCCGCGGGGCCTCGGTGTGGTCATCGGCATCGAGGTGACCGAAGTCGACGCGACCGCGGACTACTGCCGCTCGGCCGGATGCCAGGTCACCACCGGCCCGGTCGACGCACCATGGGGCGAACGGTACGTCGAATGCCTCGATCCGTACGAGTACGCATGGAAGTTCTTCCAGCTGCTCCCGGACCCGCCGCCAGACAGCTTAAGCGCCACTCGCAACAACTGGTTCGCCTGAACCGCACCTGAGCCAGCCACCACCCGCCACACAACAGGGCGTCCCCCGGCGAACGTTCGTGGTCAGCGCACTAGCCCGCCATTGGGATGGAAGGTTGCCCACGGTGGTCGCGCCGAATCGCGGCGTACAGCTCGACCTTCGACATCTGCGGCATGACCAGGGCCTTTCACCAGGAACACCTCGATGCTGCCGTGGCAAGAGTCCCAGTGACTTCAAAACAGAGGGCACCTCGGCCGCCGCCGGGCCGCCAGGCCAAGCCGCTACGCGGCGCAGCATCCGGTTCGGTGGGAAGGCGTTCGGCGGCTGGCGTGCGCGCGGTGCGGGCGACTCGGCGGCCTCCGGTGGTGTGCGCGGCGAGTCGGTGGTTCCCCGGCGTTCCCCGCACGATCGGGCACGGATGGGGCACGGGCCACGCCGGGTAAGCGCCGCTGCCTGGCGATGTCAGTGGTCGCGTCGATGGTGGTGGAGTCCTTTGGACACGCTAAGGCCCGCCGCGCTGCGTTCCGCGTCTGCGATCTCATCGGCGCGCGTTCTGCGACCAAGCCAGCGGGACAGGTTGGACTTCTGGATCACGAGAGCTGTGTAGCTCCTCCTGTCGTGGGTGTCGACAGTAAGGCCGTTGTAGCCCGCGGTCACCCTGCGGACCGAAGTGAGCGCAATGGTGCGCTGGCCGAACAGATTTGTGATCACGACGGCATCAGGCGTGAGAGTGAGTGCACCGTGTGCAGCGAGCCGGACGCATGCAGCTGCCGTGCCAAAGAACAGGAGGGCGGCGAGGATCGACTCGGCCTGGGCTGCCAACAGGCCCACTCCGAGGGCGATACATATCACCCCCATGAAATAGAGCCCCGCATTACCCAAGCTGCTTGACCGCCATGTGCGTATGGGGGCGGAATCATCCGTTCCAGGGGGCGTGGTCATGCGTGCAACGTTAACGGGACGGTGCATGGCTGGTGGAGTCTCAAAGAATCAGTGAGGCGGGCCGGCGACCGGGGGGAGACCCAGTTTGGAAGATCGCGTAACCGGATGCGGGCTGACCTGGCAAGACGCTGACCTGTGTGTTCCTGAGGCGCTCGCCGACGTTCCCCGTTGTTCCCCGCCGATCCCTGCCGGATCGATCGGTTGGACGTGGTGGTACAGCAGCGCATGGCAGACAGCTACGCCTCGTCCGGCCAGGTCACCAATGCACTGCCCTGCTGCTCGTCGGTGAGGGTGATCCGGACGTCGGGCATGGAGCCGTACTCGCCTACCCAGCTGGCGAACTTGCGGTCGGCCACCGTGGAGCTGCCCCACCAGCCGTGCGCGACCGGGCGGCCGGCGGTGGTGAGGGTGAGGTGGTAGCGCTCGGGGTGCACGGTGCTCACGCTAGAGCCACATCAGCTCGAATCCGGCGATCATGCAGGTATGGCACGATTCGCGCCATCGCAGTCCAATCCCTGGCACGTCCACTCTCCGGGTCGCGACCGACGGCCTGCCACACGGTGCTCGGGTCCGGGAGCATGGATGGATGCGGTCCTGGTAGCCGGTCACCCGGAGCGGTCCGGCCGGGGCCGGCGCGAGACTCCTGGGGTCTCGATGTCGAGGAATCCGACGGCTTGCAGGTCGCGTCGCATGCCGTCTCCTGTGCTACCGCCCCCTTAGTTCTGCCGGTGAGCAGCCTAGCTCCTAGAATCGAACACGTGAACGATCTGCCGCCTGATTTGCCTCGCCTCCGCACCCTGGAGACTTGGCTCGCCCTGTCGCTGGACCGGGTACGGCAGCAGATCGCGGCGGCGGAACGCCGTGAGCAGGAGCGGCAGCGGGGCGAGCAGGGCCGGCCGCCCATGCCCGACTGGATCCTCGAAGGCGGTCTCAACCGCGGCTCGCCGCCCGTCGCCGTGCACGTCGGGGGCTGCCACATGGCCGGCAAACGCTGGAAAGGCGTCTCCAGGGACGTCGCCCTTCGGGCGCTGATCGAGGGCATCGACGCGTGCGGGCACTGCCGGCCCGATGCCGCGCTCGGCTACCTGGACGGCTGAGCCTGGCCGCGCGCCGGGCGGTCAAGCACGACGGAGCCTCGCTGAGCGGAGCGCCCACGGCGGGCCCAGCCGCATCGCGGCAGCAGCTGCTCCTCCTCGGCCACGGCCGGCGGTGACGACGTCCCGGCGCTGTTGTCCAACAACCGATCGGTTCATGGGCAGGGGCGGCTAGGACCAGGGGAGACGACTTCTGGCGTCCAACAAGGGTGTGTAGGACTCCCCGGCCCTCCGGCCCGATGGGGGTTGCGGGGCTAACTAGCCGGTCCTCCACAGTCGGCGCGGTTCGCCAACGGGCGAGCCTCACCGACTCCTTGGAGGTCTCCTATGCCCTCGTCGCCCGACCCTCGCACCTCACTTGCCATCGCTCTGTTTGGCACAGCCTTCGCCGTGTTCGTCGCGGTCCAGGCGCCCGGGCTCGTCCCCGCCCTGACGCTCGGGGTGGCTGTGTGGGTAGCGCTGTACGCCTTCCTCCGGCTGTGATCATGGGGCTGACACTGCGTCACATCAGCGGGCCGCCGGCAGCCCCACCCTAGAGCAACTACTGGTGCACGTCTTGGCAGGTCAGAGGCAATTTAGACAGCACGAAATAGCCGAATCCGGTGGTCCTAAGCAGCCTCAAAATGAGCGTTTTCTGAGCTGCTGGCATCGTGCCGACGGCCTGGAAAGAGCCTGCATCCCGCGTCAGACCAAGCGGTCTCCGACGGTCAGAAGGGGTTCGGGGATGGCCATCCTAGGGGTTGCCTGGCTTCGAGCTGAAGGCATCCCCCCAGGACAGGTCACTGCTCGTTCCCGGCGTCCATCCCCCCTCTGAACAGCTCGTATACGCCCCGCTACAGGTGCGGCGGGGCGGACCAAGACGCCTGGGATGGCATCGGCATGGTGAGACGACCCGTGGTGGGGATCCCGGAGCCGAATACCGCGTGACAAACCAAGACTGGCAACCGCCGAAAATTTCACGGCCATTCCCGGGACGTGTTGCGCTGCTGGACCAAATCTCGACGCGCAAAGCTTTTCGCCGGTTGAATGAGACGTATCGCAAGGATAGTTTGCGGACATGCGGCAAAAAAATAATCCGGGAAAAAACCGGAGGGAAGTTCGTTATTGCGTAATTGGATTTATGCTACCGTGGGGGTCGCAGTCCATGAGGGAGGGCTCCGCACCCGCCGGCCAGCGAACGTACGGAGTCCTCGGAGCGGAGTGCATCGGAGGGCCCGCCGTTGGCGGGCCCTTCGTGTCGTTCCAGGTCAGGTCTCTACAACTCCCGCCACACGCAAAGCGCGTAGTAGACGAGCTGCGCGACCACGACCGCGGGCTTCAGTGCACGGCGTACCCGTGCCCAGAGACCCTGACGCTGCCTCTCCGCCGCCCTCGGGCCCTCATCGGGCTCCAGCACGGCAGTCATCCGCTCTTCACCCCCCTTCATGAAATAGGGAGCGAGGATCACGGTACACCATGAGGAAGGCGCGCGGCTGCGTCCCGAGTCTGGCCCAAAACCAGTACCGTTTTCCGAGTTGGAAGGCGGTAGAAATGACAGGGTAGATAAACTCTCGCGGTCCTGAGAAAAGGCCTGGTCAGATGTAATATCACGTTCTTCTCTGGCGAGCCGAGAGGTAACAACGTGGCAACAACACCTATGCACAGAGACCCCCGCTGTGTGGCGCGCGTCACATCCCAGGTCGCCAACGGCTCATCTGACGGAGGTTGGCCTGCTGCTATACCCGGCAGTCCAGCCGGACTACGCGGTGCGCTGGCGCGGGTACAGGGTCGGCGGCTTGCCGGTCGGGTTGGCGAGCATCCGGCGGACGGTCTCCGGGTGCCAGCGTTCCCCGCGCTTGGGCCGGATGCCCTCGGCCTCCAGCACGGCGGCGATCTCGCGGAAGGACAGTTCGTCCTCGTCCCGGAGCTGGCGGGCGCGGGCGCGGCCGGCCTGCTCCATCTCCTCTTCGGTCAGCTCGTTCTTGTGCGCCTGCCAGCCGTACGGCGGGGCGCCGTAGGCGTACTGGCCCTTCTCCCCTTTGATGCGTCGACCGCGCCGGAGCTTGGCCGCGGTCATGCCGCGGTCGAGCTGGGCGAAGACGCCCATCATCTGGCGCATGGCGGTGCGCATCGGGTCCTCGGGGTCGTCGGGCAGGATCTCGCCCTGGTCTGCCATGAACGCGCGGCCGCCGTGCTTCCAGCACTGAGCCAGGGCCGCCTCCTGCACCACCAGCTCGCGGGCCAGGCGGTCAAGGTTCGGCGCCACGATGCCCTGGGCCTTCTTCTCCTCGACCCACAGCAGGGTGGCTTCGTTCACTTCAAGCAGCAGCGTTTATCTGCCGGTTTGGACAGCAGTTGGTCATCTTGACGCCCCTGGATGTTCATGAGAAGTGACGTCAGGGTGCCCACATTGTCGGATACCGGAAAGCAGTCGCGCAGGCCGTCTGCCGTGCCCGGCAGGTGAGGGGCCGCGTCCGCGCGGTCATCATGATCAGCCGGGGCGCCTGACGTTCTGGGGTCCGCCGAAGGTGAGAGAGGAAGGCGAGGGGGATCGGGACCGTGACAGAGGTGTTCGACAGCGCCTCAGACGTGCTCATGGTGCTTGCGGGGCTGAGCTGCGTGTGGATGGGATGGCGGGCCGTGCTCCGGCCACGTCAGCCGCCGATTCTCCAGATTCTCCAGGGAAGACCTGTGTGGGTGGTGCGCGCCTGGGGGCTCGGCTTTGTGGTGCTGGGGATCTGCCTCCCCATCGAGTCGGTGACCCGGATGGCCGGCGGGGAGCCGGGCTGGCCAGCGGCCGTGATCCGCTGGGTTGCCGGACCGCTCGTGGTCGGCTCCTTCCTGGCGGCGTTCCTTTCCCGGCGGTGGGAGCGCCGTCGGGCCCGGGCCATGAATGAGGGGCGGCAGGCGTGAACGGGGCCGTCACCTGGAGTGAGGCGGCGCTCGTGGCCGTTGCCTGCTGGGCGGTCAGCGGTCTGGGATACGGCGTGCTTGCCGCCCTCGACGCGCCGCACGTGCCCGTTGCGCCCCTCATCCTCATGGGGCTTTCCCAGTGGTTCTGGGCGAGCCACCGCTTTTGGCTGGCCGGGGTCGCGGCGAGCCTCGCGGGGCCTGTCGTGCTGTTCGCTCTCATCGACGTCCTGCGTCCGGGTCTGGGCCGCTACGTTGCGGACGCGCTGGCCACGGGGGCCGCGGCGACAGTCGCCTTGGCCGTCTTCACCCTGGTCGGCCGCGGAACTGGACGCCATCGTGACGCAGCACGCTGACCAGTTCGTGGGCCACCGCCTCATCCTGCAGCCCGAGCCGGGTGCCGTTGCAGCACACGTCTAACACCGCATGTGAGGGCTGCCCAGGTGCAAGGATCCCAGTGACTTCAAAACTCGTGAACATTGCCTGACCGTGGGTCTGGGTGCCTCCCAAACCCATACACAATCGCCGTCACGACTCGGTTCTGGCACAGATCTTGGGGAGTCGTCGCAGAGCGTTACTCCGACGTTCGATTGCGAGGAGTTGGGTTCGTGTGAGACCGCGTACGCCTTGTCGTCCGACAGTTGGAAGTGACGCTCCCTCAGATGTCTGCTGGCCGCTGCTGCGGTCGGTTGTGGGCGGTGATGGTGTTGGTCATGCAGACCGATGCACCGTTCTGGGACTCGCTGGTTTTCGAGGGGATCGACGAGGTGGAGGTCGAGGCGGTTTCGGCCGCGTTCGGCACGGTCGAGGTGGTGGCGAGGGGCCGGGCCGCAGGCTCTGCATGTCCGGACTGCGGCCGCTTCTCGGACCGGGTCCACGCCCGTTATCAGCGGAGGCTGAAGGACCTTCCTCTGGCTGACCAGGGCTTTGTGATCCGGCTGACGGTCCGGCGTTTCATCTGCGGGTCGGCGGACTGTCCGCGCCGGACGTTCGCCGAGCCGTTCTCGCGGCTGGCCGCCCCGTACGCACGGTTCACCACGCGGCTCAACCATGCCCTGGAGCGAGTGGGGCTCGCGCTGGCCGGGCGGGCCGGCGCCCGGCTGGCGAGCCAGCTGGGCTTCAGCGCCGGACGGATGACCTTGTTACGCAGGGTCATGGCCCTGCCCGATCCGCAGTTCAGCACTCCGCGGGTCCTGGGTGTGGACGACTTCGCGATCCGTCGTGGTCAGACCTACTCCACCGTCTTGACCAGCGTCGAAGACCATCACGTGGTCGATGTGCTGCCGACGCGTGAAGCCGGGCCGCTGGCCGCGTGGCTGGTCCGTCACCCCGGTGTGGAGATCATCTGCCGGGACCGGGCCGGCGCCTACGCCGAGGGTGCCCGGCGCGGTGCCCCTGATGCCTTGCAGGTCGCTGACCGGTTTCATCTGTGGCAGGGCCTCGGCCGGGCCGTGGAGACCTGCGTCGGCGCCCACCGCGAGTGCTTGCGCAAACCGTCGCCCAACGGCATGTTGCCGGAGGCCACCGGAGGGGCTTCCGGTCAGCCGCAGGACGACTCGGAGCCCGTCGGCCGGCGGGCCGAGCGGAAGAAGGCAGCACATGCCCTGGTCCACGAGCTTCTCGCCCAGGGTCACTCACGCCGGGCGATTGCCCGGCACCTGGGCTGGGGTCTCAACACTGTGCTCCGGTACGCGAACGTCGAACGCTGGCAGGACACCTTCCGCGAGAACCGGCCCCGGCCCAGCAGGCTCGACCCCTACAAGCCCTACCTGGAGCGACGCTTCGCCGAGGGATGCACCAACGTCACCCGACTGCACGGCGAGCTGGTTGCCGAGCAAGCTCCCGTCACCTACGGCATGGTCCGAGCCCACATCGCCACCTTGCGCGGCGCTCCGCCCGCCGCACCGCCGCGGCCACCGACGGTGCGGCAGGTGACCGGCTGGCTCACCCGACACCCCACGACCTTGGCCGAGGAAGACCACGCCGGCCTGAAGGATGTCCTGGCACGCTGCCCGGAACTGGACACGGCCGCCGGGCATGTCCGCGACTTCGGCGAGATACTCACGGGCCGCCTCGGCGCCATGCTCCCTGCCTGGATCCACGCAGTCGACGCCAGTCAACTACCCGGACTCACCGGCTTCGCACTCCACCTGCTGCGGGACCTCGACGCCGTGATAGCCGGCCTCACCCTGGACTGGAGTTCCGGCAGTATCGAAGGCGCCGTGAACCGCATCAAGAAGATTAAAAGGCAGCTCTACGGGCGAGCCGGATTCGAACTCCTACGCAAGATGATCCTGCTTCAGTGACCTCAGCAGCGACCTCCCACGATCTTTACGAACGTCGGGTCAGGCCAGCGCGACAAATCGGTGGACACGAAAGGACGTCAGGTCATTGGGTTCGATGCTTGCCGAGTCCACCCGGTAGCGGCCAGCGGCGAGTTCGAGAGTTGTGCTGTCAGCGAGTGTCCCGACCTCGGTGCCGAAATAGGCGGCGTCGAACATGACGAGCTCGCCCGTGGTGCTCAGTACGGGTCCTTCCTCCCACTCGGCGTTGGCAAGCCCAGCCCGAATGATGTCGGCGACACCTTCCTCGCTCTCTGCGTAGTACCAGCGGACGAGGACTCGGTGCGCGGGAAGGTAGGCGGTGGAGAGAGGTTCGTCCCCGAGAACCAGCGCCTCGGCTCCGTCAGGCAGTGCGAGGACTCCGGCGAAATCCATCACCTCGCAAGCTCGGTCGTAGTCGCCCTCCGTTCCCGACCAGTGCGACAGCGCGGTGCGTGGAACCACGATGAACGGGCCGCCCTCCGTCTCCAGCCACGTCAACGACATGCCGCCTCCAGCTTCAGGATCTCTGTTCCGTGGCGACAGCGTATGTGCCGGGTCGGACAAACCCCCATGCCTGTGGTGGTCGAGGTGCGTGGTGGCGGGCCCAGGGTCGTGTCCATCCCTCGCAATCGAACAACGTCGTAACGCTCCGCGACCGCTCCGCTGAGTAGGCCCGGAGCGCGGTGCCGGGATTGCTCCCGGTCCGTTTCTCCGGACCTCTCGCCGAACCCGCCGTGCGCCTCTCAACGCAACGGG
>NZ_JBIVPK010000085.1:0-18566 GCF_044754605.1 Streptomyces sp. NPDC093064
AGCTTTTCGACCTGTAGGCTTACCCCTCGCTCGGCCGCCTGCCGCTTCAGTGTCTGGACCTGGGCATAGATCTCCACCGCGGCGATCACGGCGAAGCCCCGGCGCACTGAGCCGCGGGCCGCGGGCCGCGCCCCGGCGCAGCCCGCCCCTCCGCACACCCGCCACACAGCTGTCACTCACCCAGTCAGGACGCAGGGGAGCACACACACATGACCAGAATCCGGGTCGCCCTCGTGGGCACCGGGCACATCGCGGAGGCCGCGCACCTGCCGGCCTTCGCGGCCGAGGCCGCGCGTACCGAACTGGTGGCCGCGATGGACGTCGACCGCAAGCGCGCCGAGGACTTCGCCGCCCGGCACGGCATCCCCGCCGCCTACGACGACCTCGACCTGATGCTCGACCGCGAGCACCCCGACCTGGTCGTGCTGTGCTCCCCGCCGGCCGCCCACCTGGACGCGGTGCTGAGCAGCCTGGCCGCCGGGGCGTGGGTGTGGCTGGAGAAGCCGCCGGTGCTGTCGCTGGCCGAGTTCGACCGGATCGAGCAGGCCGAACGCGCCGGCGGCCCCTACGTCTCGGTGATCTTCCAGCACCGCTTCGGGTCCGCCGCCCGGCGGCTGATCCGGCAGGTGCGCGCCGGCGACCTCGGGAGACCGCTGGTCGCCCAGTCGGTGACGGCCTGGTACCGGCCCGACGCCTACTACGCCGTGCCGTGGCGCGGCCGGTGGGACACCGAGGGCGGCGGCACCACCCTCGGGCACGGCATCCACCAGATGGACCTGATGCTCGCGGTGCTCGGGCCGTGGGCAGAAGTGCAGGCGATGGCCGGGCGGTTGCAGCGCGACATCGAGGTCGAGGACGTGTCCACCGCACTGGTCCGCTTCGAGAACGGGGCGCTGGCCACTGTCGTCAACTCCGCGCTGTCGCTGCGCGAGGAGAGCTACCTGCGGTTCGACTTCGCCGACGCCACAGTGGAGTTGCGCCACCTGTACGGGTACGGGGACGAGGACTGGACGTACACCCCGCAGCGTCCCATGCCGCCCGGCGAACCGGACATCCCCAGCTCGCACATCGCCCAACTCCCGTACCTGCTCGACGCGATGGAGCGCGGGGAGCGCCCGCCGCTGTCCGGGCCCGCCGGGCGCGAGTCACTGGAACTGGTCACCGCGCTGTACCGCGCCGCCTTCACCGGAACGCCCACGAGCCGCGCCGACCTCACCCCCGGCGACCCCTTCTACCACCGTCTGCACGGGGACACCCCTGGCTGGGCACCCGCCCCCGCCGCATCCCGAGGGAACTGATGCTCAACCAGTACGCGACACGCCTGGTCCGGCGGCCCGGCGACCGGATCAGCGCCCTGGCCGTCGACACCGAACTGTTCCGCTACCACTACCGGCCCGACCTGCCGCCCTCCGAGTGCCCCAGCCCCTACGTCCACCCGCTGCGCACCTTGGCCGGGCGCGTCATCAGCGGCAACCGCCCGCACGATCATCGCTGGCACAAGGGGCTGGCGATGACCGCCTCGCACCTGTCGGGACAGAACTTCTGGGGCGGCGGCACCTACACCCCTGGCGCCCCCGCCAGCGGCTATCTGGACCTGCCCAACGTCGGCCGCCAGGACCACCTGGGCTTCGCGTCGCTCGGCGAGGACGGCTTCACCGAGACCCTGGGCTGGATCACCGCCGAAGGAGAGGAGTGGATCAGGGAGCGCCGCACCCTCACCGTCAGGGACGTCGAGCCGGCCGGCGGCAGCTGGACCCTGGAGTTCGTCACCGAACTGCGCAACGTCCGGGGCGCCGAGTTGCTGTTCGGCAGCCCCGCGGTGTTCGGCCGCAAACTCGCCTCCTACTGCGGCTTCTTCTGGCGCGGCCCGCGGTCCTTCACCGGCGGCCGGGTGCTGGCCGCGGACGGCCTTGAGGGCCCGGAGGTGATGGGTGCCGTCTCGCCGTGGCTGGCCTACATCGGCGAGCACGACGAGGTCGACGGCCACGCCACTGTGCTGTTCCAGCCCGACCCGTCCGACGAGGAGGGCGGCAGACCACACTGGTTCGTGCGCAGCGAGCCCGTCCCGATGGTCAATCCCTCCCTCGCTTTCCGCGAGGAGCGCCCGCTCGCTCACGGCGCCGTGCTCGCCCGCCGCTACCAGGTCACCATCGCCGACGGCGCGTGGGACCGCGCGCGGATCGCCGCCTACCTCGACGCCCACCCCTGGGCCCCGGAGTGATCCCTCGGGACCAGCAGGCCGGCCGGACAGTCCCGACCGGCCTCTTCGAGAACGCCGGCGGAAGCGTGGTGGTCGGTGCTGCGGCGGGGATCACCGGGGGCGGCAACTACTCCTGAGCGGCGGTCCGCGGTGCTCCGCGATCACGGTCCGCTGCGTGCCCGTTCGGGTCATACAGCAGGTCGGCGGCGCGCCTCGGCGAGTACGGGGGCGGCGGCCGTGGCCGCGGAGGCAGCCAGGCCCGCGCCGAGGGTGAAGGAGGCCAGTGCCGGGACCGAGGTCAGGGCGCAGCGGACCGCCGCGAGGAAGAGCAGCGTCGCGCCCTGGCCCGCTTCCTCGACGGCTGGGGCCCGGCGGGCGGAACGGCTACCGGAGCGGGGGAGCGCACGGCACGATGCTGTCCATGAGGGATCACTGTGCTGAAAAATTCCACTGCTGGCGAAGTGACGCTCACCCTTCCTTCGGCGCCGGATAGGCCGCAGGCTCAGGGAGATCTGCCGTGACCTCGGAGAATCCCTGTCGCGCGTAGGGCGGGGCACGGACGGTCAAGGTGTTGCCGGACGCTCACGCGGAGGAGAACGTCACAGTTGCAAAATTCATGGGCAGGACATAGCGCTGCACGTGAACTCCGCTCGAAACGCTGCGAGGTGAACAGGGGGCGGGCCCGCCACGGGGGATGAACGGGCCCGCCCGTGTGACGCCAGGGACCCTCGGTGCGCTGTAAGCGTGGGACCTACCTCCCGCGGGTGCCTGCTTCCCCCAGTGCGGGCTCCTGCGCCGCAGGGGCAGGCAGATGCCGTAGACCGCGTCACCCCACCCTGGGCCGCCCCGAGCGAAACAGGGACGCTGGAGTACGATTCCCGTTCGATTGACCGTACGGCTCTGGAAGGATGGGCCTTGAGCGCCCAACTGAGAGATATCGCAACGCAGTTGGCAGACATGCTCTGGCGACAGCACACCGTGTACCGGGAGCGGGCCGGGGGTGTGGTCATCCGGGGAGAGCATGTGCAGCGCTGGATCAGTCTCGCCCCCTCGGGTCGCAAGGACGAGATCCTGCTCCGTGCGGGCCGTATCCTCGACGGCGGCACCACCGCTCCGGCGCGTTCGGAGACTGTCGTACCGCTCTGTGCCGGCACCGGCGAGCTCGCCACGGCCTGCCGCCGCTTGCTCGCCGAGACCGCCGCCGACGCCGCACCGCCCGCCCCGGCGGCTCCCGGCCGGACCGAGCAGTCCGAGAAGCCGAAACGGCCCGGGCGGAAAGGGAAACGGATGAGCTTCACCTCCTGGACGATCCTCGCCTGTGTGGTCGGCGTCGTCGCCCTGTTCGCCTACAGCACTGCGACGACAGGCACGCGCTGAAGAAGCTGGCCGGCGGCACCTTCGCGTATCAACTCGGGCTGCAACGGCCGTTCCTGGAGTCGCTGCCGCAGGAGCTGCATGGTCGAGCCTTTGGCCTGCTCGGCTCGGGCATCATGACGCTCCAGGGGGTGGCTCCAGTCGTGCTGGGTGCGGCAGCTGGAGTCGCGAGCATGTCCACCGACACCGTGATGGGCCTGGCGGGGGCGCTCATCCTGGCCACCGCCGCCTGGGTGGCGACCTTCCACAGCCGCCTCCCGGCCGCCGTCGGCGCGGGATAGCGATCAAGGACCGGATGACGGAAGCGTGTCGGCTCCGGCCCTGGCGCGTCTTCCAGCGTGCCGCCGGTCTCTAGGTGCTGCCGGGCGGGCAGGGCGCAGCGGCACCACAGAGGGTGAACCGCTCGGGGACTCGGTGCTGGTGCGGCCGTGACCTGGATCCTGGGCTCTTGGCCGAGGTTCGTCTCAGGTGGGGAAGGGACGGGGCCAGTAAGCCAGGCCACCGCGCTGCGGGGTGCGCAGTGTCGCCTGGCCTACCGAGTCGTGGAACGCGTAGACCTTGCGCAGGCCGGAGCGCCTGAAGACCCTCAGGATCCGGTCGTCAGTGCATATGAGACGCAGCGAGCCCTCGTGGTCACGGATGCGCTTGGTGATCGCCACGATCATGCCCAGTCCCATGGAATCCAGGAATGGTGCGGGGCACAGGTCCAGGATGAAGTGGCGGTGGCCCTCGTCGAGGAGTTTGATGACCGCTTCTTGGATCTTGGGCGCGGTGTGGACGTCGACCGCCCCGTTGACCTCGACGATGGTCCAGCCATTCGCCGGGTAGTAGGTGAGGTCCATGTGTTCGTCGTGGAGGATGCTGGTTCGCATTGCCCGCTCCTCTCCGCCAGACGACGGCTTGCTCGGCCGGCGCACGTCAGTCCCCGATCAACCGTCCGGTGGCAGCCCGGACAGGCCTCCTGGTTAGGGGCGATGGCTCCGTTCCTGGCCGGGGCTGGCGGGTGCCGGGGGGCCGACCTAGAGGGTTCTTACCCACATCATCCGGGATCCAACGATCCTGCCAGCAGGCGGCGACCGGGTCATTGAAATCGCAATCAACCAGGAGGTCGAAGGCACTCGCGGACGAGCCGGGACTGCTTGCGCCGCTGCTTTTCCACGGCCGCGGACACCGTCCGTCCAGAGCCCGCAGGACGGTCCTCAACGTCACGTTGTGCGTGCGCTGACGTGCCCGCAGCGACCGCACGACCCGCCTCCGAAGACCGCAACGTACTACTACTTCGCCGCCTGGCGCGACGACGGAACCGCACCGGCGCCTGGTCCGCGACTACGAGCACCGCCCGGCCTCCTCCGTATCCCGCGTCTACTGGGCGCTGACCCACGTGATGGCCCGCCGCCTCACTGGCGCGAGCACTCCCACCTGGCGCGATGCGCAGGCGGTGACCGCGTGAACATCCAGCCCCTGCTCGAGGCACTCGACCTCCAGGAGAGTGCCGCGCAGGCCCTGGCCGACGACCTGCGAGGACAGATCGCCGAACTGCAAGGCGGCTGCGGGAGGCCGAGGCACACCTCGAACACCTGGGAATCACCCGGAAGACCGTCACTGCTCTCGCTGACCGGCTTCCCGTCCAGGCCGCCTCGGCCGACCTGCCCGAGCACCCGGATTACCCCCGCACCCTCGCCGCCCTCAACCAGACCACCGGCCCACTCCGGGCCCGCGACGTCTGCGGAGCCCTCGACCACGAACTGCTGCCCAAAAACATCGAAGGCACCCGCGCCAAGCTGAAACGCCTGGTCAAGCTCGGCATCCTCACCGAGATCGATACCGGCAACTTCGCCCGGCAGGGGAGGCTCCCCAGGGGTGGGGCATGAAAAGCTGCGGTTCGACCCAGCAGAGGGGGGAGAATGGGGCTGACCTACGGCTACGACATCTACCTGCGTCCCCGGAACGTCGCCAGGGCCCTGGCCAATCTGGCCGAACTGGCGCCACCGACCCGTGATGTGCCGCCGCTTGAGCTCACACTGCCCGGCGGTGACCGGCTCGCCCTCCCGCTCACGTCGCACTTCAAGAGGGAGCCGGTCGACTGCTCCGCAAGCAGCACGCTCGAGCTCGATACGTCCATCATGTTCGGCGTCGATGACGCGGTGTGCGAATTCGCAGAGACGCACGGCCATGAACCCGAGGAGGACGGGCGAGTCCAGATCGGATACGTCTACCTGACGATCCGGTTCGAGTCCTTCCTGCACCCTCGTTACACGGCAATGGAGTTCTGGGCAGCGACGTCGGCGATGAGCCGCATGTTCGCGCGGTCGGCCCGCGTCAGAGAGGTGTTCACCGGCCTAGCCGCCGCCAGCGGCGGAGTGTGCTGCCTGTTCGACACCGGCGACGGCGGCCCCGAGCAAGTGTGCTGGCTCAACGGCGAGACGACCCAGGAGATGGTCTCTGGTCCCCGCTTTCCAGATCGGCGAGCCCTTGTGGCGACTTGGCCCGACCCTGACCAGTGAGCATCGATGCCCCTTGACGCGGCACAACCTCGAACGGACCACCCGAAAGCAGTCTTCAGTGGGAGCCCGTGCATGCCTTGGTCGCCGTCAATGACGGGTCCTCGGGAGAGGATTGGGGACCGAAGAGTTCCGCCCTCGCCCACACCATCAGGTGACAGTGAAATCGCAGAAAGCCTCACAAACCGCCCTCTTAAAGTCTCAAAGCAGTGACCCTCAAGGGGCTTGGGCGGTGTGTCAGCCCGGCACGCTGGCCCCTCTTGTCAGTCCTGCACGTTGGCCCCCGCTTGTCAGTCCTGCACGCTGCCCCCCTCTT
Source organism: Streptomyces sp. NPDC093064 (assembly GCF_044754605.1). Classification (NCBI taxonomy): domain Bacteria; kingdom Bacillati; phylum Actinomycetota; class Actinomycetes; order Kitasatosporales; family Streptomycetaceae; genus Streptomyces; species Streptomyces sp. NPDC093064. The sequence continues at coordinate 6,392 of NZ_JBIVPK010000085.1, forward strand.
GACCGTGGCGTTCGCACGGGCCACACTCCCATCAACTCTAGACCGGTCTAGACCAGTTGATGGAGGCATCATGTCGAAATCTGGTCGCCGTGCCGTCCCTCGTCACCAGGGGTCGGCGAAGTTACGAGTATCGGGACTCGCTGGCTGCCTCGCAGCCCTGACGGCATGCTCGGTGCTGGTGTCGCCCGCAATGCCGAGTGAGGCAGGCGCGAAACCTACTGTTCGAACGACGCCTGGGGAGGGCCGAAGCGGCGTCGCCGACCCACGCACGACCCTGCTGCCGGTTCCGCAGAACTGGGAGCCCGCAGGGGGGAAGCTCACCCTGGCGAACACGACCAGGGTCGTGATCGATCCGGCCACTGCCGGCCGCTGGACCGTTGTCTCGGGCATGACGACAGAATCCGACCCCATCGTGTCGACCCGGCCGCTGCGCGAGGTCGCACGGTATGCCGCTCGGGACATCGAGGCCCGCACGGGTGTCCGCTTGCCCCTCACCCAAGCGAACAGTGCGAACGGCAACGGCATCCAGGTGGCCCTCGATGCGGCTCTCGCCCCCGAGGTCGGCCCCGAGGGATACCGGCTGGAGATCGGTCGGACGGTGCGGCTCACCGCGCCCACGGCCAGTGGCATCTATTACGGGTCACGCAGCCTGATCCAGTTGCTGGTCGGGAGCGCCGACCAACGCACCCTGCCCACCGGTGTCCTCACTGACCGCGCCAACACCACCGTGCGCATGAACACGATCGACGTGTCCCGTGAGTACTGGGAGCCTCGCGCCGTGGCCGACGTCATCCGACAGATGGGGTACCTCAAGCAGAACTACCTCGTGCTTCACGTCGATGATGCCGAGGGTTTCCGACTCAACAGCCCCAAGTACCCAGGGCTGGCCGAGCCAGGCTTCAGCTACGACCGGGCTGACATCGAGAGTCTCGACCGGATCGCCCGGGAGAACAACGTGACCCTCGTTCCAGGTTTCGAGCTGCCGGCCCACGTCTCACCCAAGTCGGCCTACTTCCACATCGGCATGGCAGACGGCCCGCGTGAGGTCGAACCGGGGTTCGGTGAGCGCGACACGGGCGCGACTCCGCAGAACACCTGCCAGGGCTACAGCTACAGCCACCTGACCGACGACTTCACGTTCAACCTCATGAACCCGAAGGCCCTCAAGGTCTCCCAGGAGATGCTCGACGAGTTCCTCCCCTGGTTCTCCTCGCCGTGGGTCCACCTCGGTGGTGACGAGATGCCCCCGAACATGAACCGCTGCCCCGCTCTGCGGGACTACGTGGCCAACTCGAACGGCAAGTACGCCACGACGGCCGATGTCGAGATGAAGTTCATCAACGAGGTGAATGACCACGTTCGAGCCAAGGGCCGCACCTCGGTGGTCTACAACGGCTCCGAGGCGTCGGCGCGCAACATCCCGCTCGACACCAACGTCATCGTCATGGACTGGACCGGCAGTGGAACCGCCGACCACCTGAAGCCCTACGACAAGATCGTCGCTGACGGCAACTTCCTCTACCTGGTGCCGGCCCGTTCAGGCCGCCCCAACCAGCAGCGCATCGCCCAGACGTGGACCACACCCACCGACCCGAAGATCCTCGGGTGGGGCATGCACGTCTGGGGTGACGACTTGGGCTGGGCTGAAGGCCAGTGGCTCGAGTCGCTGTCGATCATGCCGAGAGGTCGGGTCGCAGACCGGCAGTGGAACACCCGCCCGCGCACCCAGACGGAGTACGCGGCATACGAGGCCACCATGCAGACCATCGGCACCGCACCGGGATACACGGGCGTCCAGCAGCCCAACGCCACCACGAACGCCCGACCGATCCACCAATACGTCATGGATCCGGAGTTCCCCCGTGGCACCTACGACGCGCACACGTCGAACAACCGACGCGGAATCATCGACCGATGCGACCTCAGCGGGATGACCCCGCTGTCCGTATCGACGCGCTCAGCCACCGACCCGGACAAGGGCCAGGTGAAGGTCATCGACTCCGGCGGCTACTGGCTCGGGGCCTCCAACCTGACCGGACCCTGGTCGGTCACCGGCACCGCCAAGGTGAGCGGAACGGTGACTCTGCTCGGCCAGGTCGACTCCACGAACCGGGTCACCCTGAGCCCGACCGACGTCACCGTGCGCTGGAACGGTGTGACCCAGAGCTTTGGTCGTGGCCTCGGGTCAGGGCAATGGGCCGACTTCGCTCTCACCAGCGACGGTTCGACCGTCACGCTCTATCTCGACGGTGAGCGCGTCGGCACCGTCACCAGTGAGCTGACGCTGCCCCGCTCGCGGATGCTCTACGGCGCGACCGGCACGACTCTCGCCGCCCTGGACATCTACGCACAGCGCCTCACGGCCGACCAGGTGTCCTCTGTGCGGACGCAGCGTCCCGAGGCTGTTTGCGCGACCTACCCCGCGGCGCCGACACTGCCCGCGCCTCGGCCTGCCGGACCACCGACACGTAGCTGAGGAGGGCCCTACTGCTCATCGCTCAGGATCTCGCCCGCCCTCGACAGTCCCGCAACGAAGATCGCGACGACGAGCCACGAGCGTGAACATCTCCTGAGTCCGCATCGGTCGTGTCCCTTCTCGTGCAACACCGTTGCGTTTAGCGACCTGACTGTTTGTCAAATGGGCAGAAAGCAAGACGGGACCCCTGGTAGATCGCTGTGGTGTCGAAGCCCAACGATCGTTGCACCGGAGGTCCCGTTGTCGCGGCATTCTGCCACCCCGCCACCCGTGGCGTCAGCTCACGATGTGTACGCTCCCGGCCACCTGGGAGAGTTGACACAGGTCATCGATCCGCAGCTGGTCGACGTCGTCCTTGAGGAGACAGGCTCGCGTGAGCGGCGTGTGCGGTTGCTGCCTGCGCGGGTGGTGGTGTACTTCGTGCTCGCTCTCGCCTTCTTCGAGCGCTCGTCCTACCAGGCGGTGTGGGGCAAACTCGGTGCGGGACTGCACGGGATCGCGGTGGCGCGGCCGTGCGCCTCCTCGTTGTCGCGGGCCCGGCGCCGACTGGGCAGCGCCCCGTTGCGCCGCCTGTTCGAGATCCTGGCCGGTCCGGTCGCCGCCCGGGCACAGGCCGGCTCCTTCTACCGCGGTCTGCGGGCGGTCGCGGTGGACGGCACCACCTTGAGCATCCCCGACGAGGAGGCGGTGACCTGGCGCTTCCCCAAGCACGGCGGCCAGGTCCTGGAATTCGGCTACCCCCTGCTGCGCCTGGTGGCGCTGGTCGAGTGCGGAACCCGCGCCCTGCTCGGCGCGGCCTTCGGCCCGGACACCACCGGCGAACTCGGCTACGCACGCCGCCTGCTGTCCCACCTGGACACCTCGATGGTGTTGCTGGCCGACGCCTACTACGACGCATACGACTTCCTGGAGGCAGTGACCGGCACCGGCGCGTCCTTCCTGCTGCGCTCGACCCGCAAGCGGCGCCCGACGGTGCGCCACCCGCTGCCGGACGGCTCCTACCTGACCACAGTCTGTGCCGGGAGATACCAGGCCGGGCGCGGTTACGGGCGGCTCGAGGTGCGGATCATCGAAGCCTGGATGACCATCGAGCTGGCCGACGGCACCCGCCGCACCGAGCTGTGGCGGCTGATGACGAGCCTCCTGGATGCCCAGAGCTACCCCGCCCACGAGCTGATCGCGTTGTATCACCGCAGGTGGCAGGCGGAGACCTGCTACTTCTCGTTGAAGTCGACCATTCTCGACGGGCGGGTGCTGCGCTCGCGGACGGTCCCCGGGATAGAGCAGGAGGTCTATGCCCTGCTGACGGTCTACCAGGCGCTCGTGCGGACCGCGGACGACCTGGTCACGGCCCAGCCGGGCCTGTCGGCGGAGCGCGTCAGCATGATCGTGCTGCTCAACGCCGCCGCTGACCAGATTGTGGCCGCCCACGGCATCGCCCCGGACGGTCCGGTGGACCTCGTCGGAGCGATCGGTCGTGCCGCCCTGGCCGGCCTCCTGCCGAAGAGCCGGCGCCGGCGGCTGAAGGCCCGCGTCCGCAAGCGCAACAGCAAGTACACGTTCACCACCGGCAAGCACCCCAGAACAGCACAGGCATACACCCTTCACTTCGAGATGATCAAGGAAGGCGGCCTTGACACCACCAACGGTGGCTAAACGCAACGGTGTTGCCTTCTCGTGGTGTAGCCGATCATCCGGCGGTCGTGTTGGTGGTGTTGGGTAGCGCGGGGGCGCTTTCGGGGCGCTCGGCGGGGTAGAGCTGGTCCATGCTTCCCTCGGGTAGGTAGCGGCGTGGGAAGGCGATCCACTCGTCGTGCAGTTCGAAGAGCACGGCGGTGACCAGCCGCAGGAGCGCGTCGTCGTTGGGGAAGACCTGGACGACGTCGGTGCGGCGCTTGACCTCGCGGTTGATCCGCTCCAGCGGGTTGGTGGACTGGATCTTCTTCCAATGTCGCTCGGGGAAGGCGGCGAAGGCGGTCAGGTCGTCCTTCGCTTCCAGCAGCATCTCCTTGACCTTGGGGAACTGCTTGCCGAGCATGTCGGCGACGGTGTCGAGTTGGGTGCGGACCGCGTCGGCGGTGGGCTGGGCGAAGATGGTGCGGATCGTGGCGGCGGCCATCTCGGCCGCTTCCTTGTTGATCACGCTGAACACGTTGCGCAGGAAGTGAACCCTGCAGCGCTGGTAGGCGGCCCCGAGCATGACCTTGCGGATGGCCTTGACCAGCCCTGAGTGGTGGTCGCCGATGACGAGCTGGACCCCGGTCAGACCGCGTTCGCGCAGGTGACGCAGGAACTGGGTCCAGAACACCTCGGTCTCGCTGTCGCCGACCATCACTCCCAGGACCTCGCGGCCGCCGTCCTCGGTGATGCCGGTGGCGATCACCACGGCCCGGGAGACGATCTGGTGCGCGACCCTGGCCTTGCAGTAGGTCGCATCGAGGTAGACGTAGGGGAAGCGTGTGTGGTCCAGGAGCCGGCCACGGAAGGCGGTCAGCTGGGTGTCGAGGTCCGCGCAGATCCGCGAGACCTCGCTCTTGGAGATCCCGCTGTCCGCTCCCAGCGCCTTGACCAGGTCGTCGACCGAACGGGTGGACACGCCGTGGACGTAGGCCTCCATGATGACGGCGAACAGGGCCTGGTCGATACGCCGGCGCCGCTCCAGCAGGCTCGGGAAGAAGCTGCCCGAGCGCAGCTTGGGTATGGCCAGGTCCAGGTCGCCGGCCTGAGTGGTCAGCGTCTTGTCGCGGTGGCCGTTGCGAAGCGCGGTGCGCGTCTCGGTGTGTTCGTTCCACTCCGCGCCGATCCTCGCCGTCGCCTCGGCCTCGATCAGCTCCTGGAGCATCCGCTCGGCTACACCGCGGACGAGTTCGAGCCCGTCCGCCGAACGCAGTGATTCCAGCAGCCGAAGTAAGTCATGCTGGGACAGGGCCATCGTGCACCTCCTGGTTGAACTGGCCGTTTACCAAGGAGAGTTGCACGGTGGCCCGCCTGCTGGGCAGGTAGCGCAATCCCTGTCGACACACGCCCCGGGCGTACGCCCCAGCTTTGATCGGCTACACCACGAAGTGGGACGCCATCTCCGCATCGGTGTGCCGAACTCGAAACAGGGCGGCTAGACCTCGTGTACGAGGTCTAGCCGCCCTGTCCTTGGAGGAGGTGACGCGTATGTCCGAGCGCACAACTCCGCAGGCCGCCCTCGGCGAACGCCTCGACGAGGCGAGGCACGAGGCCGGCTTCAGCCTCCGCGACCTAGCCAAGCGCGCCTGTCGCGTGCTCAACCCAGCTCTCTTCCTGATCGCTGCCAGTAAGTGAGCCGGTGACGCCCAGAGGTGTCAGTACGTCACGGTGATCCGCCGTGCCGGGCCGTCCACGCTGACCAGGCCGCCGTATGGGATCACCAGTTGGGGATCGGTGTGCCCGAAGTCCACGTCGAAGACTGCCATGGTCTGGGGGGCCATAGACGGCTAGCGCGCGCAGCACAGCCTCGCGCTGCTCGGCGGCGTAACGCCGCCTGGCCTCAGGGCTGTTTGGCTGCTGGAAGGACCATGCCTTGGCCCGGCCCATCAGCAGGGCAGGGAAGCGGGCCAGCAGGCCCCGCTCACCCATGTTGCGCAGGATCCGGAAGACTTCCTCCCCGTTCGGCATCTCCTCGGAGGTTTCCAGGAACAGCACGCCGCCCTGGTACGCGGTGGGGTCGCGTTCGATCTCGCGGTCGGCCATCAGCAGCCAGGAGAGGATCTCGAGGTTGCCGCCCCAGGCTCGGCCCTCGACGATGCGCTCAGCCGGGGCCGATCCGAACGGGGCCGATGTCGGCGTCCTGGAGGAAGTTGATCAGTTCGATCGCGCGCGCTGTGGGCAGCGGCAGCTGCCGCAGTTCGTCGTCGGTGAGCGGGATGATGCGGCCGCCGGCCGTCTCGTAGCCCTGGCCGATCTCCCCGTAAGAGACTTCTCGGTCCTCGATCTCGCACCAGTAGCGGTTGCGCACCAGACCGTTGTCGATGGTGTGGATCAGGTGGAAGCGGACGCGCGGCCCGGCCTGGTCGGCACGCGGCCAGCGCATGACGAAACGGCACTTTCCCCGGAGGGAAAGTGCCGTTTCGTCAGTTACCTCAGTTCGCCGGGGTCGTGGTGACCGTGACCTGGCGGTCGTTGGCCGCGTACAGCTCCATCGAGGCCACGTTCGCGTGCGAGGTGCTCGTGCCCAGCCAGCGGTAGTACCGGTAGGCCGTGTTGTTGTTGAGCGCCTTCACGTACCAGGACGACGAGTTCGCCGTGGCCGGGCTGTCGTCGATCGTGGCAAGGTCGACGAAGCCGTCACTGTCCGACGTGTTCGAGCCCTGGAGCTTCGCCCCCGCGATCCGGGCCGCGTTCGTGCCCGAGCGCGGCAGGAACCGGAGCACGTTGACGGGCGTCGGGCTGCCGAAGTCCCAGCCCACGTACGGCGTTGTCGAGCTGTGGTCGTAGAACGTCCCCGGATTGTCGTCGAAAGCGTTCCGCGGCGGGTACGAACCCCCGCTCGTCGAGCCGAACGCAGTGCCGTTGCCGTTGTCGTTCAGGCTCAGGTTGCGCAGCGGTGACGGTATGCCGGTGAAGGTCACCGTGACCACCACGTCCGCGGCATCCGGGGCCTTCGCCGTCACCTGGTAGGAGCCGTTGCCCGTCACCATCAGCAGGCCGCCGCTCGGGTCGATGGTCGCGTCCGGCGCGGCCGACCCGTCGGCCGCAGTCACCGTCCACGTCCGCCCGGTCCCGGCGACCAGCTGGACCAGGTGCCCGCCGCGCACTGAGACAGCGCTCACGCCGTTCAGGTCGGCCTTCGGCACGTCCGAAACATCCCCGGATTTCACGGCAGACGCTGCCGACGTCAGCGCGGCGTAGGCGGCATCCACGTCCGACTGGGTCGCCTTCGCGTCGTCATTGACCTTCTGGGCCGCGGCCAGCGCCGCCTGCAGATCATCCCACGCCTTCGGGGTCGCAAAGTCGTCCGCGGTCAGCTTCGACGCGTTGGCGATCGCCGCGACCAGATCGGTCTTGTCCGGCAGGGTGACCGCGACGGCCGGGTCGATCGCCTTGATGGCTTCGTTCAGCGCGATGGCCGCGAAGTACGCGGTGTCCTTGCTGATGTTCACCGCCGAATAACCGGAGTAACGCGCCTTCACGCCCAAGGCGTTGATGTACGCCGTCTGGAGTCGTTCCTGCAGTCCTTCCCAGTCCCGGCTGGTCGAGACCCGTTTGAAGCCGCTACCGGTGGTGTCGCCCGAATACGCCGAGACCTTCTTCGCCGCGGCGAGCACCGAGGCCAACGGGCTGTACTTGCTGAAGTCAGCTCCCTGTGAGGTCACCTTCACGGTGGTCGTGACCGGCGGCAGGCTCGGGTTGGCCATGCTGGTGCCGGTGATCTCCACCGTGCCCGCCCCACGCGCGATCACGAGCCCGTTCTTGTCGACCATCGCCACGTTCTGGTCGCTCGACCGCCAGGCGATCCGCCGGTCGTAGGCGTTGGCCGGGGACACCGAAGCCGTGAGCTGCAGCCGGTTCGTGCCGGTCACCTTGCCGGTGCTGGCACTGGTGGACGCCGGCCCGTAGATCGTCGCTTCCGACGGGCTGAGCAGCAGCAGTCCGGTCGGGACCGTGGACACGTCGGCAACCTTGACGTTGATCGTCTGGCTTACCCCGTTGTCGGACAGACCGCCTCGTTCGACACTGCGCGCGGTGATCGTCGCGTTCGCGACCTTGCCGCCGCCGGTGCCGACCGCCTGGATCGTCGCCGTGTTCCCGGACCCGGTCACCTTTACGACCTGGTTGTTCGAGGACTTCCACTCCACCGTGTCGCCGGACTTGCCGCCCTCGAGCGTGGCCGTGACGGTGCCGGTGCCCGCGGGGGCGTTGCGGTTCGCGCTGTCGTAGACCAGCGTCGTCGAGTACTTGGACAGCGAGATGCCGGTGACGGTGTGGGTCTGGTCGGTGGTGTCGACCATGACCATGTACCGCCTGCCCTGCTTGGTGTTGAACACGAGCTTGCCGCCCTGCACGTCGTAGTCGACGCGCTCGCCCAGCGTGTTGTCGGCGTTGACCGTCTGGATGACCGGGCGGCCGCTGGCCCACGGGTCGACCAGCGCGATCTTCCCGTCCCGCTTGCTGGTCACGTCCACATAGGACACCGAGCCCTTGTCCGCGTCGAACGCGCTCGACACCTCGACGTTGCCCTTCGCGCCCAGCCGCTCGTAGCTCACCGACTGGGTCCGGTCCCAGTTCGGGAACACCGACAGGGTCGTCGGGAGGTCCGGCGTGGTGCTGCTCTGCAGCAGCATCGCGTTGACGCCCTCCATCGCGCCGACGGTCTCGACCGCGCCACCGCTGCCGTAGTAGGTCAGGTTGCTGGTGCGCACCTTGGCCTTGAGCGCGGTCTTGAACTTCGCCAGCAGATCCGCGGCCGGCCAGCCCGCGTGCGCCGCGATCGGGAACACCTTGGGGAAGCCGTTGTTCTGGCTGCTCCAGCCGGCGAACCCGGTGGCCGCCCAGGAGTTCATGTACTCGAGCGTGTTCCGGACCTTGCCGAGCAGTTCCGGGTCGCCGTCGAGCTGCTGCGCGTTCTCGAAGGGGAACACCACGCCCTCGAGCTCGACCGGCTGGTCACCCGGCTCGATCATGTCGACGTGCGCCTGGTTCGGCGACTGGTAGTCCGTGGCCATCAGCGTCGGGACGAAGTTGTCGTTGTTGTTCGCGGAGAAGACGCCCTTGGGCAGCCCGGCTTCCGGGAACGCCGTGTGGTCTGCCAGGTCCTTCCATCGAGCGACGGTGGCCGGGGCTTCGCCCATCTCCTTGGCGTGCGCGGACAGGAACTTCGACAGGTACTTGATCGCACCGATGTCGAGGTCGGGGTTGATGTCGGCGGCGTCGCCCTCGTGGATCGACGAGCCGATCACCGAGTAGTGGTACTGCCCGTTCCCGTCGTCCTGCTTCAGGACGTAGGAGCTGTAGAAGTCGAGCAGCTGCTTGAGGTGCGGATAGAGCACCTTGCGCAGGTACTGATCGTCCAATGTGTATTCATAGTAGGAAAGCATGTTGATCGCGGCGAAGAAGCCGTTCGACTTCTGGTCCGTGGACCCCGAGCTGAACCCGTAGACCGGCACGGGTGCCTTCGGGTTCAGTGCCGGCTGGTCGCTCGCCAGCAGGTGGAACGGGGACAGCGTCCGGACGTGCACCGCGCCGTCATGTCCCTGTGCGGCGGCGTTGTTCTGCTGCCACGGCAGGTCGTAGGCGATGACCCGGTTGAACGGCACTTCGGTGTCGATGCGGTTGGTCGAGCCCGACGCGTAGTACTGGGCCTGCTGGTTGTAGTTGAGGAAGTACCGACCGCCCCAGCCGACGTTGTCCGCGGGAACCCACTCGCCGTACATCGAGCCCGGCAGATTCTGCGGGTTCACCTTCCCGTTCGCGCTCGTCGGCCGGTTCGAGCTGCCGAGCACGTACAGCGATCCGTAGTAGTACTGGGCCACTTCGGGGTCGGCGAACTGGACGTAGCTGCGGAGCCAGTAGTTCTTCCACCAGGCCTGATGCTCGGCCTTGAGCTGGTCGACAGCGCTCTGCGACGCATACGCGCGGACCCCGTCGACGGCGTCCTTCTGCACGTCCCTGACGCTCTTGATCTTGGTGTGGTTACCGCTGTTGCTGGTCAGGTAAGTGACCAGGGACGCGGTCGCGCCTGGCGCGACGGTGACGTTCCCGGACTCGCCCAGCGAGTTGTAGTACTTCTTCTTGTTGCTGTCGTAGTAGTCGTTCGCTTCGATTTCCTCGCGCGGGTTCGCGAGCTCAGAGCCGACGACGGTCGTCGCGGTCGCCATCCGGCTCCGATAGCTGCTCGTGTTGGTGGTACTGCTGTCCCGCGTCGTCCAGAGGACGGGACTGGCCTGCGAGGAGTCCACTCCGCCGGTGTACGGGTAGGTGTTCTGTGCATCGGTCAGGTCGGTCGCGCTCGAGCTCGCGTACGCCATCGCCGGGACCCACTGCTTGGTCCTCAGCGTCACCGGCCCGGTTCCGTTGTTGCGGATCTCGGTGACGAAGACGTTCGCGGTGTCGGCGGTCCAGGAGTTCAGCCGGATCGGAGCGTCGGCACCGTGGTCGTCCTTGAGCTCCAGGTCCGTGGTGACCTGTGCGTTGAGGATGTCCTGCTTCATCTTGAACGCGCTCGCCGCGTTGGTACCCGCCGCGGTCGTCGGCCAGACGTCCAGCCCGCCGCCGGAGAGGATTCCGTCGTTGTCCTTGACCGAGCTACCCTGCGCGTGCAACTTGCCAAAGAAGTCGTTCTTGCCGAAGTAGTACTGCTGCGAAGTGTTGGACACGCCGGCAGCGACGGCACCGATGTCGCCGTTGCCCATGAGCTGGCCGGTCGTGTAGCTGCCCTTGTCGACGTCGCTGATGTTGAGCGGCGACGTCACCGAACCGGAGATACCGGACAGGATCTTCTGGAGCTTGGCCCAGTCGTCCTGGCCGAGATGGTCGAGTACCGCTTGCGGCACCTTGAAACCGTCGGCGTTGGATGGCCCGACGTCCGCGGCGAGCGCGGGAACGGCCGTGAGGGCTCCTACCATCGCGAACGCGGATATTACCGTTATGTGACGTCTCACATCAGCTCTCCTTGGCCGTCAGGACTTCACGAGTGGCGGCCACCGATGTCAGGCCACGGGGCCGTAAGCCGAGAGTATGGAGAGAAGATCCGATGTCTGTCAACGATTAGGACCCCAAAACGCGGGCAATGGATCCTCCATGGCAGGGCGGCTCCACTTATTGATCCGATGTGTGTGGTCGTGTGTCGGTCATAGACAAAACCGCGCCTCCTCGCGCCCGGGAACAGCACGGGCTCGGCTGCAACGGCCTACCGCCCACTGGACCTCATCGCGCTGTGGTGGGGCGGCAGGACGGAAATCGACACCGGCGAGGGCAAGTTCTACCTCGCGAAGGTCCATGACGCGTTCTCAGGCCGGGCCCTGGGCTACGCGATGGGCGAGAGGTAGAGGCCGCGCCGGTCAGTGTCGCGTGCAGATGGCGATCGCTACCAGAGGCGGCCAGGTGGACGGCGTCATCTTGCACACGGACTTCGGGAGCGGAATACACCTCCGAGGCGTTCCAGCAGTTGTGCGGCAGGTGGACGTGGCGCAGTCGATGAGATTCCCGCACTGAACCCGGCGATGGCAGGGGACGCCGCCCGGCGGCGGATACCGTCGGGCGGCGCCTGGGGACAGGCGGCCTCAGCTGTGGTTCTTGGGGTACATGAAGCCGACCTGGATCTCGTCGATCTGGAGTTTCTTGTAGAACTTGGACACTGTGGGCTCGGCCCAGGTGTCGGCGACGTCGAGCTTGAGGTAGCGGGTCTCCAGGGCCGAGCCGCCGGGCTCGCCGAGGTCGATGAAGCGAACGCCTCGTGCGCTCTCCAGGACGTCTTCCTTCACCTGCCGCCAGTGGACGCCGTCATCGCTCGCGGAGACCGTGTAGTTCTTGATGCGTGCGGAGTCCTCCTTGCGGCCGAAGGTCTCCCGGTTGTGGGTCGGGGACCACTCGCGCTGGTTGATGTCGAGGTAGGCGGCCTTGCGTACCTCGCCGAGGTCTAGTGGCTTGTCACGCCGCCTTGGCCGGGTAATCGACCTGCTGCCCGTCGGCCAGCAGACTGTCCCCAAGGTCTGATCTTGGAGGTGGTCGTGG
>NZ_JBIVPK010000086.1:0-18463 GCF_044754605.1 Streptomyces sp. NPDC093064
CCGGCAACGCGGCCGCGCAGCCCGCCACCACCGTCGTCTACGGCCCCGGTGCTCAGCAGGCGGCGCAGCAGATCGCCGCTCGGTTCAACGCCGCTTCCCGGACTGCCAGTTCGGCCGTACCCGCCGGCCATGTCGTGGTCACCCTGGGCGAGAACTACGCGCTGCCCAGCCGGCAGGCGTCGTCACCCGCCGCCACGGAGCCGAGATCGTCGTCGCCCGTCGACTCGGGCCCCGCTGTGAAGGCGGGCGGAGTGCCATGCGTCAACTGAGTCGCTGACACTCCCGTCGAACTCGGCCTGGGCACAGCACCGTCTGGCATACTTTCCTTATTGCGCAAGTGAAAGAGCGTGAGGGTCTGCTCGTTCCCTCCGTGCACCGACGTTGTTCCGGAGGCGGGGCGGTCACTCCCTCGCAAGGAGGTCACATCCATGCCTGTTTCGCCACGGTCTCGCTTCGCCCGGGCCCTCGCTGCCATGGGCGTGACAGCTCTTGTGGGACTCGCCCCGCCTGCTTTCGGCGCGCCGGCGGCCACGAACGCCGGTACGGGGGCCGTGGCAGAAGCCTTCAAGAAGGGACCGGTGTACGTCGATCCACGAGCCGCGGGGGAGCTGCCGAAGTCCGCGGCCGACAAGCTCACGGCGAAGATCGAGGCCGCGGACAAGCCGGTCTTCGTGGCGGTACTGCCCCGGTCCGCCGACTACCCGCAGGCGTCCCTGATGCCGGACCTGCGCTCACTCACCGGCATCAGCGGGGTCTACGCCGTACGCCTGGGCGACTTGTTCAACGCCAAGGCGGACCATCAGGTGATGCCGCAGAGCGCCGTCGACAACCTGCGGGGAGCGGTGCAGCGCTCCTACGCCTCGGACGCGGAGGCGCAGCTGAACGCGTTCGTCGACCAGGCCGTCAAGCAGGCGAAGGGGCACGCCCCTGCGTCCTGGCAGGACAGTGCTGAGGGCGGCTCCGGCAGCGGCGGGCTGATGGTCGGCGGCCTGCTCGCGGCCGGGGCGGCCGGGGGCGGATATGCGCTGTACCGGCGGGCGAAGAAGCGGCGGGAGACCGAGCAAAGGGAGTTGGAGGCGCTGCGGGTGGTGGTGGACGAAGACATCACCGCCTTCGGCGAGGAACTGGACCGACTGGCCTTCTCCCCGTCCGAGCCAGGGGCCACCGACGAGATGCGCAACGACTACTCCCACGCCCTCGACGCCTATGAGCTGGCCAAACAGCAGATGGCCGCTGCGGCCAAGCCTCAGGACGTGCAGCCGGTGACCGCTACGCTGACCGACGGCCGCTTCGCCCTGGCCACCCTGGCCGCCCGCCGCAATGGAACGCCGCTGCCCGAGCGCCGTGTGCCCTGCTTCTTCGACCCCCGTCACGGCCCCTCGGCCGACGATGTGAACTGGTCCCCGCCCGGCGGCGTGCCGCGGATGGTCCCCGCCTGCGCGGAGGACGCCGCACGGGTCACTCAGGGCGGGCAGCCGATGACGCGGATGGTCGACACCGGCCAGGGCGCCCAGCCGTACTGGAACGCCGGCCCGGCGTACGCGCCGTGGGCGGGCGGCTACTACGGCGGCGCGGGCGCGGTGGTCGGCGGCCTGCTCGCCGGCACGCTGCTGGGCAGCCTGCTCAGCGCGCCGTCCGCCTTCGCCGGCTCCGGCGATGGCGTCTCGTCCGCCCCCGATCTGCCGGACGGCGGCGAGTTCTCCGGTGCGGACTTCCGAGCCTCCGACTTCGCGGGGGGATTCGACGGCGGTTTCGGGTCGGACGGCGGGGGTGACTTCGGCGGCGACTGGGGGTGATCACGCCGGGCGGCGATCTCCTCGGGGGACAGGCAGTCAATTGCCCAACAGGGCGACAAGGACGAGAGAGTCGGGAGGGACAGAGCCGTGCCGGACACGACCACGGCCGAGGGTCTGCTGGAAGAACTGGCCAGGGGATGTCCGCTGCCGCCGGAAGAGCAGGTCCGGGTCACCTACCGGCCGGTCGAGGTGTGTGACGGGGCCGGGTGGACCTGGCCGGGCACCGTCACCGGATGGTGGAACAGTTCTGAGGGGGACACCATGTGCCGGCTGAGGCTGTCGGGGTGCACCTCGTCACGGTGGGTGGTCTTCGACTCCGACTGGATCGCCCTGCTGGTCCAGGGCGGCACGTGACACCTTCGTCCCTGACAGGCAGCGGGTTCCGGCGTCGATCCCGCCGGTTGAAGACGTTCCGGTGGGCCGCGTCCGGATCCCGCAGGCAGTGCTGAAGCCTCACAGTGGACACCGGCGGCCATGGTCAGTCCCGCAGGCGGGCAGCGGCGGCGTCGGTCAGCAACCGGGCCAGATCCGCGGGCAGGTCGAGGTGGCGTACGAGCCAGGCGGTGTCATGGCCACGGGAGGCGAAGGCCCACGCGGTGTAGAGGTGGTTGAGGGAGGGCGCGCTCGGCCCCAGCAGACGGGGCCGGACCGCTTCCATGGGGAAGCCCTCCAAGGTGCGGGAGGTGAACGACGACTCGTCCATCACCTCCAGAACGCGGCGCCGCGCTCGCCGGGTGGCCTTGCGATCCGCGCGCAGCACCGCTGCGAGCAGGGCGAACGCCGTGACGGCCGCTCCCAGCAGGGCACCGCTGACGACCGGACGGTACACCGCCGGGGCGGTGGCCAGGACGGTCATCTCCAGCGCGGTGAGTGTGAGCACGCCGAGGACGGCGGTGCCGACGCCGTTGCGCGGGTGCGGCAGGGCCTTCATCACCAACTGTCCTTCCCTCTTTCCGTGTTCCACCGTCGCGCCGAGGGCTGCTCGTCGTTCCGGTCCCTGATCCGTGGGCGGTGGCGCTTGAGAGCAGGCCGACGGCAGGGCCGGTCCCGCCCGAAATCCCCGTGGGCCGCTGCCGGTGCAGAGCGCGCACCGATGAGCGGAAGATGATGGAGGCGCGCGGCAGTGCGCTCTTCGGCGCGCTGGAGCGCAGGGGACGGGACGACGAGGCGCCTCCTGCTGCCGTCCAGCAGCATAGCCGCATACTTGCGTGATCGCGCAAGTAGGGGGCTCTAGGGTTCTCGCTTGTGACTCAATCCTCCTCGCACCTCGGCACGACGGCCGAGGCCTATGACGCCATCGCCGTCCGCTATGCCGACCTCGTCCGCGACGAACTCGACGCCCTTCCGCTGGACCGCGCGGTGCTCGCCGCGTTCGCCGAACTCGCCCGGACCACCGGATCCGGGCCCGTCGCCGAGCTGGGATGCGGCCCTGGACGGGTGACCGCGCACCTGCGGAACCTGGGGCTGGACGTCTTCGGCGTCGACCTGTCGCCGGTGATCATCGACATCGCCCGCGAGACACACCCCGACCTGCGGTTCGAGGTCGGCTCCATGGACGCCCTCGACCTGGCCGACGGCACGCTGCGGGGCATCGTGGCCTGGTACTCGGTCATTCACACCCCGCCGCGGGACATCCCCTCGTACTTCGCCGAGTTCCGGCGGGTGCTCGCGCCCGGCGGCCACCTCCTGCTCGGCTTCTTCGAGTCGGAGGGCGGGCCGGTCACGCCGTTCGACCACAAGGTGACGACGGCCTACCGGTGGCCGATCGACGACCTCGCCGACCTGGCCGGCGACGCCGGATTCGCCGAGGTCGGCCGGATGCTGCGCGAGCCCCGCGAAGGGGAGCGGTTCCGCCGGGGCCACCTGCTGATGAGCACGGCCGAGCCCCTCGGATGACCGGCGGCGGGCTTGGGCGGGCCCGACGGCCCGCCAAAGCCGGTTGAGATGCCGCCCCGCCTTGCGGAAGGGTCTGTGGTCATGGAGTTCTTCTGCTACCACCGTGACCGGCCCGGCTCCCTGGCGTTGCGCCACGAGAAGCTGGAGGAGCACTGGTCCTACATGGACCGGTACGCGAAGGAGATGATCGCCCGCGGCCCGACGTTCGCCGACGACGGTGAGACACCTACCGGCAGCGTCCACATCCTCGACCTGCCGGATCCCGCCGCCGCCCGCGCGTTCGCCTTCGACGAGCCCAACCACCAGGCCGGCGTCTACCGGGACGTACTGCTGCTCCGGTGGCGCAACGCGCTCGGCCGCAGGATGTGGGACTTCCCCGGCGGCCGGGACGGCGGCAACCGCTACCTCGTGCTCGGCCTCGGCACGGATCAGGCCGCCGACGCCCCGACTGCACCCCCCGACCGGGACGAGCTGATCGCGTACGGACCGCTGCTGTCCGACGACGGAGCCGCCTGGCTGGGCACGGCGGCCCTGGTCCGGGCGCCGGACCCGGACACGGCACGAGCCGTCCTGGCCCCGGCCCGGTACGCGGACGTCGAGGTCCACACCTGGCGGTTCGGCGGCCGGCCGTCCTGACCAGGAGAGGAACCGAGCCGACGGCACGACTGCGCTGATCGTCCCTGCGGCCACGACGTGCGCCCCGCCCCGTTACGGGTACTCGGGAAAGCCGTCGCAGAGCCGCAGGCACGATCCGTCAGGAGCAGTGATGGCTGACTTCGGGTATTTTCTGTCGTCCGAGGAGCACAACCCCGCAGAGCTCGTCGAACAGGCCAGGATGGCCGAGCAGGCCGGTTTCACTTCCTTGTGGATCTCGGACCACTACCACCCGTGGAACGACCGCCAGGGCCAGAGCCCGTTCGTGTGGTCGGTGGTGGGCGCCCTCTCGCAGGCCGTCTCCCTGCCGGTGGAGACGGCGGTGACCTGCCCGCTGGTGCGCACCCATCCCGTCGTGATCGCGCAGGCGGCCGCCACCAGCGCCGTACAGCTCGGCGGCCGGTTCCGGCTGGGGGTCGGCACCGGCGAGGCGCTCAACGAGCACATCCTGGGCGGCCCGTGGCCCGAGGCGTCGGTGCGTCTGGAAATGCTGGAGGAGGCGCTCCAGATCATCCGGAAACTGTTCACCGGCGAGCAGACCAGCCATCGCGGCAGGCACTACACCGTGGAGAACGCCCGCCTGTACACCCTGCCCGAGCAGCCGGTGCCCATCGACGTCTCCGCCTTCGGCCCGCAGGCGGCCGAGACCGCCGCGCGGATCGGGGACGGGCTGATCACGATGATGCCCGACACCGCCCTGGTCGAGCGCTTCCGGCGGGGTGGCGGCGGCACCCATCCGGTGTACGGCGGGCTCAAGGTGTGCTGGGGCACGGACCAGCGGGAGGCGGTCCGCACCGTGCACCGTCTCTGGGCCACCGAACAACTCCCCGGGGAACTCACGCAGATCCTGCCCACCCCGCGCCACTTCGAGCAGGCGTCCCAACTGGTCACCGAGGACCAGGCGGCGGCCGCCGTACCGTGCGGCGACGATCCGGACGTCCACATCGAGGCGCTGAACGCGTACGTCGATGCCGGATTCGACGCGGTGCACGTCAGCCAGATCGGCAAGGACCAGCAGGGCTTCTTCGACTTCTACCGGACCAAGGTCCTCCCGCGGCTGCGCGACTGACCGGTACACGAGGTGGCGGAGGCGGTGCCCGGGCCCGGAGACGCCGCAGCGACCGTTGGCGTGTCCCGGGCATCACGCGTCCGGCTCAGCGCCGTCGAGCGGCCCGGAGTCAGTCGGGCGGCTCGGGCGCGCGCGGCCGACCCGGCTCGGGCGGTGCGAGCTCCGGGCCGGGCTCGGCCGGACGGGGCGGTGCGGGCGGCTCGGGCGGCGGGACGGGCGTGCCGGGCGGCGCCGGCGAGTCATGGGGAACGGGCGGATCGGCCACGGAGACCATGATCGCGGGCTCCTCGTGCTGTGACCGGAAAGGTTTGCCGGAAAGCTCGCGGCGTCCGGTGCGGTACATCGCAAGGCGGAGCATCGCCTGCGTACTGGATGTACTCGGGTGATGCGACAACGCGGCTGGGGGTCCCCCCTGCTCGAAGAGCTTGGGGGAGCCGTGCCGGGCGTCGCGAGCCGGTGGACCTTTCCGGTCGCAGCACTAGCGTCCGAGGGCGTCTTCGAGCTGTGCCTTGTTCATCTTCGAGCGGCCGTGGATGCCGCGCTGGCTGGCCTCGTTGTACAACTGGTCGTAGGTGGGGCCCTGGGCGCCGCTGTGGGAGCGTTGCCCGCCGCGGCGGGAGGGGGACATGTCCTCGACCGAGGTCCGGCTGGCGGTCCTCGACTCCCCGTGCCGGGCGCGTTCCTTGTTCACGGTCCGCGCGGCGATCTCCTCGGCGCGCTCCTCACTCTCACCGCGTTCCAGCGCGCTGTCCTTGATGTGTTCGTACTGCCGTTCCCGCTTGGGGCTCGATCCGCGGGGCATGGTCACACACTCCTGTCCTGTGCGCGGAGGGCTCGGGTGCCCCGCATCCGTGCCGTGAACCCGGCACCGAGGCGGGGTACGGCCGATGTCGCGCGTCGCGCACCGTCCGCGAGAGCCCCGACGGCGCGCGGCCCGCTGTTGCACGCTGCGCCCCCGGGCCCGACCGTCGAACCGGCCGTGCGCTGCGAAGTCCCGTAGCGCGTCCGCAGGTTCGAGCAGGTTGTCCGGCTCCTTGGCCTGCCCCGGGCTGGTGGATCGGCGGCCGGCACCGGTGGCCGCGGGTGCCTCCATGGCCCTTTCGATACAACGATGTATCGGATACATTCGCGTATCGAATGGAGGTCCGGCATGGCGGTCGAGGACACGGAGAGGCGCGTCACCAGGCGTCGGCAGCGGACGCGGGCCAACCTGCTCGACGCCGCCTTCACGGTGTTCGCCGCCAAGGGCTTCGGCCGGGTGTCGATCGAGGAGGTCTGCGAGGCCGCCGGCTACAGCAGGGGCGCCTTCTACTCCAACTTCGACACCCTCGACGAGCTGTTCTTCGCCCTGTACCGGGAACGGGCCGAGCTGATCGCCGACCAGGTGACCGGGGCGCTCGCCCTCGACGGCCCGGACCTCGACGTTCGCGCCGCCGTCGACCGGGTCACCGACGTGCTCCTGCTGGACCTGGACTGGCTCCTGGTCAAGACGGACTTCCTGGTGCACGCCGCCCGCGACGCGGCCGTGGCGCGGACGTTGCTGGAGCACCGCGCGCGGCTGCGCCGGGCCGTCGCGGACCGGCTCGCCCGTGCCCGCACCCCGCTGCCCGCTGTCCTCGGGGACGCCGACGCCGCCGCCCACGCGGTCGTCGCCGCGTACGACGGAGTCACCACCCGGCTGCTGCTGGACAAGGACGTCGCGGGCGCCCGCGCCTGGCTCGGACAACTGCTCACCGCGCTGCTCACCGACGGCGGCGCCGCATCTGCGTCACAAGAAGACTGAGAGAAGCCAAGGAAATTGAAGAAGGGGACGGTCGCCATGGACGCCGACGTCATCGTGGTCGGAGCGGGCCTCGCGGGCCTGGTCGCGGCACACGAACTGACCAGCCGGGGCCGCAGGGTCGCCCTCGTCGACCAGGAGAACGCCGCCAACCTCGGCGGGCAGGCGTACTGGTCCTTCGGCGGGCTGTTCCTCGTCGACACCCCGCAGCAGCGCAGGCTCGGCGTCAAGGACTCCTTCGAGCTGGCCTGGAACGACTGGCAGGGCAGCGCGCGGTTCGACCGGCTGGACGACGAGGACTCCTGGGCGGTCCGCTGGGCGCGCGCCTACGTCGAGTTCGCGGCGGGGGAGAAGCGGTCCTGGCTGGAAGGGCACGGCATCACGCTGCTGCCCACGGTCGGCTGGGCCGAGCGCGGCGATCTGCGCGCCGACGGCCACGGCAACTCCGTACCCCGCTTCCACATCGCCTGGGGCACCGGCACGGGCGTCGTGGAACCCTTCGCCGCGTACGCCCTCCAGGCCGCGCGTGACGGCCTGCTCACCTTCCACCACCGCCACCGGGTCGACGAGCTCGTCGTCCAGGACGGCGCGGCACGCGGAGTGCGGGGCACGGTCCTCGCCGAGGACGACTCACCCCGCGGTGTCGCCTCCAACCGCGAGGAGACCGGCGCGTTCGAACTCACCGCGCAGGCCGTGGTCCTCACCACCGGCGGCATCGGCGCCGGCCACGACCTCGTCCGCCGTTACTGGCCCGAGCGCCTCGGCACCCCGCCGTCGCGGATGGTCACCGGCGTCCCGGCGTACGTCGACGGCCGGATGTTGGACATCAGCGCCGAAGCCGGCGTACGGCTCGTCAACCGCGACCGCATGTGGCACTACACCGAGGGCCTGCGGAACTGGAACCCGATCTGGCCCGGCCACGGCATCCGCATCCTGCCCGGCCCGTCCTCGGTGTGGCTGGACGCCCTCGGCCGCCGGCTGCCCGACCCCTGCCTGCCCGGCTACGACACGCTCAGCACCCTCAAGCACCTGCGCACCACCGAGGACATCGCCGGGTACGACCACTCCTGGTTCGTGCTGACCCGCAGGATCGTCGAGAAGGAGTTCGCCCTGTCGGGCTCCGAGCAGAACCCCGACATCACGGCCAAGGACCGCAAGGCGGTGCTGCGCGACCGGCTGCTCGGCAAGGGAGCACCCGGACCCGTACGGGACTTCCTGCGGCACGGCGAGGACTTCCTGATCGCCAACACGCTGGAGCAACTGGTCGAGAAGATGAACCAGTCGACCGACAAGCCCCTCCTCGACGCCGCCGAGGTGCGCCGCCTGATCGAGGCCCGCGACCTCCAGATCGCCAACCCCTACAGCAAGGACACCCAGATCCAGGGCATCCACAACGCCCGCCGCTACATCGGCGACCGCCTCGGCCGGGTGGCCGCCCCGCACCGCGTTCTGGACCCGGCGGCCGGCCCGCTGATCGCCGTCAAGCTGCACATCCTGACCCGCAAGACGCTCGGCGGCATCCAGACCGACCTGGACTCGCGCGCCCTCGGCACCGACGGGCAGGTGATCGACGGCCTCTACGCGGCCGGCGAGGTCGCCGGCTTCGGTGGCGGCGGCGTCCACGGCTACAACGCCCTGGAGGGCACCTTCCTGGGTGGATGCCTGTTCTCCGGGCGCGCGGCCGGGCGGGCCGCCGCACGGCAGACCGCCTGAGCGGGACCCGCCCCCGCCCCCGCAAGGCGCGGGGGCGGGCAGGCTCACTTCTTCTTCAGCAGTCCGGCCACCACCGAGGCCCGGCTCTGCTCCGGCGCCTTTGAGGCGGTCAGCAGGGTCACCGGGCCCCGGTGGGCCGACCTCGGCCTGCCGAAGCTGCCCGTGCTGGAGTGGCCGGACGTCAACGCCGACGAAAGCCCACGCGGCCTGCACTGGAAAGTACGGCTTCGTGGCCGTCATCCGCTGCCGTCAGGAGACGCAGTAGCAGCGACATCCCACCAATGGCTGGAGCCGGTGGTGAGGAGACATGGGCGCCTCTGGTACGCGACCTGATGGCACCCTGCCGCTACTGTGCCGGGCTGCCGATTGTCGCTCTCGTCTGTTGTCGTGGCGGTCACTGCCGTCGGCGGCATCACCACTGTGTCGGGCCACTCCGGTGGTAGCTCAGTCACGCCAGACGGAGACCAGGCGCGCCGCCACGGCCAGCACCAGCCCGGCCGCGAGGAGGTACAGGCCAAGACGGTCTTCGGGTACTGCCGGTGACCACACCCGCCAGGCCGACGGGGTATAGCTGTCGGCCGCCAGGAATGACCCGTACGATCTGGAGGAGAGACTGATGGGCGTGCTGGCCTGGCTTCGCACCCACAGCAGTGCGCCTATGGCGGCACAGGTCGCGGCTATCGCATACAAGGCCGTGGCGCTGCTCGGGGCCGGTCTCGTCACGGGTTCTCCCTCGTCTTCGTCGTTGTGGTGTGCGGATTCTTGCTGCCCGTGCCGATTCGCGTTCGCGCCGGGTCATCATGTCCCTGCCCGGACCGGACAGCATGCCGGTGAACGGCCGGATGTCGGCCGACCTCGGGCGCAGCCTCTTCAAGCGGCGGGTCCAACGCCCACCCGCTGGAACACGATGGCTTCGGCTTGACCAGGCAGGCCCGCGAGATTTGCCAAGCACTTGGAAGGCACCTGATGTGATCGCCGGCACATCCCTCCTGACCTGGTGCTCCACGGACGCCGAGCGCGATAGATCGGCGCCTTCGACACGTATTCGACAGGGGGCGCCAACGTCCACTGGCTGCGGCCGCTCCTGCCGGGTATCTCATCGTGCTGGAGGTGGGTTGGTGCATCCGGATGAATCTCACCTGAGGCGCGATCCAGATTTTTCGGAGTTTCGCGGTCTGGGGATGTCGAGAACGTGCCACCGGCTCCGTCCCAGGGACATCAGCAGCCACCATCGGCCGCACGAGGAAGCAGGAGAAACCAGCATGGCGATTCAGCGGATGGACAACGTCGGCATCGTCGTCGAGGACATGGATGCCGCCATCGCGTTCTTCGTGGAACTCGGTATGGAGCTGGAGGGCAGGGCGGAGGTCGAGGGCCCCTTCGCCGACCAGTGCACCGGACTCGACGGCGTCCGCTGTGACATCGCGATGGTCAGGACCCCGGACGGTCACAGCCGGCTCGAGCTGGCGAAGTACCGCAGCCCCGCGGTGATTAGCGCCGGGCCGCGCAACCGGCCGCACAACATTCTGGGCACGCACCGCGTCATGTTCGCCGTCGACGACATCGAGGACACCGTTGCCCGCCTGCGCCCTCACGGCGCCGAACTCGTCGGCGAGATCGCCCGGTTCGAGGACAGCTATCTGCTCTGCTACATCCGCGGCCCGGAGGGCATCATCGTCGGACTGGCCGAGCAACTGCGCTGAGAAGGAGGATCGCACTGGCCCGGTCGTACGCCTCCAACGCCGCCCGGTACTCCGTCAGAACGGCGGGGGTGGCATCGGGGCCGTTGACATTCAGATCCACGGCGGCCACCTCCTCCCCGAAGGCGGTCACCGACTCCTCTACCGCTGCGGGTAGTGCGGCCCGGCGCCGGCGCAATATCAAGTAGAGCCCGCCCACCCCCAGGCCGAGCACGAAACTCGCCACATAGCCGATCAGGCCCGGCATCCTCGCACAGGCGTTCACCGCTCAACTGCCCTTCCAACCACCTCGATCGCCATCCCGGCGAACCAATCCTCACAGTCGTTCGTACAGTGGCGCGCTCCCCATCGGGGGAGTGGGCATCAGCCGGAGCCGGCGCGGATGCTTGCTCACGAGGTCGGCGAAGTCTCGATGACTGAGTCACGCCGACGGTGCGCCGCCCACCAGTGAGGACGGCGCACCGTGCACGATGCAGGTTTTGAGGTCCGGCTTCGTCCTTATCAGGTCGATTACGAGGGCTCGATTGCCTTCGTCTTCTCCTGGTGGTCGCAGGATGAGCGGCCGTGAGGATCCGGCGTTGCCCGCCGAAGTTTGCGCTTGTTGGTGTCAACCGCTGATGTCAGTTCCCTGCGGCGGCTTGACCTGCAAAGACGCTGTTGCATTCGCTCCCCCGAGGGTTAAAATCCGCTGCCGACCTGCGGGAAGTCCGAACGGGCGGCCTCCAGGAGGTGTGAAGTGGCCGGAGCAGTTAGGTTGCCGCGCGGGCAGGCCTGGTTTGCCTGCGTCGCGCTAGCCGCGTTCGCGTTGGTGTCTGTCGCGGCCGGGCTGGCGGCATGGCACAAGTACCAACTGCTGGCGGGCCCGATGACGCCGGGGCCGTACGTCGACAACCCGCTGGTCGAGGTCGACACGTATTTCAGAAACCTGATGGGCTGGCGAACAGGGCTGCTCCTCGTGGCCCTGCTTCAGTTCAGCATCTGGCTCGCCAACATGCGCGACGTCGCGGATGTGCTCTGGCGCCAGGGACAGCGTCGGCGCAAGGCGTGGCTGATCTTTGGCTGGTTGATACCGGTTGCACAGCTCTTCGTGCCCAAGATGTTCGTCAACGATCTGTGGGCTGCCAGCCAGCCGGAATCGCAGCGTCGACGCGGACATCCCCTGCTTACGGCGTGGTGGCTGTCTGTCCTGGGCGCAGCGAGTTCGTATGTCTTCAGTGATGCCTCCAAGGACCTGAAGAAGGCTGTCACTACGGACCAGGCTCGTCATGCCCTGCGGCAGATCATGATGAGTGACGGTCTGTACATCTGCGCTGCTGCGCTATCGATCGTTGTCCTCCGGCAGCTCTTTCGCCGGTTGGAACGCGCCGCTGCGATAGCGCCCGTTGAGGTTTGGGCGACGGGTCGAACGCCGTCCTGAAGGTCCCTGGGCGTATGCATGCCCACGCGGTCGGTGGAGTCTCAATGGCCCAGTCAAGGCTCCGCCTGCTGTCAGGCGTCGTCGGCGGCGTCCTTGGCAAGCAGGTCCAAGGCGTCGTTGTGGAAACGGCGTTCGGCGTCGCGGCACGGCGCGCTGAAGAAGGCCCGTTGGGCTTCGGCAAGATCGCAGTCCAAGAGGCCCATGGTGACGAACAGGGCTTCCACTCCATGGCACCCGTTGTCCTTGAGGAACTGCTGGAGGACGTCCGCTGATGACACGTATGGCGCACGCCACGTCAGCTCGGGGTTCTTGCGGCTTGAGCTGATCCTTGGTGCCGAGGTAAAAGATCACGGTCCGGGCCGACAGATCTCGGGCCAGGCCGGCCGCGTCGGCAAGACTGGTCGCGTGCTGGAAAACGGTTTTCACCTCATGACCTCAGCGGCCTCGCGGCGACCGCTGGCCAAGCGCCGCAGCCTGGCCCAGTTCGCCGGAGGTTCCGGCTCGGGGATGCCCGGGCGGCCGGGTGGCACCCGAACGCGCAGCGCGCCCGGCCAGGTCGTGGAGGTCACCGGCGTCGGCATTGTCACCGCCTCGCCGTCGACGCCGACCGGAATCTGCGCCGCATCGGCGGTGATCTCGATCTGTTGCGTGGTCAGCTCCGTGACCCCCTCGGCGCTGCTGCCGCAGAGCAGATCGATGGCCTGACCGGCGGTGCGCACCCTGACACCGATCACGCCGAGCACGCCGCCATCCAGCCGTGCACGGCGGCCAAGGCCAGCGATGTCATCGGTTCGATACGGATTGTTGGACACCAGCAGCGCCTGCGGCGCCTCGATCCGTGTGCCATCCACTCGTGCTGTCAGCCGCGCTCCGCGGTGTCCTTGCAGCAGGTCCGGGAGCAGGTTCAGCGTCGTGCCAATCTTGTCGCCACGGTAGGCCGGGCTCTCCACGACCTGGGCGTAGGCGCCGAAGGAGGCGTTGTTGACGAACGGCTGCCCGTTGATCAACCCCAGGTCGACCCGCAACTCCACGCCGTCGGCCAGGGCGCCCAGGCAGGAGGCCGGGTCCTCCCGGTTCAGCCCCAGGTCCAGGGCGAAGTGATTGCGGGTGCCCGCGCTGATTACCACGAACGGTAGGCCGTGCTCGGCTGCGATGCCCGCTACGAGTGCCTGGGTGCCGTCACCGCCGGCCACCCCCAGCAGGTCAGCGCCGTTGGCCACCGCCTGCCGAGCTACCGCGGCCACGTCAGTCGACCCGTCCAAGACGAACACCTCGGCGCCAAGGGCTTCGGCCTTGCGCTTGAGGTCGAACTTCTCGACCTTCCCGCCGCCCGACTTCGGGTTCATGATCAGGTACGGATGCCGGGCCGGTGGCTGCGCCGGATACTCGGGCATGCGCCAGTCCGGCTGGTCCCCCTTCAGCGCTTGGCGCACGGTCAGGCCCGCGAGGAGCCAGACTCCCGCCGACACGATGGCCACCCACAGCACGCTGCTGACCGCGAAAATGACGACCACCGCGATCGGCACCAGGACGAAGACCCCAAGCGACAGCCACCGCACGATGCCTCGCCGGGAGAGGAAGAAGTAGGCTGCCGCCACGCTCACGACCGCGGCAGCCAGGCCAACGGCGAACATGGCCAAGCTCTTCAGCTCGGCGAAGACCACCAGGATCACGATAGCCAGGCCTGCCAGCACGAAGCTGAGCCGCGCTAGCCACCGCTGGGCGGACGTCCCCCGTGCGATCGCTGCAGACGTCATAGTCTTAGCGTCGCATGCCGACGGCTCCGGCACCTCACCCAATCCGACTCAACGAAGAACGCCCCCCTATCCTATTCGCGCAGGTGAGCTGGCGTTTCTTGCAGGTCGGAAGGGTGGGAAGGGGGGAAGGGGCGGGGGTCGAACCGCCGATGTCCCACCCAACGGGCGAATGCCGGCGCATCCGACCGCGGCCGCCGTGACGCTCGTGCCCATCCCGGTCGCCAGAACCAGTACGATCAGCCCGGCGACGCAGGCCAGTGCGGTGCGGGCCTGCCACCGGCGACGTCCTCGCCCTGGTCGTCCAGTCCGACGGGAGCGACGGTGACGCAGACAAGGCGGAGACAGCGTTCCGCCAGGCGGTCGCTCTGCAGGGACGGCTGCTGGGGTGAGGCCCGCGAAACCCGCTACGTGGGATGAGCGCCTTTGATCATGCCCTTGACATCCGCAAAGGGTGGGCAAACCTTCGGTTGACGCCTATTGCCGCGCCTCTCACGAAGTTCTGTTCCTGCTGAACATAGCTTCGCGGATGAACACCTGCGGTGGTACCCAACGCGCCATCTCTGACCAGGGTGGTTTTGTTCACGAGTTCGGGCAGCAGGTGTTCACGACGTCGAGCAGCGCCCCGGAGACGCCGTGTTCGATGTTCATGAGTAAGGAACAGCACCGTCGGAGCGCCGCCGTATGAGGGCGCTCCGACACTTGAGCGGCTTTCAGACGGCTTCGAAGTCGGGGAGGCTCCAGGTCTTGTCGAAGAACGGTTGCGCTGGGGCGAAGAGGCGGAAGTAGACGAACCAGCCGTCCTGGCCCATGGTCTTCATCCAGTTGGTCTCGGCCCCGGGGGGTGCGGTGGGGCCGATGTAGAGGTCGATGCTGCCGTCGTCGTTGAACCTGAGCTGCTGGTCGCGGCTGTCGAGGCTCGCGCTGCGGCTGTCGGTTCCGCCGTTGTCGTAGGACCGGCGGGTGTCCTCGCTGTAGAGCGTGAGCGACCAGAACTGGGCGCTCGGCACGTCGGCCGGGACGTGCAGCCGGTAGGTGCGGTCGGCCCGCAGGAGGCGGCCCTGGCTGTCGCGTTTGGAGGTCATGTAGACCTGGCCGGTGCCGGGCGTGGGGTGGGCCATGCCGATCGTGGAGCCGACGGCCTCGTAGAACCAGGTGGCGCGCTGGTCCAGCTGAAGGATCGTGTCGGTCTGCTGCTCGAGATCGAAGTCGAGGCCGGCGCGCGGTCGACCTGACACTCGCAGCCCTGGCCCTGCTCGCGCTGGCCGCCGCCGGGCTGGCGCTGTGACGGCGGCTCCGGTGACCCGCACCCGCCTGGATCGCGTCCGCGCCTCGGTCGGCATCGCCGCCCTGGCCCTCCAGCAGATCGAGGACGACCTGACCGCCGACGTTGATGCCCAGGGACTTGCCGCGATCCTGCGCGAACTCCAGGAGGACATCGACGCCCCCGGCGGCCTCTTCCCGGCCCTCGCGCAACTGGTCATTACCGCCGCACGCCGGACGGAGCAGATAGAGCCCGACCGCGACGGCGACGCCTCCTGCCCGCTGCACGAGGCCGCCGCCCTGCTCACCGACAAAGCCGGACAGCGCCTGCTCTGGGCTGCCCGCGCCCCACGTTGCCCGGCCCGCTACCTACACAGGCCCCGCCGTCTCCCCGACGCCTGGGAGAGCCGGTGACCCCCCGCAACCGATCGGGCCGGCCGCGTACTCCGCAGGGGTTAACGTGATCGCCCGCTACAAGAACAAGAAGAACCCGATCGAGAAGATCCTGATCGTCCGGGTCAAGGACAGGTGAGGCGATGAAACACCGCAGGGCCGTATGCGGCACCGTGGCAACCCTGCTGCTGGGCCTGTCGGCATGCTCACCAATCGACTCTTCCGACACTCGGTACGAAACGGATTACGCCAACCACGAACCGCTGCACGTGTTCGGCTATCCGTCTACTGGCTCCCTCCAAGTCATCCAGGAGATCGTGTGGCGCATCGCCGACGGCAAGGCCGGGGATCTGGAGAAGCTGGCGACCAGCGACAGCACCGACAGCGAGAGCCGGAAGACGGCCACGAACTGGGTCAAGAGCTTCCAGAAGGGAGCCCAGGGAAAGGTCGCGGCGGATTTCTACGACGAGGCATCCGAACGCCAAGTCGTGGTGCTCTACTTCCAAGGCACCCAGCAGGTCAAAGAGGTCACCGTGCGGCTGGACGGCAACGCCGGCGAGGACAGCTGGCGAGTCATGATGAACGAAGCAAACCTGAAGGAAGCCACCAGCCCGCCCACTTGGGCTCCGAAGGAGCCCGGCGGGAACGGATCGGCATCCAACAGCTGAGTCCGGATCGGACACAAGCAGCAAGGGGTCCGGCAATGCTGGGCCCCTTCACCATGGTGCGCCCACCTGATCCTTCCGGCAGGAAGCCAAGCGGACCGATCGCTTACGGATCGGTCCAGATCAGAGCGGCGGCACGAGCGCTGATGTGGCCGTACGCCAGCGACGCAAGTCGGCACGCTGGAGGCTCGAGGTTTCCCTGTGCCGATCTGATCGGTTCTCCAAGGCCGGGACGGATCGGCTGGACCGAGCAGTTCAATCGGCCGACAGCGGGTTGAACTGCCGGGCCGAGAGCTGATCGCGGATCCGGCTGGCACGGCTGAAGTTCACCCCTCACGACTTCCGCAGGATGTTCGCCACCGAAGCGGTCACCGGCGGCCTGCCCGTCCATATCGCCGCCCGGCTGTACGTGCGGTGCGCCAAGTACATGGTGGGTGGAAGCTTCGACGCGCTCATGCGTCAGGAGGCCCGCAAACTGCAGGGCCTGACAGCCGGTGCGGGTGTGCACATCAACTGTGAGCCGCTGAGGGCCGACGGTGACAAGACGTTCGTCGGGGTGGTGGCCAAAGAGGTAGGGGCGATCTACGTCCTTGCCCGGATCACGGATCACTCCGAGGGCTTGGTCACGCCGGCGCAGGGCGCTGAGAGTGTCGGGGTGGTACGGGCCCAGCACCCGCAGCATGTCGAGCGAAAGCTGCCGCGGCCCCGGCCGCATCCCCCGATTGCCCCCGCCACCGGGCGAGGTTGTTCTGGGCAGCGAGGGTGTCGGGGTGGTCGGGGCCGAGCACCCGCAGCATGTCGTGCAGCAACTCGGCGAAAGATGCGCGCGACAGGGCCGGGCCCGTAGCGTGGCCGCATGCCGAAACCTCAGCACATCGTGCACATCACCGAGCGCTCTCTATGGGAGACGGCCCGTGAGTCCGGCACCTACGAGATGTCCACCCGCGGCCGCACACTCCAACAGGAGGGGTTCGTCCACTTCTCCACCCGCGACCAGCTCCCGCGTATCGCGGCCTTCCTCTACGGCGACTACGAGGGCCCCGACGAGTTGGTGGTGCTGGTAGTGGACCCGGCCCGGCTCGATGTCCCGCTGAGGTACGAGGCCATGCCGCCGAACGGCGAGGAGTTCCCGCACGTGTACGGGGCAGTGCCGGTCGAGGCCGTGGTGGGTGTCGAGCCCTGGGGATGAGCGAACAGGGAGGGGTGCGTGGCTTCGTTGATCTCCAAGAACAGCGTTTATCGACGGTTTCCGGAGGCAGTTGGCGATCAACCGGCTCTGGAATGTGGATGAGAAGTGACGGCACCGCGTGAATGCGAACGTGTCGACGGCCAGCCGCTCGAAGGGCGGCCGACCGTCGAGGCAGGTAGCGGCAGAGGTCAGCACCTGTTCTGATCTCCGGTGGCCGGGTGAGGCTGTGCAGCCCTTGATGTTCGCGCGGTTTCGACCGGCGATTATTCACTTGACTCGGTCCGTACGGTGTTCGAGTGGAGGACACTCTGATCGACGAACTCCGCACCGCGTATGACGCCCAACTCCGTGGTGTCACCCCGCCTGGCGGCAGCGTCCGCATCGAGAAGGACGGCCCATTGACCCGTGTCGTGGGTTGGCACCGTGGCTTCGTCACGGGCCCACGCGACCTCGGTGTGCGCGGGGAAGAACTCGACACGCTCATAGCACGGCAGCGTGACTTCTACGCTGCTCGTGGTGAAGCGGTCGAATGGAAGACTCGCGCCCATGATCTTCCCGCCGACCTCACCGACCGACTCACGGCGGCCGGCTTCGTCGCCGAGGACAGCGAGACCGTGCTCATCGGGCAGTCCGCCGACCTTGCTGCCGACCCCGTCCTGCCCGACGGCGTGACCCTCCGCCGTGTCACCGCCAGATCAGACCTCCAGCGCATCGCCGCTTTGGAGAGCACCGTCTGGGGCAAGGACTGGAGTTGGCTAGCCGACGACCTGACCGCCCGGATCGAGACCGCCCCAGAGAACACGATCGTCCTCGTCGCCGAGGCACACACCGAAGTCGTCTGCGCGGCCTGGCTGGTGTTCGAGGACGGCGCCGACTTCGGCGGTCTCTGGGGCGGCTCAACGCTCAAGGAATGGCGCGGACAGGGCATCTACCGGGCCATGGTTGCCCACCGAGCCCAACTCGCTGCTGCCCGGAAGGTCCCCTACGTCTACGTCGACGCCTCAGCCGACAGCGCCCCGATCCTCACCCGCCTTGGCCTGCACGCGGTCACCACGACGACACCGTATGTCTGGTCGCCCTGAGCTTGAATTTAAAGGTTCCCCCTCAGCCTTCAAGGTCGGGGGGTGTCTTGTTTGTGGGGGTGTTTGCCGACGGGGTGGCGGGGTGCGGGGCT
>NZ_JBIVPK010000087.1:0-17944 GCF_044754605.1 Streptomyces sp. NPDC093064
CCTTGAGCACTGGCCCGGAACTACGCTGTCGACATCAAGTCGATCCTCCAATCAGGTAATTCACTCAATCTCGTGCGACTTCGTGTCGCACCCCAGCGTTCGCGGTAGAGCGCGACCAGTTCGGCGGCCGGGTACTGATCCGGGTCCAGCAGTGTCGTGCCCAGGTAGGCGATCTTGTCGTCCTTGGCGAAGGTGATGACGCGGTAGATCACGTGGCGGGGCAGAGTCCGACCTTCCCTCGCTGCTCGGAGCCGGACCTCCTTGCCCGGTCGCGCCATCGACAGATACGAGCCGTCCGGTAGTTCTTCCTGAGCGGTGCCGAGATGGTTGGACTGGAGCCTGACCAGCAGATCCGCGCCCGCCATGGTGAAGACGTGAGCGAACTCGACCGATCAGAAGCCTCGGTCAACGATGACCAGGTCTCCGGGGCCGGCGGAGCCGGCCAGCGGGTAGGGGAGGCTGCGCTCGCCATCGCGGTAACCGCCGAGGCGGGCATCCAGGACTCCATGCGTTCCGATCTCAGCAAGGACCACTGCCCTGACCTGGGGGAATCCGAAGGGGACACCTCCTGTAGTGGAGGGGCCGTCGAAGGCGTCGACGTTGCTCGTCGAATCCGGGAGATCGAACTGGGTGCCGTCCAGGGCGAGGAGCCGCAGCCCCCGCCACCACGCGCCAGGCGTCTCCGGGGTCGCGAGCGGGCCAGCCACCTGACGGAACACGGTCTCCAGCACGTCCTCCCCGAGGCGGGCACGAGCCCGGGACAACGACGACCGGTTCACCCGCGCGACGGCCCGGCTGCCCGGGATACCGCTGGTCAGCACCCTCAGCACCTCCTCGTACGACTCCCGGGCGAACAGACACAGGGCCAGGACGAAGTACACGACCAGCCGCGTCGGCAGGAGTCGGCGGCGCCGCTCGGCTCGGTCGTGCTTGGCTATCGCCGCGTCGACCAGTTCGGCGGTGAACACCTTGGTCAAGATCCCGATCCGCACCCGCTGGCCCGCACCCCACCCCGTCACACGCGGGGCAATGATCTCCGCAGCTCAAAAGCAACTGCATTGGCCGGCGAAGGCCCCCAGCAGCCACCGCCCTCAGCCCATCGTCCTCTGCGCCCCAGGACTCGTTACGGCTCCACGGCATCACGAGCTCATCCTCTGAGGCCTACGTCGAGTCCTCGATCGTGAACAGCTCGCTCCACGACCCCAAAGACGACACCTTCGCAGACGACGTCATGTTCCTGTGCACCCCAGTTGGCACCGCTCGCCAACCGGGGTGCACAGTCTCGGCGCCCGCAACCTCGGTCTGATCCGCGCGGTGGAGAAGTTCGACTACACCAAGGGCTACAAGTTCTCCACGTACGCCACCTGGTGGATCCGTCAGGCGATCACCCGCGCGATGGCCGACCAGGCCCGCACCATCCGTATCCCGGTGCACATGGTCGAGGTCATCAACAAGCTCGCGCGCGTGCAGCGCCAGATGCTCCAGGACCTGGGCCGCGAGCCCACCCCGGAGGAGCTGGCCAAGGAGCTCGACATGACCCCGGAGAAGGTCATCGAGGTCCAGAAGTACGGCCGCGAGCCCATCTCGCTGCACACCCCGCTGGGCGAGGACGGCGACAGCGAGTTCGGTGACCTCATCGAGGACTCCGAGGCGGTCGTCCCGGCCGACGCGGTCAGCTTCACGCTGCTCCAGGAGCAGTTGCACTCGGTCCTCGACACCCTGTCCGAGCGTGAGGCGGGCGTCGTCTCCATGCGCTTCGGTCTCACCGACGGTCAGCCGAAGACCCTCGACGAGATCGGCAAGGTCTACGGCGTCACGCGTGAGCGAATCCGAGGCGAGCGCAAGCCCAACGAGGTGCTCACCGTGGCGAGTTGTTGGTGCTGGTGCTCTCGCACTTGGCAGTCAGGATGGCTGGACCTGGTCGAAGAGGGCGAGGGCTTCGGCGGGGTCCGGGCTCACAAGGCGTTCCAGACCGGCCATCGTGATCTTCGCCCACCTGCCGGCCCGGGCCCACATCTGTTCCTCGAAGGCGCGGACGGCCTCGTCCAGATCTCCAGAGTTGGTGGCGATGGACTCGGCGAGTTCGGCGCCTTCCAGCATCGCGAGGTTCGCTCCCGCCCCCAAGGGGGGCATCAGATGGGCGGCGTCGCCCAGTAGCGTCACCCCGAAGACGTGGGTCCAGGTGTGGGACACGGGCAGGACGTAGAGGGGGCGGTGGACGAAAGCGGTGCCGTGGCGGAGGAGGTCGAGGACGGGAGCGGCCCAGCCGTCGAACAGAGCCAGCAGGCTCGATCGAACGGCCTCGACGTCGGTCAGGTCCAGGTTCGTGTGCCAGTCCTGCGGCGCGCGGAACTGGGCGTACACCTTGACGTGGCCGCCGCTGTTGCGCTGGGCGACGAGAGCTCGGTTCACGCCGTACACAGCCACGGAACCGTCGCCGATCAACCGGGCGAGGTCAGGGTGGCGGGTGTCGACGTCGTCCAGGAAGGTCTCGACCAAGGTGACGCCGGTGTAGTGCGGCGTCACCGACGAGACTGCCGGGCGGATCCGGGACCAGGCGCCGTCTGCGCCGACCACGAGGTCGAACGTTTCCTGTCGCCCGTCCGCGAAATGGAGGACCAGTACGCCATCTCGGGTCTCCGGCACCACCTGCGTCACGCCCCGCCCCCACCGAACGTAAAGAGAGCCGAGCAGCAGGTCACGGAGTTGCCCGCGGTCGATCTCCGGATTGGCCCCGTCATCTGGACGGGGTCGCCAGTCGCGCAGGACGGTCCCGTCCGCGTCCAGGATGCGCATGGCCTGCCCCTCGGGACGAGACAGCGCCTGGAACTCCGCCAGCAGCCCCGCCTTGTCCAGCGCGAGTTGGCCCAGCCCCTCGTGCAGGTCCAGCGTGCCGCCCGGGGGACGGGCGTCGGGGGCGGGATCGCGTTCGAGGACGGTGACAGGGTGACCATGGCGGTGCAGGACGCGGGCGAAGGTAAGGCCAGCAGGGCCACTGCCGACCACGGCGATACGGTGCCTCATGCCGATACACTGTATTTGCTCGTTACGATGTATCGCAACGGTACGGTGTGATCATGACTGTGTGGGACCGACCTGAGCCGCCGAATCGCCCCGTTCCGCTCGACCGGGAGCGGATCGTTGCCGCCGCCGTCGCGCTGGCCGACGAGGGCGGGCTGGAGGCGGTGTCGTTGCGCAAGGTCGCCGCCCGACTGAACGCCGGCCCTATGCGGCTGTACGGATACATCTCCACCAAGGAGGAGCTGTTCGACCTCATGGTGGACGAGGTCCAGGCCGAGATTGTCCCCGAGGAGCAACCCGGTGACTGGCGGGAGGCGCTGAGCGTCCTCGCCCACCGCACCAGGCAGGCCGCTCTCCGTCACGAATGGCTGGCCGACCTGCTCGGCGGCCGTCCGACCCTGGGTCCGAACGGCCTCGCCGTGACCGAGGCCACGCTGGCCGCCCTCGACGGCCTCGCCGACATCGACACCGTCATGCGCGCTGTGGAGACTGTCAGCGCCTACTTCACCGGCGCGATCAGGCGCGAGATCGCGAACCTGCGGGCCGAGCGCGCCACGGGCCTGTCCAAGCTCGACTGGCAGCGCGCCTCCGGCCCGCATGTGACGAGAATGTTGGCCACGGGCCGCTTCCCGGCGCTGGCCAAGGCCGTGTACGACGGCACGGACGTGGGCGCCGAGGCATCCTTCGCGACCGGCCTGGACTGGGTCCTCGACGCCGTGGCCGCCAAACTCACCCGGCCGCCGGCGTGACGCTCAGCTCCTGCCGAATGGAAGCGAGGCCGGGGTCGGTGTCCACGGGCCGTGCGGGCAGTCTGTCGGTCCCATTTCGCGGCGGGTGAATTGGGTCACCAGTCAGCACGGAACAGCGAGAGGCAGCGAGAGGTGCAGGTAGAACCTTGGCCGAACTCGATCGGCAATTACCCACAGTGACCAAATGTCCACACTCGTCGGGGAATACGCGACGGTCGATTACGCGAGGTCGCCAGTTTCACACCCCATGAACATCTGGCTACACGACCCGTGAATAAAGCCATGCGCGATGCGGCCGTGGAGGCCGCGTTCGTTGAGCAGGGTGCGGGTCTTGTCGGAGTCGTAGCCGGGGTCCATGTGGACGGTGATGTCGTCGGATAGGCCTCGGTCTGTTGCGGCGACCATAGCGTCACCGTGGGCTGACCGTAGGTGTCCCGCAGTTCCAGTACCCGGCCGTGCGCCTCGTCGGCCGTCTTCTGTATCTCCACCAGTTCATCGATTGTGTGTGCCACATCGACGGATCTTATGTCTCCCGTGGCGGGACGCCCGGCTTCGTCGCCGGGGATGCTGGGCGCACACGTGTTCTACGCCACGGTCTCGCCCTGAGCCGTCCAGGTCCGCAGCATGCGCTCCCGGCCGTCTGTCTCCTGAATGAGCCGCACCACGACGTTCGGGACCACGTCCGCGCGCCCTGGCAGTTCCTCGTCGTCGCTATAGTCCGGATCCTCCGGCGCAGGCCAGCCCGCTGCCCGCACCTCGGCCAGCACCGCCTCCAGCACGTTCGCCGAGGCGTCCTTGGTCAGCTGGTGTACCTGGGTTGGCGATAGCCCAGCCGCCTCCGCGGCCCTCCGCCCGACACCCCGCCGGCCCGCGCCGAGGCGAGCGCCGAGTCCCGTTCCTTCTCGGCCTGCTCCAGCCACCACGCGGCCCGCCGCACCAGCGCCAGCACCCGCCGCTCCCGACGAAACTTCCCCAGCCAGTCACCCCTCACCAGCCGCAGCTTGCCAGGTTCGACACGGCGACACAGGAGTGTTCAGCGAACTGATCACCCAACTGCTACCCACCGCGTCGATACTCCCCGAGGGCCAGTGTCATCGGTTCGTCGAATGTGCGTCGGTGATCGGCTTTCAGTGATTCACAGAAGTTCCATAAGTTCTTGGGTCGTTGGGGGTACGCCTTTGTGAGGCGGTTCCGGTCCCAGCCCTGGGGAGCGCTGCATGCCATTTCCCGAACGTTCCGTCAGCCGTCGATCCTGGGCAGCAGCTGCTGGTCGGGGCGCTGCTGGCGTCCGGCGCGCGGGTCGTTGCGGTGGCCGTGTGCGATCCGTACGACGTGTTGTGTTTCCCCCAGGCGCCCGTCTACCTCACCACCTATGCCGATGCGCACCGTCGCCGGGGTGCTGACCGGAGCGATCCAGCCCGCCGGACGCCTGCTCGTGACCATCCCCGATCCCGCCCGCCCGGGAACACCGCTGTTTCCGGTCGGTTCCGGCCTCACCATCACCTGACCTGGAGAAGTCATGAAGCTCAATTTCCGACGTTCCGTCCGTAGCAGCCGTACCGTCGCTGCCGTGCTCGCCGCCACCGCTGTGCTCGCTGTTGCGGCGCCGGCGACGGCCGCGGACCCCGGCATTCCCGGGTCGCAGGCCCCGGCGGTGCCGCTGCGGGTGGCGACCTACAACATCCATGCCGGGGCCGGCGAGGACGAGGTCTTCGACCTCGATCGCACCGCGGAGGCGATCCGTGGCCTGGACGCCGACGTGGTCGGCCTCCAGGAGGTCGACGTGCACTGGGGCGCCCGTAGCAATTTCGTCGACGAGGCCCACGCGCTAGCCGAGAAGCTCGACATGAACGTGTTCTTCGCACCGATCTACGACATGGACCCGGCCACCCAGGGCGGGGAAAGGCGGCAGTTCGGCGTCGCCGTGCTGAGCCGCTACCCGGTGCTCGAGGCCGAGAACCACGACATCACCCGGCTCTCCACCCAGACGCCCAACCCGGTACCGGCCCCGGCGCCCGGCTTCGCCGAGGTGACGGTCAACGTCAAGGGCTCGCACGTGCACGTCTACGACACGCACCTGGACTACCGGGCCAACCCGTCGGTCCGCAAGGCCCAGGTGGCGGACATGCTCAATGTGATGGCCGCCGACTCCGGACCGAAGGTCCTGGTGGGCGACTTCAACGCCGGGGCCAAGGCCACGGAGCTGGCGCCGCTGTGGCAGCAGCTGCGGGACGCCAACCCGAACGGCGGCGCGACGTACCCGGCGATCAACCCGGTCAATCGCATCGACTTTGTAACCGTCTCCCCCGACATCACCGTGGTCGGTGCCCAGGAGGTCGCGGCGGAGGCGTCGGACCACCGCCCCGTGGTCACCGACCTGGAGCTCCACCAGCGCGGCCGCTGAACCGCTCGAGGCTCGGCTACGCCCGACAGGGAGCCCGCCGCAGCCCTGTGCGCGCTTCCTCCTGCCCGGCGAACCGGGCAGGAGGAAGCGTCGGGCAATGTCAGCGCGACCCGTCCCGGCTGTGGCCGGAAGGTATCGCTTACCTGACCATGCGTTACGGCGCTCCCGGCCCGGTGTCTCGGGTTTGAGGCCAGGTCGAGGAGTGCCGAGGCCCGTCTGTCGGTGACACGAAAGTGGCGGCATTTCGGTTGTAACACTGCGCGCTGCCCAGGCGTGCTTGTGACAGGAAGCGCCACGGGCACGGATGGGAAACGGGACCGAGGGCACATGTCGGCTGCCGCGGCATCCACGCCTCCGCCGTTGTCCCCCAGTGGAGTGCGGTGACCTGGGCGGGCGCGCACATCGTGGTCTCTTCGTCACCGAGACTCCCGGCCCTCGGGGCCGTTCGCCGACATGGGCATTCATGTATGCCCCATTGACCTTTCCTTGACCCTCGGGTCAGCATGAGCCGGAACGCCCCCCACGCCAGTCCCGCCCGTACCGTCGTGAGGAGCCCGCCCCATGCGCACCTACCGCAGCACGCGGAACACCCGTTCGCGAGCGCTACGCACAGCCGTTGCCACCGTCGCGGCCTCCGCCGCCCTCGGCTCCGTGCTGGTCACCTCACCGGCCGCCGCCACCGCCACGGCCGCCGAAAGCGAGCCGGGCAACTGCAAGATCTCCGATGATCCGTCCTGGTCCGGCTGGACCGACCAGATTCAACTCGGCGCCACGCTGAGGCAGATCGAGAAGACCAGCAAGGGCCGGGTGCAGGTCGAGGTCGCCGGGCGCACCACCCAGGGTCGCGAACTGTGGGCCGCGCGAGTGGGCACCGGCCCCCGCGTCCTTATGGTGACCAGCGCCATTCACGGCAACGAGCGCACGGGCACGGAGGCCCTCATCGGCATCCTCAAGGAGCTCGGTTCGGGCTCTGGTCCGAAGACTGCCGAACTGCTCAGCAAAGTCACCCTGGTTGCCATGCCGATGGTGAACCCAGACGGCGGCGAGCTCAACCGTCGTATCAACGTACGCTCCTGGGACCAGACCGTCGCGCAGTTCCCCCAGTTGGCCGGGGCGCCGCGCGCCTGGTACCACAGCCTCAGCGGTGACGGTATCGACCAGCCCGGCTATGACCTTAACCGGGACTTCAACCCGGATCTGAATTACGTCCCGCAGGCCTCCGACCTCCCCGGCATGCAGACCGACGCCGGCTTCTTCCTTTCCCCCGAGTCGCGCGCGATCCGTGACACGTATGTGAAGATGCGCAACGAGAAGGGATCTGTCGACGCGTTTATCGATCTGCACCACATGGGTCCCTGCGGGCGCATCACGGGCGGCCCTCAGGACGGCAAGCTGATCACGGTCTCGCTGGACTATCCGCCGCTCGGCGTGAACGACGGGGCCAAGTACAAGAAGCAGTGGCCGAAGTTGGACCAGGACAAGTCCCGCCGCTATGCGCTCACGGTGGCCAATGGCATTGCCGACGCATACGGCGAGCAGTCGAGGCTCGCCGCGACCGGCCGCTATCTCCACCCCGACGCGCGCGAATACGCCGGCCAGGGCCGCTCCGCTTTCGCCCTCAACGGCACCGGCACAGTCCTCTTCGAAGTCCGCGGACAGCAGGACGACTTGGGCCAGCGGCAGCGCGGCATGTTCGTCCAGTCCGTACGTACCGGAGTGGAGTCCCTGATGACGGGCCTGGCCACGGGCAGCGCCGACCGGGTCAACGGGGATGACTTCTTCAAGCTGCCGGACTACGGGTGGGAGACCACGGCGGACTGACCTCGGCGGAACGGGTCCCGTGCGCAGGCACGTGACCCACGGCAGCGACGATGACTTCGCAGCAGGTTCCCAACCTGCCGCGAAGTCATCGTCATGCTGGAGGCCGACGTGTGGAAGTCGGTGAGGTCCCGGCTGCGGTCGGCGTGGCCGTCCTCGCTCTCAAGGCCGGCCGCTGGCAGCTGCACGCCGACTGGCACTGCATCGAGCTGACGCCCCGCCCGCGCCGCAGCTGCCGCCAGTGCCGGGGTGCGGGCGGCTGGTGGACCGGCGGCCCGTCGCCGACGTCGACCAGGCGAAGCTCGCCGTGATGCTGCGCGAGTTAGCGTCGGCCGCCGCGGTCCCGGGATGGTGCCGCGCTCGCTCGGTACGTCGCAGGTGGCCGCCGCCCCTCCCACGATCCGCAAGGTCTGGGTCGACGGCGCCTAGCGCAAACACTTCGTCGAGCACGCCGCCGCCCTCGGCATTGACCTCGAAATCGTCCAACGTACCCCTCGG
The DNA here is from genome assembly GCF_044754605.1 of Streptomyces sp. NPDC093064. Classification (NCBI taxonomy): domain Bacteria; kingdom Bacillati; phylum Actinomycetota; class Actinomycetes; order Kitasatosporales; family Streptomycetaceae; genus Streptomyces; species Streptomyces sp. NPDC093064. Next base: position 8,491 of record NZ_JBIVPK010000087.1, read on the forward strand.
GCCAAGGGGTTCACGCCGATCCCGAAACGCTGGACGGTCGAGATCTGTCAAGCACAGTGCACTCATGGAGTCTGTTGCCGTGCTGTTTCGGCGGTCTCGGTCCAGATGCGGCGGCTGTACCAGCCGGGCGGACGTGTCCGGCGTTCGCGGAGTTCGGCGAGTTCTCGCTGGTCGGCGTGGGCGATGAGCCGGTGGGGCCAGCAGCTCTCCCGGCGGGTGGTGATCCAGCCGCGGTTGATCCAGGCGTAGAGGGTGGAAGTGGTCATGTCCAACTCGGCGGCCAGGTGCTTGAGCCACCACTCGTCCGGGCCGGGCTCCTCGCCGGGTGGCGCGGGGCGGTGTCGGTGGATACGACCTGCGGGGCAGGCGAGGCGGCGCATGAGGTCGCGGACGGTGGCTGCGGAGATCCGTTTGCCGCCCTTCGCGGGCCGGAAGCCCTCGGCTTCCAGGCGGTCGGCGATTCCGCTGGCGCCGATGCCCTGACCTGTGAGTTCGCGGATTCGATCGGACAGTTGCGAGTAGTAGCTGAGCTGTTCCAGCCGCTGGACCGGGCGGATGACCTCTCCCGCCGTAGTGGTCCCGCCGGCCCAGACAATCGTGATCTTCACCCGCTCGCTGGTGCCGAGCACGGTGACGACGACCTTGTCGACGACCGCGCGGACGATCCCCTTGCGGTCCGCTGTCGTGGTGCTGTGCGCACGCCACAATCCCTCGATGTCGCCGGCCAGGGCCGTGATGGTCTGCCGCTCGGCCGGAGTGAGGATGTGCGGACTGCTGCGGGCGAAGCGGTCGTAGTCCTCGCGGAGCCGCTGCTGGATGGCGAGTGCATCCTCCCACTCCTTCTCTAACTGGCGCACGACCAGGCGGTTCTCCGGTTCGGCGAGGTGGTGGCTGCGGCGGGCCCGGTCGGCCTCCTGCGCGGCTCGTTCCAGCCGTTGCGACCACAGCTGTTCCAGCTCGGCCCGCTCGGCCAGGACCTGGTCGGCCGCGCGGAGAGACACCTCGACGGCGGCGGGCGTCAGTGCCGCGAGGACCTGCTGCTCGACGAAGGCGTCCACGCAGGCGGAGTTGAGCAGCTGGCAGCTCTTCTCCGCGCCGTAGTTGGTCATGTCCCGGGCGCACACGTATTCCGGCAGTGCCTTCCTGTGCTGGGTGTGGTAGCGCACGCTCATGCGCCGGTTGCAGCGTCCGCAGTGCACCAGCCCAGCCGCGAGAGCGGGGCCGTTGCGGACCGCGCCCATGGCTTCGGCGCGGGCACGGTTGGCCGCCAGTCTCGCTTCGTTGGCCTCGAACTGGGCGACGGTGATGTAGGCGGGCAGGGCATTCGGGATCATCACATGCCATCCGTCCCGGGAGCGGACGACCCGTCCGGTGCTCGGCCGGGCCGGGTCCTGGCGGCGCGGGTCGACCCGGCGCCGCCCGTAGGCATAGATGCCGGCATAGGCGGGATTGTGCAGCAGGGTCTGCAGCGTCATCCGGTTCGGCCTTCGCCATTCCAGGGTGCCCTTGTCCGGCCCCTCCCGCAGCCGGATGCCCAACTGGATGTCGTGGTCGACGAGATAGCGCAGCACACCGTGCAACGTGCCGAGCCGCTCGAACTGCGCGAAGATCAGCCGGATCACGGTCTGCACCTGCTCGTCCGGATCAAAAGCGACCTCCCCCGACGGGCGGCGGACGTAGCCGCTGGGCAGAGGGAAGGCCAGCTCGCCGCGGCGGGCCTTGTTCAGGCGCCCGCTCCACATCCGCTGCTTGATCAGGTGAAGTTCGGCCTCGCTCATCGTTCCCTTGAGCCCCAGCAGCAGCCTGTCGTTGTACTCGGCCGGGTCGTAGACCCCGTCGGTGTCCGCCAGTACCGCACCCGACAGGGCGCACAGCTCGATCAGCTGGTACCAGTCCCTGCCGGAGCGGGCCAGCCGGGACATCTCGATCCCCAGCACGAGACCGACGTGGTCCAGCCCGATTTCGGTGACCAGACGCTGGAAGCCCGTGCGGGCGACCGCACTCGACCCCGACTTGCCCAGGTCCTCGTCGATCACCAGAACCCGGTCCGCCTGCCAGCCCAGCGCGACCGCCCGGTCCACCAGGGCGTACTGCAACCGGGTCGACTCCTGGTGGTCGACGAGCTGCTGGCGGGTGGACTGGCGGACATAGATCACTGCGAGCCGCTGCAGGTGATGGTCGTCGATCTTGCTACCGGGCCGCTCCCACGGCATTACCGAGGTCATCGCCGGTCCCGCTCACTCGCCGTTGCGGCGGCCGACAACGCGCGGCTCGCCAGCCGCACCAGCTGCCCCACCACCGCCTGCCGGCTCACCTCCGGCAGCGCCACCCACACCTGCCCGTCCGGCACCACCGGAATCGTTCTCTGGGGCCGACGTCACTGTCGTCGCGCATGACGACCCATTCCCCTCGTCGCTCAGCCGGCCCCGCAACCGTCGGGCCACAGCAACCAACCGCTGCAGGCCCTCACGGCCGATTATCGGCGTCTGCTCACTGCTTTGACTATCCATAAGCGCAGTGTGCTTGGACGATGGAGCGAACCTACGGCTGGCTCATGCTCAACCGCCGCCTGGCCCGTGACTACGAAACCCTCCCCACTCGCTCCGAAGCCATGATCCACCTCGCTATGACGGACCTCATGGCCCGCCGCCTCACCGGCGAGAGCACCATCTCCTGGCGCGACCCGACATAACCGGACCAAGCCCGCATCACGGGATGAAACAACGGGAGAACACGACCTCTTAAGTCGCCACCGTGGTGTCGATCAGCTGGCGTTTCAGCTGCGGTTTTGTCGCTCGATGCGGAAGTGAACCATGGCATGTTACGGTACTAAGTACCACTTGGAACTCGATACCGAGGAGTCTGCCGTGGATAGCCGGACCATCGTGTTGACCGGAGTGACCCGCGGTTTCGGCCGCGAGTCCGTCGAGTTGCTGATCCGGGAACGGCCGCAGGACCACTACGTCGTGCTGGCTCGCCGCGGCGGCGAACGCCTCGCTGCGGAACTCGCCGAGGCCACCGGCGCTTCCGGGGTCACAGGCGTGGACTGTGACCTCGCTTCGCTCGCCGAGATCAGGCGGGCGGTGGAGGAGATTCTGCGTGGGCTCGATACCGGATACCTGCCGCCGCTCGGTGGCTATCTCGGCAACGCCGGCCTGACGGTCACGACGACCGAGAAACGCACCACGGACGGGTACGAGATGACCTTCGGGGTCAATGTGCTGTCCCACTACCTGCTCGTCAGGGAGCTGCTGCCCCGGTTTACCGGTCCGGGCTGGATCGTGCTTACCTCGAGCGACTGCCACTTCGGGCAGTTCCGCTATACGCTCGGCGCCACGCTGCCGCCGCGCTGGGAGACGCCGGAACGACTGGCCACGCCTCGTGCCGGTGGCGCGCGAGAGGCCGGGCGGGCGTACGCGACCAGCAAACTCGGCGTCATCTACCTGACCCACGCGCTGGCCCGCCGCCTGCCCAAGAGCATCGGCGTCTACTCCTACAACCCGGCGCTCGTCGCGGGCACCGATTTCTTCCGCCACGCCCCGGGGCCCGTGCGGGGCGTACTCAACGGATTCTTCCAGCTTCAGCGATTCCTCGGCCGGGGCATGACGCCGCAGCAGGCGGGCGCCCGGCTCGCTGAGACGATCCTGACCGGGCTGACCGCCCGGACCGGGTCCTACCTCGATCGCGGCCGCAACGTCCCGTCGTCGCCAGAGTCGCACGACGAGGCCCGCGAGGAGGAGCTGTGGCGCGAGGCCGCCCGCCTCGTCGACGCTGACCGCCGGGCGGGACGGGCGGATATCCTGGCCGAATGAACACGAACACGGTTCCGGAGGAGTCATTGCGGGACCGCAAACGCCGCCAGACCCGGGAACGGATCATCGAGACGGCCTTCTCGCTCTTCATGGAGCGGGGGTTCGATGTCGTCACCGTGGACGAGATCGCCCAGCGGGCCGAGATCGGCCGCACCACCTTCTTCCGCTACTTCGGCGACAAGCAGGAAGTCGTCTTCTCCACCGAGGACGACTTCCTGCGCGCGCTCACCGTGGCCATGCACGATGCGCCCGCCGAGCCGCTCCAGGATCTCGCGCAGGCACTGGCCACATCTCGGCGGCTGCTGCTCGCGATCTGCACCGAGGCCGCCCGCAACCCCGGCCACTACGCGGTTTACCACCGTCTGGTCAAGCAGCACCCCGAGCTCGAAGACCGCCACACCCGCAAGACCCGGCACTACGCCGACCTCCTTGAGAAACACCTGATCGACCACGGCACCCCGCCGGCCACCGCCGTCCTCGCCGCCCAGTTGACCGTCGCCTGCTACCAGGCGGCGTGGCGCCTCGGCAGCCACGACGCGACGGCGGTGCTCCGCGAGGCGAATGACGCCTTCGACCTCCTGCTGGCCGCCACTGCCGCATGACCGGCGGGCTGGCCAGGCCCTCACCTGTGCAAGTACCGAGCACGCGTGTCACCAACGTCCCGGGACAGCACACCTAGCTAGTGGCTCGTCACGCAGCCTTGGCCGGGTAATCGGTCCATGATCGGATCGGTGAGTCGGGCGCGAAGTTCGTCTTCGGTTCCGCGCGGGTGTTGCGCCAGCGGACGTAGGCGGCGATGGCGGCGTTCTGTTCGTCGTGGCTGCGGTGGTCGGTGCCGTTGAGTGCCAAGTAGCGCAGGGCCGCGAACTCGGCCTCGATCCAGTTCAGCCAGGAGCCGTAGGTCGGCAGGAAGACCAACTCGATGTCGTTGTCGGCCGCCCAGGTGCGGACCTTGGCGTGCTTGTGCGGGGAGAAGTTGTCCAGCACCACATACAACTTATCCCTGGGCCAGCGGGTGCGCAGGGCCTTGAGGAGATCGAGGAACTCGCGCCAAGGCTTGCGCGGTCGAATGCGGTAGTACAGCTTGCCGGTAGCCAGATCGAGGGCAGCGAGCATCTGCCGCACGCCGCCGTAGCGGTTGTGACTGCCGGGGCGGACCAGGTTACGTGCGGTGCCAGCGGCTGCGGATCCGGTCGAGGTCTGCGAGCAGGCTCTCGTTGTGGACGATGGAGCGGAGCCAGCTGATATCTGTCGGGCGGAGTCTGAGGAGTCCGTCAGGAGGGAGTACGCTCAGGAGCGGCTCTGCGTGTTCGGCCAGCCAGTCCACGGCGTCGAGGTCCTGTGCGAGGCGGAGGAGGTCGATGACCGTGTGCGCGGGCCTGTTCACCGGCGAGACCTGCTGGAGCAGTTCGAGGGCAGTGGTGAGCACGGTGGCGCCAGCCGGGCGTTCGACAGCGCTCCAGGTGGCCGTTGTGCCGGCCTCGATGAGCAGGCACTGAAGCCGCTGCAGGGGGCCGGCACCGTCTAGGGCCGGGGCTTGGGGGCCGAAGCGGGCCGTGATGGCTTCAAGCTGGGCGTGCGGCGCGTCTGGGTGTCCGATGAGGGCTTGGGCACATTGGGCGAGGATCAGCCACGTAGTTACTCCCAGGCCGCGTGAGGCGGTGGCGCGCAGGGACGTGAGCTGGTCCAGGACGTCGGCGACAGCACCGACGGGCTGGTATGTGACGGCGTGGAAGAGAAAGCGGGCGAGGATGTCCGCGGCCGCCGTGCTCTCCCGTGCGGGCAAGGCGTTGAGAAGGTCGAGAAGCCCTGCCGAGGCGGTGAACGGGGTAGGGGCGAGCGGGTCGAGCAGGGCGAGGAGAGTGTGCGCGGCGGAGCGCGTGTGTTGATCGTCGGTGACGTGGTAGGTCTCCAGTGTGGTAGGCAGGTGCTGTGCCAGTGGTGCCACGGCGTGCAGGACGTGCAGCGAGCTGATGTCGTACGTGAAGGCGGCGGCCCTGCACAGGTCGGAGAGGTTACTCGGCTCTGGATGCCGGTAGGGGCCGGCGTGGAGGGCTTGAGGATCTGGGTTCGCGGGCCAGACAAGGCCGTCTGCGCAGTTGGGGGGGAACAGCCGTACACGCACGTCGGGGTCGCGGGTGTGCGGGTCCGTGCACAGCTCTGTGGTGAGGGTGTCGGTCAGGGTGATCCAAGAGGTCTCGCTGAGCTGGGATCGCCACAGCATGCTCTGGCGTCGCCAGGAGTCGATCGGGTTACGCGTGTCGAAGAGGCGTGAGACGCAGACGGAGTCCTTTGCCAACACGGTCAGCAGGAGCAGGTTCACGCTGTAGACGGCCTCGCGTTCACCGCGGCAGGCGGGGAGGGGCTCGTAGGCCGGCTGGTCGGGTCGGGTGACATCGCCGGTGGCTGCTTTGAACAGGTCGATCAGGAGGGCGGTGAGGTGGCGGCGCCGCTGCTGGCTGAGGCTGCTGATCAGACCGGTGAGGTTCTGTGCGACTTCGGCCCGGTCGACGAGCGGTACGTGAGACAGCAGAGCGTGCAGCCGGTCGTCAATGGCGACGGCGGCGGGATGAGGTGTGTCGGCGGGCAGGAGGTGCTTCAGTTCATCGATGATGAGGCGGGCGGTGAGGTACTCGCCGAAGGTGGCGTGCAGGAACTCGTAGGAGTGTCTGTGCTGGCCAGTGACGACAGCTTGGGCCTCGTGGATGAAGAAGAAGCTGCCGAAGAGCAGCGGTGATGGGGCCGCGTCGGTGTCGAGGAGTGCGCTCTGGTCGGCGTGGGCTTCGGAGGCGGTGATGCCCTGGCGTCGCCGGTTGAACATGCCGACGGCGATCACGGCGAGGCGGTGCAGTTCGTGTTCTACTGCGGCGGCTTCGGCCGGGTGGGGCAGGGCGCCGTTGTGCTTGGCGACCTGACGGCGGGTGAACTCGGTCAACAGTCGTTCGTAAAGGCCGAGCCGGCCGATGTCCTCGCCTTTCAGCTGGTGCAAGGCGTTTGACGACGCGTCGTAGAGGGCGAACATCAGCAGGAGCAGGGGCTGGCTGATGAGGTCGCTGTGCGGCTGCAGTACGTCGCGGGTCAAGGGTTGCAGGCCGCTTGCAGTGAAGTAGCGGCGGTTGGTGGTGTTCCAGACCTGTACCCAGTGTCCGATGCGGTCGTCGTCGAAGGGCTCCAGGCGGATGACGGTGCTCAGGCGAGGAGTAGGGGCCTGGTCGGCGACGACGGTACGGCTGGTGACGACTGCGATCGTAGGGCGGCCGAGTTCGGATTCGCGTAGTTGGAAGTCGGCCAGGTCGTGGAGGTAGTTGGAGTAGCGGGCGTGGTCGGCAGAGGCCGCTTGCAGGAGTTCGTCGAAGCCGTCCAGGACAACGACCCGGACCGTGCCAGGGTCGGTGGCCTCGGGCCAGGGGGTGGATCTGCCGGTGGAGCGCCTGAGGAATTCTTCGAGCTGTCCTTGGACATCCAGGTCCGCGGGTATGTGGCGTAGCTCGATGCGCTGGCAGAAGAACTCTGCCTCAGGTAGTCGTGCGGCAAGGAGCTTGGTCAGCAGTGACTTCCCCGAGCCCGGGTGGCCGAGGATGACCAAGGGGGCACTGGTGGCGTGGGCGGTGAGGAGGTGAGCTGCGAGGAATTCGCCGAAGTCTTCGCGCTTCGGCTGCGTGAGCCACCAGTCGTCGCTGGACAGGTGCCGGCCGCTGGAATGCTGGTGCGCCTGGCGGAAGGCCGGGTCGACGTACCCGTTCTCCAGGGTGGGCATGGCCGGGCCGGCGTCCTCGGCGTCAGCGACGGGTGCGCGTAGCAGTCGCTTGTAGCGGTGTGCGGGGGCGGGGTCGGCGGCGAACTGGCCCAGCCACTGCGACAGTGGCCGCAGCGCGTAGCTGGGCCCGGGCGGGGGCCCCTGCTCGGCAACCTCGGGCGGGTCTTCGGTGTTGGAGGTCAGGCGCAATTCAGGGCAGTCCCAGGTCGCCGAAGCCATATGGGCTTCGTAGCGCTGCCAGGCGTGGCGGGCCAGGTCTTCGGGGTACTGATCTTGCGGGCTGCCTTCGCCGTGCACGATGCCGGCGGCGTAGGTGTACGCGGCGATGATCTCGTGGCGCAGTTCGCTGGCGTCCCTGACCCGGTCCGTGCCGAGGACTACCTGCTCGAGTTCGGCGACGATCTGCGTGGTGATGTCTCCCTGCTGGTAGCCGAGCTCGGGCCCATAGTGGATGCCGGAGTCGGCCACGGCCTCGCAGAACGCCGTGATCAGGATGGCCCGGTCGGCTGCGGCCAGCAGTGCGGTGCGCGGGGTCCCCTGGCGGGAGCGGACCCGGTCACCGAATCCCTCCAGTACCGCAGGGAGCCCGTTGGAGGCGGCGCCGCTCAGGGTGAGGGGCTCCAGCAGTTCCGCCGCGAGTCCCTCGAAGTCCTCTCGACCGGCGGCAAGTACGCCGATGGCGCTGGCGAAGTCGCCCGGGACCTCGTCCGGCTCCGGTGGCGGGGACGGTAACGGGGGGCGAGGGCGCTGCTCCCTCTGAGGTTCTTCAGCGCTGATCTCCATCTCGTGGTGGCGGAGCCGCCACCACGACAGGTCGAGGCTGACTCCCGCAGGGGGGCTAGCGCGGCGGCTTCCGCAATACTCCACGATGCGCGCCACGTCGTCCCAGGCCGGCGGAGTAGCGCGCTGCCCGTTGAGGAGAGCCGAGACGGCGCCGTTGCTACGGTGAAGCGCTCTGGCCACGTCGCTCTGGGCGATGCCGCATTCGCGCACCAGACGCCGCAGCTGTCTGCAAAAACTCACCACCGCCTGGGGCGGCTCCCCCGCTGCCATGCCTCACCCGTCCTTCACCCCATTTCACCGCAACGACTCCCAGCGTATGGTCTGACCTGTATCAACCACTCCGGGATTCAGGACTATTCGGCGTTGGGCCAGCGGGGCCGCGTGCACCACCACTGTCGGAGGTGAACAAGCCGCCGCCTACGTAAGGAGTGTCGATGCTCTGGATGCCCGGCAGCCTTCCTGCCCTGATACTCGCCGCCTTTGTCTCCGTTTTCGTCGGCGTAGTGCTGCCAGCCATCTGGTCGGCGCAGCCCGCACGCCGTCGCGCGGCCGCGGCCGTTCTTGCCCAGATCCTGGCCGCGATGCCGGGCGCCCGTCGGGCGCCTGGCGCTGACGAGACAAGCGCGAACGAGGGCCCAGATGCCACACCATGATCGTCATGGGCCGGAATGGGTCGGTCTGCTGGAGCGGCGGCCGTATCAGACCAACCCGGTGCGCCACGAGTACGTACTGACCGAGCGCGGCCGGTCGCTGCGACCGGTGATCGTCGCCCTGGCCGCGTGGGGCAACCAGGAACTCGCTCCGCAGGACCGCGCCATGATCTTGGTCGACGCCGCCACCGGCGAGGAGGCCGAACCGGTCGTGATCGACGCGCGCACCGGCAAGCTTCTGGACGACAGTGACGCGTATGTGTTCACTGCCGGCCCGGCCGCCAGTGGGGCAATGCGTGCCCGCTACGACGAGCTCGAACACCGACGGCGCGCGGAGCGCAGCGAGCGGGAGTCGGTCTAGTACTCCAGCCGGACTTCGGTATTTGTGCTGATCAGCGGCCTGGTGGCGGGGAGTTTAGCCGGGGTGTCACGTGCGTGTGAGGGCTTTTTCC
>NZ_JBIVPK010000088.1:0-17182 GCF_044754605.1 Streptomyces sp. NPDC093064
CGCCCCCCCCCACCCCCCCCCCCCCCCCCCCCCCCCCCCCCCCCCCCCCACCCCCCCCCCACCCCCCCCCCCCCCACCCCCCCCCACCCCCCCCCCCCCCCCCCCCCCCCCCCCCCCCCGCGCCGGGGGGGGGGGGGGGGCGCGCCGGCCCCCCCCCCCCCCCCCCCCCCCCCCCCCCCCACGACCCTTTTGCCGCCCGCCAGGCTGAGCGGGCTCAGACTTCTGTGGGCGTGTGTGTCAGGCCGCCCAGGCCGTGGGGTCACCGCGGTCGGTGTTGGGGAGGCCCGCGGCGGCTGCCAGGGCAGAGGGGTGGCTCATGGCGGTGATCGGGATGGCGCCGGGCTCGGTGGAAGAAGCCCAGACCATGCGCCAGGTGCCTTCCCACTCGCAGCCGCAGGGATAGTCCGGGTGCGGATGTCGTAAGAAGACGCCGCTCCGGCAAGCCGCTGCGGCCGGCGCTAGCTGGATCAGGAAGGCGTGCGCCTTGGGGAGTAGTAGGTGCTGGAGTTGCCCCGGTCTGGCGGACACCGATGGGCTTGCGCGCTACTCGGCCCAGGAGGCGGCCGCGGGGTGGGCCATGGCGAGCACTCCCATCCGATCGCGTCGGAGAACGAGGAGACAATCCTGCCCGCGCACGCGCCGTACAGCCTCACACGGCATCGTCGTGCGGCCGTCGACGCATCCTCCGGCAGAGGCGACCCACTGTTCCCGGCCGGCCACAACGCCGACCTGTCCGCCCCTGGCACGCGTTGTCAACCAAATGGCGCTGAGGGTCAATGACATCCCGATCAGGGGCCGCAAGGATCGGAGGCGCCTTCGGAGGTCGGGGGAATACACAGGCGAGTGCGTCCGGAGGCAATGAAGGGAACCCGGCTCGCCGCTCTGGAGGACCGAGAGATATGCGTACACGCATCGCTGCAGGCGTCTTTGCTGCCGCTGTTATAGGCAGCACCCTGGCGCTCGCGCCCAGCGCACAGGCCCAGCCGTCGGCCGCCACGTCCTGCTACGGCAGCGCGAAGTCCTACTCCAAGCCGTCCGGCGACCGGTGGTACCCGAACAACGGTCAGACTCGCCTCACCACGCCGGGGAACTGCAACGACATCAACATCAAGCCCAACCAGACGACGTCGATTGCCGTCTGTTTCTACCCGTCCTCGGGCGGAACCGAGTGTCAGAAATCCTTCAAGACGGCACCGGCAGGCCAGTGGACCGTAGTTGCCACCGACGTCAAGCCTGGCACACGCTTCATCTTCGACTTCGGTTCGACCACGGCCAACACCGGCGTGTGGGCTGGCTGATGAAGCCCGCCGCTCAGTGATCGCCAGGTTCCCCCAGGCTGAGCCCTGGGAGAACCTGGCCAGCGTCCAGTCCGCCAGTGGCGTGGCTGTTCGGCTACCGCAGAATCAGGGCTCCATCCGAGTGGAATCCACGCAACTGCCTGGTCTTTCTCGGCCTCGTCGCAGCCGCCCGCTGCTACAAGCAACTCGTCCGCCTCACTGCGTAGGACACGGCCTTAAGCCGATGCGGCGGCCGCCCCGGGGTTGCTACCGCCAGGTGCCCAGTGAGGCGAGGGGTCGGGTGCTGCTGCAGCCCAGGGCGACGGCGTCGGCCAGGAGCGCAGCGACGTCGGCGCCGTGCGGGTCGGCGTAGCTCTCGTGGTCGCTGACGTCGAACGGCGCGTCCTTCGCGGTGACCGTGCAGCCGGGGATGGCGGTGGCCGCCCGGCCCTCCAGCTCGGTGTTGAGGCGGTCGGCGTCGCGGGAGGCGAGCCAGGTCTGGGTGTAGGGACCGAGGCGGAGCAGCGTGTAGCCGGTGCCGTTGCTGCGGCGGGCTTCGACGTGGACGCCGTAGTGGGCGGGGGCCATGCCGACGTCGTCGGGGAGGGGCAGGCCCGCGGCGGCGTGGGTGAGCATCGCGTAGGCCGGCTGCCAGACACCGAGGATCGCGTTCGTCTCGCAGCGCAGCCATCCCTTGCTGGTGTAGCCGAGCTGGTGGCCGTGGAGGTAGGCCGCGGCGTGCGGGATGTCGGTGTGGACCAGGGCGACGGCGATCATGTCGGTGCCGTGGTCGTCGCCGGGTCAGGGGTGCGCGCGCTCGATGAACGGGCCGACCCGCACGGCGACGTCCTGGCCGTGGCCCGGGGTCCAGGGCTCCGGGTTACGGAGGGCGGCCAGCGTCGCGCGGAACGCGTCGAACGTCGCGGTGCCCCAGCTGGTGCCGGGTGCCGGGATCGCGTCGACGTAGCCGTCTATGGCGAGGTGTGTCTGGGGGTTCATCAGCTGGCTCTACCTTTCTGACCACGGGTTGACCGCAGCCGTTCGTAGGGTTGAGGCACCCAGGGGTGCGGGGTGTGGCTTTCAGCTGGCTGCCGATCGTGGTTCCGGAGGCTTGGCCGCCCCGCACCCCACGACGACTCGGCCGCCGATTGGGAAGTGCGAACAGGTCGCTGCGTAGAGCAATGCCGGCGAGGTCGTCCGTGGTACGCAGGCAGGGACGAACGACTGGAGCAGGATGAGCCGGATATGGGCGGGGACCGACTGCGGCAAGGGACATCACCACTGCCTGGTCCTAGACGCAGAGGGCGACACGTTGCTGTCGCGCCGAGTAGCCAACGACGAGCCTGAGCTGCTTACCTTGATCGCCGATGTGCTGGAGCTCGCCGACGGCGACCGGGTTACATGGGCGTTGGACATGACTGGCGGGGAGCCAGCTCTCTTGATTGCCCTCCTGGTCAACCACGGCCAGGAGCTCGTCTACATCCCGGGGCTCGCGGTCAATCGAGCCACGGACAGTTATCGCGGAGCAGGCAAGACGGACGCCCGAGACGCGCAATCATCGCCGACCAGGCGCGCATGCGCCGGGATCTGGAACCGATCCGGCCCGGAGACGAAGCTGCCATCGAGCTGAAGCTGCTGACGGAGCACCGCACGGATCTCGTCGCCGAACGCACCCGCACTGTCAACCGACTCCGATCGTTGCTGACCAGCATGTTCCCCGCGCTGGAGCGGATGCTTGAACTCAACACCGCAGGACCGCTCCTGCTGCTGAGCCGCTACCAGACACCTGCCGCCATCCGTCGGCTGGGCACCAGACGCCTGACGGCGTGGCTGCGTACTCGGAAGGTGCGCACTGCCGAGTCCCTCGCTGCAAGAGCCGTCGAGGCCGCTGAGCGTCAGCACACCGCCGTTGCCGGAGAGTCCGCCATCGCGAGAATGGTCCTCACCCTCGTGAAGCAGGTGATGGCCCTCAACGAGAAGGTCACGGAGACCGACAAGCTCATCGAGAGCCAGTTTCGCGAGCACGAGCTCGCCGAGGTGATCCTTTCCATGCCCGGGATCGGCGTCACGCTGGGCGCCGAGTTCCTGGCCGGCATCGGCGGCCGCCTGGATGCCTTCCCCACACCGGACCGGCTTGCAGCCTTCGCCGGCGTCGCCCCCGCGCCACGCGACTCCGGGCAGGTCAGCGGAAACCTGCGCCGACCACAGCGTTACCAGAGGCGCCTACAACGCGTCTTCTACAATTCCGCGCTGCTCAGCATCCGTTCTGATCCGAACTCGCGCCGGTTCTACGATCGCAAGCGTGCCGAGGGAAAGCGGCGGTCACGGATCAGGGCCCAAAGGACGTTGACGCGGCGGCGAGCAAGGGCGATCACGCCTCTACGAGGTCATGCCACCACCGGTGACGGCGGCACCCTGATCCTCACCCCACCCTGTGAAAAGCCGGGCGAGGGCCGTGACATCCTGCGGCGGTGCAATTGAGCGATCACACAAACACTGTCGACCTCCGCCCGCTGCGCTATCAGTTCCCCACGGTCAGCGGCGACGCCTACGACGACAACTGGCTGGTCATCAGTGTTTCCGTCAGGACTCCCGATGGCAGCTGGTCCTTTGCCGATCCCTGTCTGCTGACCGGTGAAGCGCGTCAGGTGGCCGCCTGGCTGCGTGCGGTAGCAGCGGGGACGGTGGCTGTAACCGGACCTGATGCCGACGGCGAGTTGTCCCCGGATACGTGGTTCGTCGAGCCAGTCCTAGCGTTCAGCCTCGCCGACCGGAACGACGCCAGGGTGGTGCTTCGCGTTCACCTGTCTTTGGAAGGGGCGCCCCCGTGGCAGCAGGGCGATGACGCAGCGGACCTCTACCAGTACGTCGTAGAAGTACATCTGGATACGGCTGCACTCCTTCACGCGGCTGACCAGTGGGATCTTGCTTTGACGTCTTTCCCGACCCGCTGATCAACACCCCTTCTTCCTGGATGCGGTCCGTTGGCCGCTCAGCACACGCTCCATGCCTTGACTTCTCTATTGGGAAGCCTCCGCCAGGGTCTGGGTGGAGCGCGGGGTGCGGGGTCGGGGGGTGCGCTGTGCGAGGACCAGGAGTTCGCGGTTGCGCCGCTGCTGGTCGGGGGTGAGCGGCCGGGCCTTTGGGGCGTCGCGGTGCCAGAGCGGGGACGCGGGCGGCTCGAGGTAGGCGAGGGTGTGGTCGACGTCGCGGTTGCTGCTCATGGGGTCCTCCAGGTGGAGGGGGATGTCAGGCGTGGTCGGAAGAGACCAGATCCTCGGTGGGCTTCCAGGGCCCGAGCTGTCCGCGCGCGGGGATCGGCAAGGTGAGCTCCTGGACGTCCGTGAGCTCACAGGTGCCACCGGCCGGGCTCCGCCCACTCGGTGCAGAGCGGGGAGCCTCTGGTGGCAGCCAGTCAGCTGGGCGACGCCGATCACAGTGCCGGTCGGCAGGTCGCGGTCTCGGATCGTGCGGGCGATCAGCGGCAGGTGCAGGGCGGGCTGGTCGATCTGCAGACCCGCGTGCAGCAGGAGCCGGCCGCGCCGGGACCAGTGCTGCGGGCGGTTCTCGATCGTCTTGGCCCCGGCGACGATGCACGCGGCCCACGGCTGGCTGGCGCTGATGCCGCGGATCCAGTCGCTCGCCGGCGGAAGGGTTCCGGTGCTCATGCCGCTCGCCCCCACACGGCCGTGCCTGGGCGCCCGGCGCGGCGCCCGTTGGTGGACGGCACCGTGGTGTGCGCTGCGGTGGCGAGGTGGGCGCGGCCGGAGTGCTTGCCGTCGTACAGGGCGGCGTCGGCGGCCCGCTGCAACACGGTTAGGTCGCGGGAGCCGATCACGCGCGGGGTTGCGGCGCCGACCGAGGCGGCGACGTCGACGGTGCGGCCGTCGTCCAGGACGACCTGGGTGTGCAGCATGCGGACCAGCTGCGCGAGACGCTGTTCCAGGCGCGCGGCGGGCAGCTGGAGGACGACGGCGAACTCATCGCCTCCGAGCCTGCCGACGGACGCGCGCGGGCCCGCCCACGCGGTGAGCCGGGCGGCGGTCGCCGCCAGGACGGCGTCCCCGGCCGGGTGGCCCATCGTGTCGTTCACGGCCTTGAAGTGGTCCTGGTCGATGAGGACCACGGCCAGGTCGTCGTGACGAGCCAAGAGCCGGCGTGCGCGGGCGGTGTAGGAGTCGCGGCGCAGGAGCCCGGTCAGCGGGTCGCGGCGGGTGGCGGCGAGCTGCTTGTGCAGCGCGACGGCGTGCACGGCCCAGCCGGTCAACGGCAGGGCCGCGGTGGTCAGTAAGAGTGCGCGCTGCCCGATCCGGGCCTGCACGCGCAGGACGGAGTCCATACTGGTGATCTCCCTCTCTCGTCTCGTACGGGGTGGGTAGGCCCGGGACAGGCGGCTGGTTGGACGCCGTGGCGCCTGTCCCGGGGCGGAGCTACAGCGCGAAGTCGCTGCGGGTGGTCCAGCTGACGGGGTTGTGCCAGAGGCCGGCCACCGCGGCGGGCCACTCCAGCTCCCAGCCGGGCCGAAGCCCGCGCACTCCCCAGCAGTCCGGCTGCTTGCCGGGGATCTCGAGTCCGGCCTGCTGCGCGGCGAGCGCGGCGTCGTACACCTCGTGCGCGCGGCGCAGGGCCGTGGCGGGGGAGTCGGCGACGCCGGTGAAGACGTGCACGCCCTTGCGGCCCGGGTCTGTGGTGTCGTGTGTCGGGACGTCGACCTCGTAGATGCGCAGGTGCATGACGTCCAGCTCCTTCCTGTGCTCGGTGTTGAGGGACCACCGCGACCGCCCCGGCCTCCGTCGTGCGGGGAGGCCGGGGCGGCACGGAACGTCCGTCATGCTGGGGAGAGCGGGTCAGAACTCCAGGTGGATCGTGATGGGCCGCCGGGGGTCACCGGCGCTGGTGTGGACGGTGATGCGGTGCCCGGCGAGGGGCTTCACGCCGTCTCCCGGCTTCGGGTGACGTACCGGACGGCGCTGGCGACGTAGCTGGTGTGCATGAGGCTGCCTGCGTCGTCGATCCGCTCCCGCAGTTCGTCCAGGTCCGCCCATGCGAGCTTGAGCTGGTCGGCCAGCCACTTGGTGTCGTCGCCGGCGTCTTCGAGCCGGGCTTCGATCGCGGCTAGTGCCGTGACCGCATAGACACCTCACGTTGCTATGCCGTCAAGTCGGCCAGCCTTTGAAGGCCGGGATCTTCGAACACTCCTGGCCAGGCAGGGAGAGAATCCCGGCATGGTGATGGCACGGCACTGGTACTCCTCCTCGCCCGTCGTGGACGGGCACCCGCTCCTGGATGAGCCGGGCTTCTGGCCCGCGCACTTGGCTGACCTGTCTGAAGGCTTGCCGCCAGAGGTCTTCGGCTCGGATGCGGGCGACGCGGACGCCACGCTGGACAAGCTCCAAGACCCATCGGCCTGGCCAGTGTTCACAGTTCCTTTGATCGGCGGCTTCACGATCGTCGTGCACTACAACAGCGGCGAGGAGTTCACCACCACGGACTACTTCCTCACGCACCCCGACTGGAGTCAGGATCTCGTCCTGGCCAGCGACGATCAGGACCGTATCGGACCTGGGCTGTGCTGGCCCGAGCTCGCCGCATTGCTGCAGGCACCGGCAGACGCCGTCGGGATCACCGATCCTCATGTCCGGCTGCTTCTCCTTCTTCCGGTCTTGGGCGACACCGCAGTCCCGGAAGAAGCTGTGGCAGCCGTGGTCCGGGCCCTGGTCGCCGAGCGTGCTCCCGAGGCGAGCGAGCCGTTGGCCAGGCGCTTGCTCCAGGGGCACCCCATGTGGGGCGCCCAGGACTGGTGGTTCGACACAGATGAACGCAGCTGGATCTGCGAAGGCGATCACAGCCCACGCAAAACTCCCTTGGGCGACCACTTGCCCGAACAGCAGCGAGCTGCTCTCGAGGCGTGCCTGACTCCCGGATGACCGACTCAGGCTGCGCGCGGGACAGCCGTATCGGGAGCGGTTTTGAAGCCGAGCGATTCGTCATAGCGCTTCCGGTGCTGGAGGCAGTGGTACAGCTGGCCGATCATGCGGTTGAAGAGGTTGCGCTGGGCGGCGGCGTGCCAGTCGCCGATCTCGCGGCGGCGCCGGTAGTGGGCGTCGGCTCCGGGTGAGTGGCGAAGGGCGGCGAAGGCCCAGAGGTAGCCGGCATGGTTGAGCCGGTCGTTCTTCACCCATCGGCGGGTGATGGACGACGTCTTCCCGGAGGCCCTGGTGATTGGCGAGGAGCCGGCGTATGCCTTCAGGCCGCGGGCGTCGGCGAAACGGGTGCGGTCGTCCCCGATCTCAGCCAGGATCCGGGCGGCGAGCTGGATCCCGAGTCCAGGGAAGCTCAGCAGGATCTCGGCGTCCGGGTGCTGGGGGAATGCCTCTTCCACCGCCTCAGCGAGCTGGTCTGCGGCGGAGCAAGCGGCTTCCAACTGGATGAGGAGGGCGAGCATCTGCTTACCGAGCGCGTCCTCGATCAGCGGCGGCTGGTGGGCCCACTCGGCGCGGAAGACGTCGCGGAGACGGTCGGCCTCCGCCTCGATACCGCGCTTGCGGCCGGCTCGCTTGAGCGCGGCCTGGAGCTGTGTCCGGGTCAGTGCCGGTCCAGGGTGCGGGCAGCCCAGAGCAGGCGCTGTCCGGCGTTGTCGGTGAGCAGGGCGGCGGCCTCGTGCAGCGGGCAGGCGTCGCCGTCGTGGTCGGGCTCGATCTGCTCCGCCCGGCGTGCGGCGGTGGTGACCAGTTGTGCGAGGGCCGGGAAGAGGCCGCTGGGGGCATCGATGTCCTCGTGGAGCTCGCGCAGGATCGCGGCGAGTTCCTGGGCGTCGATGTCGGCGGTCAGGTCGTCCTCGATCTGCTGGAGGGCCAGGGCGGCGATGCCGACCGAGGCGCGGACACGGTCTAGGCGGGTGCGGGTCACCGGGGCCGCTGTCACAGCGCCAGCCCGGCGGCGGCCAGCGCGAGCAGGACCAGGGCCGCGAGTGTCAGGTCGACCGCCCGCCGCAGGTGGGTGAACTTCCTCATGGCGAGGGCGGACAGGACCCGGATGCGGGCGGCTCGGGTGTCGCCGTCCATGCCGGCCCGGATCTCGTCCTCGTCCAAGCGCGCCCAGGGCGAGGACGGCGAGCGAGCCGATCGACTTGGTCGCAGGCGGCAGGTCCTTGTCGGCGACGGACGCGAGCCCGGCGAGGGCGGCGCCGTTGAAGGCGAGTAGTAAGGACGCCTTGCCGTCCGTGCGTCCGGAAGCGCGCAGGTTCCCAGAATCCTGAGCGCTGAAAGGCCGGAACCTGCGCGTCAGTAGGTAGTTGTGGTGGGCCCGCGTGGGAGTTCACCGTAGTTCGTCGGGCGGCGAATTGTCGGGCGTGACTCCTACGATGCCGGTCATGGCACGCTTTGAGGATCTTCAGCACCTCTTGTGGGACACCAATAGCGGCATCGGAGTGCAGCTGCCCCTGACCGACCAGGCGATCTTGGAGGCCGAGCGCCTGCTGAACGTCACGCTCCCCGCCTCCCTGCTCAACCTCCTGCGCATACAGAACGGTGGCCTGATCGCCTCCAGTCGCGATGCCTTCCCCACAGGCCGGCCGACCTCATGGGCGCCTGACCATGTCCCTTTCGACACTGTGATGGGCATCGGCCGCCGTGAGCAGACGCTGTCCATGCTCGACAGCCCGTACCTGGTCGAAGAATGGGGCCTGCCCGCGGACGTCGTACTGGTCTCGGGTGGTGGCCACTACTGGATCGGGCTGGATTACCGGACCTGCGGTCGGCATGGGGAGCCGTCCGTCGCCTGGTTCGATACGGACGACAACTCGGAACTGGCCCTCGCCCCGGACTTTCACTCCTTCATCGAGAGCCTCACCTCCGCTCGCGAGTTCGACAGCGAGCTGAGCGAAGGTTCACCCGGCTGAGCCCGCCTGCAAAGCAACGCTGTGGAAGCCGGGTCCCTGAGACGAGCCCATCGCTGGCTGGATCCCGCGCTCCTGCAGGTGTCCAGCAAAGCGCCGACACCTGGACCACCGACCGACAAGCGTCGCGCCTTCGCCAACGACCTGGAGCAAAGCCAGCTGATCGCGGTCTCCGCGGCCTCGAACCGGGCCAAGGGCGACAAGGCCCGGACGCCGGGCGCTCGCCGTCGGTCGCCTACTGGTGCACGTACAGCCGTGCCTGGACCCACATCAAGAACATCTACGGCCTCAGCGCCACGGTGAGCGAGAAGAACGCGCTCACCGACATGTTCGACACCAGCGTGTAGCAGCAACTGCTTGGCCCGCCAGGAAAGCTCGGCGGGCCGAGTCGCAGGTGGTGTCGGTGGCTGACCCTAGGGTGTCCCCGTGAATGTGGATGATCTTCAGTGGCAGTTGAGCAACCTCGGCGGTGTCCTGCCGCGCATCGTGGACGAGATCCTCGAACGCGGCGGCTTGGAGGCCCTGGTGGAGGCGGCGCGGGAGCGTGAGGACTGGTTCTGCGCTGCGGGTGCGGTGCGGGGTCTGTGCGCGGCGGGGGAGTTCGGGCGGGCCTGGAAGGTGGTGGAGCCGTTCGCGGCTACCGGTTGGCAGCCGGCGGTGCGGGCGGGCGCCGACGTCCTGTTGCGGTGGGGCCGCGTCGACCAGGCGCTGGATCTGGCGCACCCCAAGGAGCCGCAGGAGAACGCGGTCGACGCGTGGCGGGACTACGCTGAGGCGCTGGTCCGGGCCGGGCGGGTGGAGGACGCGATCGGCGTTCTCGGCCCGTACCTGCGCGGCGGGCGGGTGCTGGGCGCCCTGGTGGAGATGACCGAGGGCCAGGGGTGCGACGAGCGGGTGTTGGAGCTGCTCGCCCCGATCGCCGACGAGTTCCGGCGTAACCCGGAGGAGTGCGGCATCCGTGACCTGTGGGACGTCCTGCCCGCTCAGGCCCGGGTCCTGGAGCGGTCCGGCTACGCGGACGAGGCAATCCGGTTGCTCGGCACGGACGTGGCCGCACGCCGGTACGGGCCGCAGAACAACGTCGAGTTCTATGCCGAGTTGCTGGCCCGACACGGTCGGATCGAGGAACTTCGCGACCTTGCCGACACCCGTAGGTACGCCGCCGTACGCCCGTACGTGACGGCCCTGGAGAACCTGGGCCGAGCCGGAGAAGCGGAGGCGTACCTGCGCGACCTCATCGCCGCCAAGCATCCGGGCTGGCACGAGAGCGCGCTGATGGGGCTGCTCATCCGCCAGGGTCGGTTCGATGAAGCCATCGAGTCGGTGGAGCACACGTTCGACGACCTCTACGAAGAAAACCTTCTCCAGGCAACCATGATCCTCCTCGCCGACCAGGGCCAGCACGACAAGGCCCTTGAACTCACGGAAGGACGCAGCCCCGACTTCCTCGCCGAGAACGAGGCATTCTGGCTCCGGTCCAACCGGTGGTGGCTCATGGGAGAGTCGGGACGCGCCCAGGAAGCGATCGCGGAGATCGAGGCGCTGCCGGCCAGCGAGGTCGACGACCGCGAGCTGACCATCGCCTGGCTGCTCGCCCAGGACGGCCGCCTCGAGGAGGCCATCGCCCGTCTGCGCCCGCTTCCTGGCAAGCGGGCCGCAACCGACCTGGCCGAACTGCTGATCCGGCATGGTCGCTTCACCGAGGCCATTGCCGTCATCCCCGACGTGGCCGCCCAACGGGAGGAGAAACGGCGCTTCTGGACGGACCGAACGGAGCGGCAGGAGGCCGCTCCGTCCGACATCGGCTACGGGTGCGACGACTCATGGACCGCCCCGAATACCGCGCACCTGGAATGACGCTCCCCGCCAACAGAGGGTTGGCCCGCTACCTGGGTAGCTTCGCGGTGCGCTCGGGGTAGGCGGTGGCGACGTAGCATCTTGCAGCTCAGACCCCGGCGTCTGTCTTGAGCGAAGTACTGGGCATCTCTATCACCTGCGCGGTGGCGTGGTCTCACGACGCCGGCAACGCAAGGCTCGGCTATGCAGCGGACATCGCACGTCGGGAACTCCGCAAGTCTGAATAGCCGCAGTTGCCAGTACGCCCCGGGAAAGTGATGTCACACCCATCATGACAGGTCAGAGCGTGTTTTCGTAGGAGGAACGGCACAGGTGACGAGCCTTGTTCGGCCCTCTCTGGGGCACCCAGAATCTCCGTTATGTATCACTCGGGGAAAGTCGATCAGGACGACATCGTGCGGGCGCGGAATGTGCTGCTCGCGTCGGGACGCCGCACGCCGCGCGAGGAAGTCGACGCGTACCGGGTGCTCGCCCAGGTCAGCCCCGCCTCGTACCTGCCGCTCTTGGCCAGGGCGCTGCAACGTCTGAGTTACGACACCAGCTCCGGCAAGAAGCATGCGGCCTGCCTCGCGCTGTGCGAGGAGGCGGTGGCCGTGGCTCGGTCCATCGATCCGGCCGAACCTGCCCGTGCGGATGTTCTGTACGAGGCTCTCGACACATGCCAGAGAGAGCTGTACGACCTGGGTCGACGCGCCGAAGGGCTGGCCATGCGTGCCGAGATGCTTGCCATTGGGCGTGCGCAGGCCGAACTGTCCGGAGGCTCCGTGGTCAAAGGGCTGCATGTATGGGCTGCCGGTCTTTCCGAGGAAGGCCGGTATGCCGAGGCTGCCGATGCCATGACCGAGTTGGTCGCAGCGATCCTGCCCGACGGGCCCGGCACCGGGGGTCTCGGCTGGTCACTCCTGGAGTGGATCGCCGCTCTCCATGACGCTGGCCGGTCCGGCGAAGCACTCGCCGCGTTCGAGACACTCGTCAGCATGGAAGCGGCCGAAGCCGCGAATGACCGCGGCCCGATGGCCTGCCATCTCTACTCGCTCATCGGGTACGCGCAGATGCTCGACACCCACGGCCGAGGAGGGCAGGCGGCACTCGTCCGGCAAGAGGCACTCGCCTTGCTGACGGAGTTGGCCGATACCGGTGAGCGGAAATCCTGGAGTGGTTATCAGGCGTCGTTTTGGGCGGTGCTGCTGTCCTTCTCCGGCGCCGGGAGCGATCGGCCTGTGTCCGATGAGCCGCGTCCCCCTTTAGGGGCGGCGCCCATGCAGTGGTCTCCCGATGCCAAGCGGCGCTACTTCGACAGCCGTCATGTCCTCCGTGAGCAGGTGGACACGCTTGCTCCGCGAGCCACCGAGGATCCGGACCAGCATCTGGCTGAACTGGTCCGGCTGCATCGGGTCCTCACCGTCCGCTCCGCCGTTTACTGGGAGAACCGTACCCATCTGTTCGCGGAGCGAGTGCGCTCCCTGTTCGACGACGGAGTGGGTCTGGCCCGTCGGCTGTCTCAGCACGATCCGACAGACGGAACGCGAACACTGGCCAGGATCCTGATCGACCGATCGACCTTCCACACCGCCGCCCGCGAGTTCGGGCCCGCCCTCGACGACTTCCGCCAAGCCCTGAGCTACCTGGGGGAGGCCAACTAACCTGAGCCGGCCGACGTCCGCCCCAGGACTCGTACACACGGGCAACTCGCGCCAAACCTAGGAAGATCGGCCATTCCGCAACTTCCAATAGCCCGGGTTACCAGTAGCGGGAAGGTCCGGGTAGATCAGCGAGGTCATGCGGGATCTCCTTGCGGGTCCAGGGTGCGGGCAGCCTAGAGCAGGCGCTGTCCGGCGTTGTCGGTGAGCAGGGCGGTGGCCTCGTGCAGGGGGCAGGAGGCGTCGCCGTCGTGGTCGGGCTCTATCTGCTCCGCCCGGCGTGCGGCGGTGGTGACCAACTGCGCGAGGGCCGGGAAGAGGCCGCCGGGGGCGTCGATGTCCTCCTGGAGTTCGCGCAGGATCGCGGCGAGCTCCTGGGCGTCGATGTCGGCGGTCAGGTCGTCCTCGATCTGCTGGAGGGCCAGGGCGGCGATGCCGACCGAGGCGCGGACGCGGTCCAGGCGGGTGCGGGTCACCGGGGCCGCCGTCACAGCGCCAGCTTGGCGGCGGCCAGCGCGAGCAGGGCCAGGGCTGCGAGTGTCAGGTCGACCGCGCGCCGCAGGTGGGTGAACTTCCTCATGGCGAGGGCGGACAGGACTCGGATGCGGGGGGCTCGGGTGTCGCCGTCCATGCAGGCCCGGATCTCGTCCTCGTCCAGGCGCGCCCGGTACGGGAAGGACGCCTGGTCGTTGCCCTTCAGGCGGGGCCGGACGACCAGGAGCAGCAGCACGGCGGCCGTGCCCAGGGCGAGGACGGAGAGGGAGCCGAAGGCCTTGGTCGCAGGCGGCAGGTCCTTGTCGGCGACGGACGCGAGCCCGGCGAGGGCGGCGCCGTTGAAGGCGAGTAGTAAGGACGCCTTGCCGTCCGTGCGTGCGGAAGCGCGCGGGTTCCCGGAATCCTGAGCGTTGGTAACGCCGGAACTCGGGAAGCCAGATCCCGTCAACCACGTTCGCAGTGCCGCATCCAACTGGCTAGCCCGCGGGCCAGTGTGGGTTCGGCATGCCGTCATCGCTCATGTGCGCCCGCTGCCAGATCTCGTTCCAGCCGTACGGGATCATCGGCACGAGCCGGTGCCGCTGCCCGCATGGACATAGCACCGGCGCCCACGCGCACCCACGGCACAGCTCGACCCAGCCGTGCACGGTCGAGTTCGGCTCCAGCGGTCCCTCGTCCCCACAGGCCGGGCAGCCGGGGAGATCGGCGCCGTCCAAAATCGCGTTCTGTCGCCGGACATATTCGGACAGTCGCAGCGACGGGTGGCGAAACGGGTCTTCGTACCAGGCGCGGTCCGGGCCCTCCCACCTGCTCCGCAGCCACCACGGTCGCGGGTCCCCTACAGCCCGCCGCCCGGCCCGCTTCTCCGCCCGGCGCTGCGCGGAGTACTCCTCCGCCCGCGCGAGCCACAGAACCCTCGCCTCATGCAGTTCCTCCACCGCCCGCACCAGCGCTTCCGGATCCGCCTCCAGCCGCCGGGGGATCGCGGCGCTGAGCGTGAGGTGGTGGTAGGTCGCCCGGAAGCCGTATGGCGCAAAGAGGGTGATGCAGGTCCGCAGCGCGCTATGCCGGCGGCGGAGGGGGAGGCGGGCGTCGTGCACGCGCGCTCGGTGGGTCAGGAAGCTGGTCATTGTGTGGGCCCCAAGTCCAGTGCCCGTGCCAGGGCGGCGGTGACGGCGGCGGCGTGTGCCGGCAGGTGTTGTTCGGCCCAGGTTCCGGCGAGGCTGAGGAAGTCCTGCAAGTCCTGCTGGGCACCGGTGACGAGCATGCGTACCTGGTCTACTGGCAGCTCGATCACCGGGCTGCCGTCCTTCGCGTGGGCGTCGAGAGTCAGCCGGACGGTGTCGCCGACGCGTTCGGCCATCGAGGACGGGTCGTGACCGAAGTAGGAGCAGCCGGTGCCGTCGAGCACCTCCAGCCAGTCCGCCAGGTCTCCAGGCCGCTGCAGCAGCCCGGCTCGACGAAGACGGTATCGGTGGCGTTGTCGGTCACCCGGAACCCGCCGGCGGCGAACAGGTCGGGCATGGTGAGCAGTCCGTGCAAGAACGTGCCGAGCGGGTCGGTCGGGCACGGCCCGTGCTCCTCCTCCGGCTCGAAGTCGTTACAGTCGGCGATCCGCATAACCGCCGTGCCGACCTCCGCCGGAGTCAGCTCCCCGTCCAGAACGAGGTAGCCGTACGACTCGTGCTCGCTAACCTGCCAGAGCGCAAAGTCGTCGGCAGTAAAGATCTCCAGAACGGGTTGCATCACAATCACACGGGGATGATGCCGGACCCACTGCCACACCGCCACGGGCTTTAGCTGCGGTATCGGGCTCAGAGCGGGCCCGCTACCTGGGCAGTTTCGCGGTTCGCTCCGGGTAGGCGGTGCCGACGTAGCGCATGGCGGTCTGTTCGGTGATGCCGAAGAGCCTCATGAGCGGAGCTTGTACCCAACCGGAGGGCAAATGGGCCAACGCTGCTGCCACAGCTCCGTCAGATCAGTCTGCCCGTCTCCAGACACCCGTCGCACTCGTCCTCTCGCATATGAACCCACCGACGACCATGATGCCGAGGCTTATCCACGAGAGAAACCGACTTCGTAGCCGGGCGGCGCAACGCAAAAGGGGGCGGCCTCGTTGCGCACCAGCGAGGCAGGATCGGTCCTGTGATGCGCCATGCCCACGAGGATCCCGAACTGCTGGCCCTGGTTCACCGCTATGTCACGCCCGAGCGCGCTACATGAAGCTCGGCGGCAGCTTGCTGCGCATGCGGAGTCCTGAGTACGACCGATTCGTGCGACGGCTAAGCGAGGACGCGGGAGTCATCACCGCGAAGGAGATCGCCACCCTCCTTGAGGGCGGGTGGCGCGAGCGTAGGACTGGGGCGTGGCTCGTGGCTGTCTCCCGACGGACCGAGTTCCGTGAGCGCCTCGGGGAACTCCTGCTGGCCAGCGAGGTCTGCTGTGCTGGTCTGGCCTACTGCGTAACCCTGGCCAGTTTCGGAACGCCGCGCGACGCCGATCTGCTGGCCGCCTACCTTGACCGCCATCTTCGCCGACCCGACCTCGCATACGACCAGACTGTGGCCATGGGCGCTCTCGTGTTCATCGACCTGAATCTCAAAGGCGACCAAGCTGCCCGTTTCGTGGGCCCTGGCGCCCTGTGGCAACAGTGGCTCCAAGGTGCATCCCACATGCAGGGCACCACGGACCCCACCCCCTCTTCTCTGAGCCTCATTCGTCGGCTCTGCGCCTTCGTCGATGAGTGCGCCGACATAAGTTGACGGCAACGCTGCTCGTAGTTGTCTCGCTGGCCCAGCGCGGGCAGGTGCTGCGGGCTGCCATCGCCGCGTCCAGGGCAAGTTCGCAGGCCGCGGTCATCGGCCACACTGGCAGGGCGAGGTCGACCCGGTACAGGTAGGCGGTCGGGTGCATGTGCGTTGCGGGCGGGTGGTGCAGGCGCGGCAGCGCAGGATCGCCACGGGCTCGTGTCCGCCGGGGCGGAGTCGTGTGGCGCGCAGTTGGCGGCACGTGGCCAGGCCTCGGGGCGGTCTGCCAGTCGCATTCCCAAACCAGTGGGTTCGCAGGATCTGAAGGTCGCCTGTCGGGAATGCGCTGGCGGAGGGTGGGTTATGGCGTGATGAGGCACGCGGGTTCGTCCGGGGTGGCTGGGGCATGATGTGGTCTCCAATCGGTGGGGGAGGGCCTCGGTGGGTTACGAGTTGCAGGCAGTGATCGCGGGAGACGAGTTGCTGCGTGCCGCGTCACGGGGCGTTCATGGCGCCCGGGTGGCGCCTCTCCGGCAGGGCCTATCGCTGATGCCGATGACGGATGAGGTCTTCGACGCCGTCACGGACGGCAGCACTGCGGGCCTGGGATTCTGGAGGCTGCCGGGAGGCTTCGAGAGGCTGCTCGCTCAGTGGTCCGCGGCAGGGCCCGTCGCCTATGCCGAGGCCGAGTACTTCGGGGGCGTCGGCGAGCAACGAGCCGCCGTCTGGGTTGACGGGACACTGGCGTTGGGGCCACTGGATGCGCCGACGAGGAGGTGGTTCTCCCGAGCCGTCAGCCCGGTCTCGCAGGCCCTTCGACGGCTCGGCGCAAGGAGAGGCCTGGGCGAGGATGAATTCGAGGCCGTGGGGCTGGACCGGCACCGAAACAACGACGACTGGATCCCTTCCGGTACCTCTTAAGACGCGGTGTCCTCTTGCTGTCGGCGGTCAGCTTCACCCGCTCACGGCTGGGTGTCAGTCTGGTGTGAGAGGGCTTCTCGAAACCGAGTGTGGGGGCTGGGTTTTTGCTGGTCAGGCATGGTGTCGGGGTGGGTGAGGTAGGTCCGGTGCGTCCGTGATGGTGGCGTGCTGGAGGCGCGTGATGGCGTCGGTGCTGGGGCGGTTGGAGGAGCGGGAGCGTGCGGTCCGCAAGCGGGTGGAGGAGTTGCAGGCGGAGCTGGAGGCGGCGCAGTCGGAATGGGACGAGTGGCTGATCGCCCGCAGGCGGGTCAGCGAGGTGTGGGACGGGGGCGAAACTGCAGGCCAGGA
>NZ_JBIVPK010000089.1:0-10657 GCF_044754605.1 Streptomyces sp. NPDC093064
CAGGCGAGTACTTCGACGTCCCCAACGGGAACTCCTGTCCTATGGATCTTCACGATCCAATGATCAGGGTGTCCACGATCAAGGGGTAGGGCCCCACCTACCTGCTGCCCGAGGCCGACGGCCCGCTCCCGGGCATCGGTGCGCTCACCGAAGCCGGGGTGGCCGTGGTCTCGATCCCGGACTGCGGGCACAACATCATGCTGGACAATCCGGAAGGCTTCGCCCGCGCCACCGCGGCGGCGCTGGCGGACTGACACCAGCAATAGGCAGGCCATCCGCGGGGGGCAGAGCGTGACATGAACGGGGCCGCACGGGTTCCTCGTGTGTGATGACAAAGCAATGGGCCCGAGCGGCCTTGTCCCATCCTGCCTTCACCGGCATCTCCCGTGCGCATCCCGGCAGTCTGATCGGGGAATTGGCCGTTCCATGGGCCGCGCGGTACGAGTCCGCGCTGCACCAGCGGCGGGGCGGGAAGCGACGTGGGTTGCGCTATCTGTTGCGGCTTATGTTGCGTCTCCTGTTGCGCGCCCCGAAGAACCGGTTCCGCATCTATGCAGATCACCACGCGGCTTCGGCCTGGTCGGGTCTCTGACGTCCCCGTTGCGGCCGCTTTCGCCCAGTCCTGGCTGGAGTTGAGGGAGAAGGGATGGGTGGCGCGGACGCGGCCGGGGATCGGTGCGCGCTCGCCGTGGTTGCGCGTCGGCGGGGGCCGCCGCGCCGCCGGTACTGGCGACGCCAGGCGGGAGGGAGACACTGGCCGGCCGGTTCCGGCTGGCGCCGCCTAGATGCGCGCCGACCGCCGCGCCGACACCGGCCGCCGCGCCGACACCGGCCGCCGCGCCGACACCGGCCGCCGAAGCCGGCGACGGCCTCGCCGATGCCTGCAGCATCACACCTGTGGCCCTGGTCGCCATCCTGGATGACATCATCACCGGGGCGGTGACGTCGCCGCCGGATTCGTGCTCCGGTCGACAACGACCGAGGTATGGGCGGCCCCTGACCAGGGCGTGGGCGGGGCCGCCCAGTCCCTGCCGTCCTGTCACGGAGCAGGGCACTTCGACGTTAGAGCTCGGCGCCAGTCGGAGCCCTGTTCGATGAGTCGTCCGGGTGATCTCCGCGCTACGCCGTCCGAGGATGCGCTGGCAGAAGCGGTGCGGACGCTGGGCGGGTGCGGCAGGGCTCTTCTGTGCGGCGCCGCTTGGCGCCGCACAGAAGGGATCCCGCGTTCAGGCGAGGTGGTCGGCGAGCTCGCGCTCGAGGGCAGCCTTGGGAGGGTGGCGGCGAGAGCCGTGATCCATGCTGCGGTGTCGTCCGGGTCCAGCGCGGGGCCGATCTGGCATGGTGCGGCCGCGTTTTGCAGCAGGGTGGTGATGGTGGACCGTTCCTCGTCGTTGTCGCGGCTCACCAGCGCTTCGAGACGAGCACTTGGCGGCCCACGGACATCACTGCAAACCAGTGGGGTTG
Source organism: Streptomyces sp. NPDC093064 (assembly GCF_044754605.1). Lineage (NCBI taxonomy): Bacteria > Bacillati > Actinomycetota > Actinomycetes > Kitasatosporales > Streptomycetaceae > Streptomyces > Streptomyces sp. NPDC093064. Next base: position 1,465 of record NZ_JBIVPK010000089.1, read on the forward strand.
GCATCGGACCGCCGGTTACCCCGCCCCTGCACCTTGCAGTGCACATGAATCTCTTGCCACAACTAGTTTGTGATGCAAAGCTGACTGCATGACAGATGCATCGGTGCCGTCATCGGGTACCCCTCGTGAAGTCCTTGCCGGCCTCGGCGACCTGACCCGCCGGGTCCGTGCCGCGCAGCGCGGCACCTGGTTCCCCCTCCTGCTGCTCGGCGTGCTCACGCTGGGCGGAATCCTGGTCAGCCGCTTCACCTTCAAGGTCGAGACCGTTCCCTGCCCGGCGGGCGACGCCGCGGCGGGCAGCGGCTGCACTCTGATCACACAGGGCTCGCCTGTCTACTGGCCCGTCGGACTCGCCCTGGCCTACGCCGCGACAGCGTTCTTCTACATCCGCCGCTCCCACAACCGCGGCGTCGGCACCCCGGTCCGGCCGTACATCGTCGCCGGGATCGTCCTGGTCGGCCTGGTGACCGTCGCCGCGTTCTGGAGCCTCCGTCATGGGATGCCGCAGCCCGGTGAGAAGGTCGACTTCTGGGGCCTGCACCTCGATCCGACGTCCGGGATGACGAGGTTCCTCGAACGACTCGCCGGAAACGCCATGGCCGTCGGGCTGCCACTGCTGGTGCTGTCCTGGGTGGAGCGCAGCCTCGCCCTGGTGCTGCTCACCGCGGTGTACCTGGCCATCGAGCTGGTGCCGCTCACCACCGGCTGGGCGGGGATCTCCTTCACCTCGCCCTGGTCCTTCCTGCCCCACTTCGCCGTGCCCGGCGTGCTCGTCCTGCTCGGCGCTCTCGGTTTCGGCCTGGCCGAGCTGCCCCGTGGGCGCAACGCGTCATGACCGGTCAGCCCGAACAGCACCCCGTCACCGGCCTGGACGACGTCGTCCATCAGCGCGTCCGCCTCGGCATCCTCACCGTCGCCCACCAGGCGCGCCGGGTCGAGTTCAGCTTTCTGCGCACGGCCCTCGGCCTCACGGCCGGTAACCTCAGCCAGCATCTGGCCGTCCTGGAGAGGGCCGGACTGGTCGGCATCGAGAAGGGCTGCGAGGGCAAGCGCGCCCGCACCTGGCTCTCCCTCACCCCCGCCGGCGACCGCGCCCTGCAGGACGAGGTCACCCAGCTCAAGCGCCTCATCCATCAGATCGAACAAGGCAGGCCAGCCCCGGAGTCCTGATCCGGGCTCCTGCCTGGAGGAATGGGCGACATGCACGATGTGCAAGATCGAGTTCACGTTCCGATTGCCGCCCGCGTCGAGGCGATGTCGCCGCGCCGGGCCGTGGCCCTCGCCGGAGGACAGCGTGATGCCTGGGTGTCCAGGGCGACCCGTGTAGCCATCTTTATCTCGGTATATACGGTTTTTTCGCTCTTCTTAGGACAGCTTCAGGCGGTTCTCATGATCGCGGGTCATTCTCTTTTCCGTGACCGAGAGCTTTCACGGTGGCGAGGACGTCGGCGACACCACTGGACCCATCGAGCGTTGGCGGCGTGGGTCTCGGCTTCGTCATCCCGATCGGGACTGTCAGGTCTGACGTGGCGAAGTTCCGCTTCGGCTTCCTGAGTGGGGCGGGCGTCCTGCCGGGCGATGCGTAAGGAGTGCGACATGAGCAAGCTGGTTCTGCACGAGGTGACCGCTCCCGTCGGCCTCGCCGCAGTCCCCGTGGTCCCGGAGGCGTACGAGATCCACGCACCGGCGAGGCGGGCCCCGGAGGTGTCGGTTCCGCACCTGATGGGCTTGCGTACCAGCGCGGCGCGCCCCCACCGCCGCAAGGTGCCGCTGAGCCGTCTCGCCCCGGCGCTGGGCTGAGTCGGAGTTGCCGGCCCGGCTGCGGGCGCTGATCCGATGCGCCCTGCGACGAGGTGAAGCAGGGCGCCGCACAGCACGGCTGCGGCCGGGGAGGCGCCCCTCAGGCGGACAGTGAGTTCCCGCTGGCTGCGTAGGTGGGATCTGAGAGCGCTTGTCGGCGAGTGCCGAGAGCGCTGGTGTGGTTTCAGCGCTCTCGATGTTAGTGAGAAGCGAGAGCGCCCAGAGCTGCTCGGTGGTCGCGGGATCCTGTCTGGCCGTGCGAGGCAATGACTGTCTGTGGTTTGATCACGAGGCTCAAAGAGCGGAAGTCGACCGTGCCGTCGGTGAACTGAGCGTCGCGGAAGCCGACCGTGCCTCCGGTGAACCAGCCCCTCCAGCCCCTGCGGTGAGGGCCTCGCGCCGTTCACCGCCCCCGGTCGGGCAGCGCTCGGCAGGCCACCAGCGCGCACACCGCCGCCAGCGGCAGTTCCGCGCAGAAGGCCATCGCCAGGGCGGCCCCCGCCTCGCCCGCCGACGCCGTGGTCGTGTCGAACCAGGCATCTGTCACCAGTAGCGTCGCGGTTGCCGCGGCGGTGAGGCAGCGCCGGGTGTCCCCCCGGGCCAGCAGCAGCCCCGTCACTACCAGCCCCAGCGACTCCAGTGCGTCCAGCCCCCACCCACGCCGTAGTCCATTGCACCGGCCCGGAACCGCCGGGCAGGTACCCCGCCAGCACCAGCAGCCACGGCAAGAGCGCCAGGCCGGCCACCACCAGGGCCGTGCTCGCCCACCGCTGCAGCCGACCGGGCTGCCCCGGCCCCTGGTCCACCCCACCGCGCAGCTCCATGGAGGCCACCGTCCCGTTCCCCTCTCCGCTCCGGCCCGGCGCCGGATCCCGCGACCAACCCTGTCCGCTCCGGGCACCGCCGTCGGTAGCGTCTCTGTCCGAACCGGGGGTGAAGCCAGGTACACCCCCGGTCCTCCCGCAGGCTCCATGGCCGCGCAAGCCACCGGCCGCCTACGGTGTGGCCATGCCTCTCACCGCCGCACCGCGGCTCTCGCCCGGCCGGGTCGCCCTCGCGCGGCGGACCGCCGGCCTGCGGGCGAACACCGTGGTCGCCGCCGCCGGGATACCGCTGCACTTCGTCGTCCTGCTGGTGCTGGCGGAGCCGTGGCTGATGTTCGTGCCGGTCACCCTGCTCGAGATCCAGGCCGCCCTCTTCGTCCCCGTTCTCGTGGCGCTGCTGATGAGCAACGCGCTGACCAGGGCGCAGCGGCAGAGGTTCCGGGTGCGGCTGGGAGTGCGGATCCCCGCCCTGCCCGCCGAGCGGCGCCGCAGTCCGCGCGCGGTCGCGGCGTGGCTGCGGTCCTCGGCGACGTGGCGGCAGGTCGGCTACCACGTGGTGGCCGGCCCCTGTGCCGCCGCGGGCGCCGTGCTTGCCCTGCTCTGCTGGGCCGTGGGTGCCGGGCTCTGCACGGTCCTGCTGTGGATCTGGCTGGTGCCGCCGGAGGACCGCATCAAGGGGGGCACCATGGTCCAGATGCCCCTCTTTTCCGTGGTGGGCGCGGCGCTGCTGCTCCTCGCCGTCTGGCTCACCGGGGCCGTCGTGCGCCTGGACACCTGGGCCGCGTTGCGGTTGCTCGGCCCCAGCCGCGCCGAACGGCTGCAACTGCGGGTCGAGGATCTCACCGAGAAGCGGGCCGGGGTGGTGGACGCCGCCGATGCCGAGCGCCGTCGCATCGAGCGCGACCTGCACGACGGCGCCCAGCAGCGGCTGGTCTCCCTCGCCCTCAATCTGGGCCTGGCCCGGGCCACGCTCACCGACCTGCCCGAGGAGGCCCGCCAGGTCATCGACGAGGCCCACCGCGAGGCCAAGGAGGCCATCGCCGAACTGCGCACCCTGGTCCGCGGTCTGCACCCTGCCGTCCTCGAGGACCGCGGGCTGGACGCCGCGCTCTCAGGCATCGCGGCCCGCTCCCCAGTGCCGGTGCGGCTCACGGTCGTCCTGCCGGAACGCCCCTCGCCGACCGTGGAGGCCGTGGCCTACTTCGTCGTCTCGGAGGCACTGGCCAATGTCGCCAGGCACGCGAAGGGCGCCACCGAGGCCGAGGTCCGCGTCCACCGGCGGGACGACGTCCTGCGGGTGGTCGTCGTGGACGACGGCCCCGGCGGCGCCGACTTCAGGCGGGGCACGGGTTTGAGCGGGCTGGCCAAGCGGGCCGGGTCGGTGGACGGTACCTTCTCGGTCGACAGCCCTGTCGGGGGACCCACCACCGTCACCGTGGAGTTGCCGTGCGCGCCGTGATCGCCGAGGACTCGATCCTCCTCCGGATCGGCCTGGTCAAAGTGGTGGAGGCAGCCGGCTTCGAAGTGGCGGCGGCGGTGGGCGATGCCGGGGCGCTGCTGGCGGCGGTGGAGGAGCACCGACCCGACACGGTGGTCGTCGACGTCCGGATGCCGCCCGGCTTCACCGACGAAGGGGTGCGCGCGGCGCTGATGATCCGCCAGCAGTGGCCCGACGTGGCGGTACTGCTGCTCTCCCAGTACGTGGAGGAACGCTACGCGGCGGACCTGCTCGCCGACCACAACCGGGGGATCGGCTACCTGCTCAAGGAGAGGGTCTCCGACGTCGAGGAGTTCATCGCGGCGCTGCGCCGGGTGGCCGCCGGGGGCACCGCGCTCGACCCGGAGGTCGTCTCCCAGCTTCTGCTCCGCCGCCACAGCGATCCGCTCGACCGGCTCACCACCAGGGAGCGCGAGGTCCTCGGTCTGATGGCGGAAGGCCGCTCCAACGCGGGCATCGCCGAAGCCCTGGTGGTCAGCGACAGCGCGGTCGCCAAGCACATCAACAGCATCTTCACCAAGCTCGACCTGCCCCCGGCCGACGGCGACCACCGCCGGGTGCTCGCGGTGCTGCGCTTCCTGGCCTCGGCATGAGCAGGCCAGGCACCACACGGAGATGGCGCTGACCGCCGAGCCGACAACATGGTCCGTGACCACCACGTTGGCGTGACCTTCGTGGACTCGTCATCCGCGGCCGCGACCTCCACCACGGCCAGGCCCGGCACAGCCACACGGCTCGCCGGCGGCAGACGCCTCAACCGCGGCGGTAACCGGCAGGCCAACTCCGCCCTTTACACCGTCGTGCTGGCCCGCCTCCGCTGGGACTCCCGCACTCGCGGCTACATCGACCGGCGCATCGCCGAAGGGAAGACCCGGCGCGAAGCACTCCGCTGCCTCAAGCGCTACGTTGCCCGCGAGATCCACCGGCTCATCGCCTCGTCCAACACAGGCTCCGAAACCCACTCTCTGGCGGCTTGAAATCCATAGGGGCATCAAGACCGCCACCATCTACCTCGCCGGACTCCACCTCGCCGCCATCTTCATCTGGTCAGCGGGGTGATCCAAGGAAACGGTCTAGGAGTCGAGGCCGTCGAGCTACTCAGCGAAATCCCTGGTCGAGACGATGGGGTTACTGGAGGAGACCAACGGTGTTCGACGGGTGACTTCCTCGCCGGCGTCTGCAGTGACGCCCAGATCACGACGCATCGCCGCTCTCGTGACGCTTATCAGAGACCAGAGCGCATGCTGCGCTTCAGCGGCTGACTGCAGGGTCTCGCCCGGGCGGGGGTTTCCCTGTTCCAAGCGCTTGATCTGTCCATAGACCCCGGTCAGCGCTTCGTTCAGTTCGTGAGCCGAAACAATCACCGCATCGGGGGCGATCATCAGAGCCTCGGACCACCGGTCGCGGTAGGCGTCCTTGGTTCCTTCCAACGCCGATACGTCCTCCTGCCCGAGCGTGCGATCCCGCATGACGTACAAGTGCCGGCTGAGCGCCGTGGCGAACTGCCTGGCATCCCGATGCAGTTGTGTGTAGCAGCTCCGGCGTAGCTCACGATTCTCGCGAGCTTCCTGGATGGCATGGGCCATCTCCAACTCGCGCCTCTTGGCCCGGTCGGCGCCCCGCTGGGTGAGCAACGCACCCCCGAGGGTTCCCGCTACACCAGTGATTGCAATCAGTACCGCCCCCACGTCCATTCGCTCACCCTAGACCGCGTCATGTGCCGGCCGGATCGAGGCGGCGATCAGGACTCGCCGCCTCGATCGCTGCGAGTGGTGATCCGAAAGAAAGGCCCTAGCTGGAGGCGTCGGCCATGTGCTCGTGGTGGTGCTTGAGCGCGTCACGGGCCGTGAGGAAATCGGCCGGGGCGAGGCTGCTCCAGTACGCGTGCGTGACGATTGTCCCGGCGAGTTCGACTTCCCGCGCCCGTAGCCGGGCGATCTCCACCGCGTCCTGGGGATCCCAGCCGGGGGAGGCGGGGCGGGACGGCTTCCGCCAGGTGCTCTCGTTCGTCTCCCACGCGTCCAGCGGTTCGGCCGACCACGGCACCCGCTGGTAGACCGTCTGCAGTTCAGCGCGGACCTGACAGGGTTCGTTCCTGAGCGTCGATCAGGTCCTGGAAGAGGTCGTACGAGGCTGCCACGACCCAAAGGTACGGCTGTTCGAGCCGGGCTCCGGACCGCCTCGGGGCGACATCTCCTGCGCCAACTCTTGCGTCTGCTCCTGCGGGATCTCTTGCGACTTCTCTTGCGTGAGCCTCGGCGGCGCCGCCGCATCCGTGCAGGTCACCCCCACCGTACGGGCTGGTCGGACCCCAGACATCCCCGTTGCGGCCGCTTTCGCCCATGTCCCTGGTGAAGGTGAGGGAGAGGGGCGGGCGGGATGGGCGGCGCGGACGCAGCCGGGGATCTGGGTGCGCTCGCCACGCCTGCGCGTCGGCTCCGCCCCCGCGCCGGGGCCGCCGCGCCGGGGCCCCGGCGATGAGGAGTCGCCGTCGCCGATGTGGTCGAAGCCTCGCAGCAGGGGTGTGAGCTCCGCCGCGCAGCCGCACAGATTGCACGACCGCGTCGCCGGGTTCTCCGCGACGTTCAGGGCGTGCTCCACATCGAGCAGCGGTGCACCCTGCGGGGCTTTCTCGCAGTTCGGCGCGTGCCAGACACCTCCAGCCGGGCCGCGGCCGCCGCGCAGGGCGGGCCGTTGTCCGCAGAAACGGCCTGGCTGGCCAAGGAGATCGCCGGCTGCGTCTCCTCGCAGGTGCCCCGTGTCTTGGGCTCAGTCGGCCGGTTGATCGTGGAGGTCAGCGCCGTGTGCCAGGGGGCTGACGTGGAGACGGGTGTGTGGCACGGGCGTGCGCTGGATAGCGAGGATGGCGGCGTCATCGCCCAGTGCCCCGCCGGCGTGGGCGAGAAGATCCTTTTCGAGGCGCTGCACGAGTGTCCTGGGGCTGTTCTTGGTCCACTGGGTGACCCGCTCTTCCAGCGGGTAGAACGCACGGCTGCTGTCGCGTGCCTCCACAACACCGTCGGTGTAAAGGAGCAGGGTGTCACCGGCTTGGAACGAGAAGGTATGCACGTCGTAGGTCGCCGGCCTCAGTCCGTACATGCCCAGCGGGGGCGCCGGGGAGGGACTTGTCACGGCTGTCACGCGACCACGCCTGATCCGGAAGGGCGGCGGGTGCCCGCAGTGAACGACCCGCGACACCGGGCTGTGATCGGGGATCTCCAGCAGCAGTGCGGTGATGAAATGCTCCTGTGCCTCCCCGTCCGCTTCCGGGAATCCGGTGAGGTAGCGGCAGACGCTGCGGTCCAGGGCCTCCGCGAGGGCGGGCAGTGTGGCGTGGTGGTGGGCGGCCTCCTGGAATGAGCCGAGAAGCGTGGCCGCCTCTCCAACCGCGTCCAGTCCCTTTCCCCTCACATCGCCGACGATCACACGCGTACGGTTACCGGTGTGTGCCACGGCGTACAGGTCGCCGCCGATGCATGCCTCCTTCTCGGCTGCCAGGTATGAGGATGCGAGGTGCAGGGGGCCGAGCCGGTCGGGCAGCGGGCGCAGCAGGGCTCTTTGGGCGGCCTCGGAGACGGACCGTACCTGGGCCAGTTCCGCCGTGCGCCGATCGCGGACGAAGCACACGATCATGGCGAAGACCGAGAGGATGGTGAGCGCGATGATCTGGGAGATGTGGTTGGTGGTGGCCAGTCCGCCGTGGAGCTCAGCGGTGACGACCTGGGTTCCCACCGCCAGTGCCCCGATCAGTCCGGTCAGCCGGTAGCCGCCGAATGCGGTGGTGATGGCAGGGGCTACGACGAGCAGCGGGCCAAGTTGGACGGATTCCGGGGTGCGGATGTCTGCCAGGGTGATCGCGGCGATCAGCACAAGCGGAATTGCCACCAGTGCGTGGCTCGGCTGCCACGGCTGTCGTGGATGGGCGAGGCGCTGCCCGAGGTTCATCTTTCCAATGTGCACCACCCGCTCGGAAACCATCCCTGCACGGATGCACGCCTACGAGCGGCTCAAGCGCCCGGAGTGCGCCAGGGCGTCGGCCATTGAGTTCTGGCGCTCTGGGAGGGACTACAGGCGGACGATGATCAAGGCGATGTCGTCGTCTCCGCCGCCGCTGACGCCGAGGCGGGACAGCATGGTGTCAGCGAGCTGAAGGCGATGCACACGTGCCCGTCGACTACACGCCGCTGGTCCGCAGAGCCCTCCGCCGGCGGCGGACAGTGAGGGTGTGCCGCGCCTCCGCCACTTCCAGCAGCAGCTCATCCTGCCGCGTCCCCGGCCGGTTCGCCTGTTGCCGGATCCGATCGGGGGATTACTCCTCCTGGGCAGCTCGCCCGATTGCGGGCGGAGCGACGGCGCCATAGCTTCGGCGCGTCGGGATCATCCCAAAAAGCCAACATCATCCCTTGTGTCGGCTTTCCTGTGGCGTCGAAATGGAGCATTCATGTCGGTGATGACCGGTACCCCGCCCCTGCAGCAGTTCGGCCAGCAGGCCGGCGGCCAGCAGCAGCTCGCGCAGGTGGTCCAGCAGGCGATCCAGCAGGCGTGTCAGCAGGCGAGCCAGCAGGTCGCGCAGCGCATGCAGCAGACGCTGCAGCAGATTCAGCAGGTCCAGCAGCAGCTGCAGCAGCAGGGCCTGGCCCACCAGGCCCACCCGTACCTGGCTGTCGCGCTGCACCACACGCTGCACGAGGGCGTCCGGCAGGCTGTGGAGCAGTCCGTGCAGCAGGCGCTGCCGACCGCGATCGTGACGCTGCTCCAGCAGAGCCAGCAGGGTCAGCAGCAGTGGGGTGGCGGCTTCGGCCAGCCGTCGTTCGGTCAGCAGCCGTTCGGTCAGCAGCAGTCGTACGGCCAGCCTTACCCGCAGCAGTACCAGCAGCCCGGCTTCGGCTTCGGGCAGATGGGCCAGCCCTTCGGCATCGGCTGACCTAAGGCGGCCCCGCTGTGGGGGGGGGGCGGGGGGGGGTGCCCGGGCCCCCCCCCCCCCCGGGGCGGGGGGGGGGCCCCCCGACCCCCCCCCCCCCACCAAAAAAAACGGAGGGGGGGGGGGGGGGGGGGGGTTTGGGGAGGGCGG
>NZ_JBIVPK010000089.1:10667-16760 GCF_044754605.1 Streptomyces sp. NPDC093064
ACCCCCCCGCCCGGCTGGGGGGGGCGCCCCCGGCCCCCCCCCCCCCCCCCGCCCCCCCCCCGGGCCCCCCGCGGGGGGGGGGGGGCGGGCCCCCCCCCCCCCCCCCCCCCCACAGCCGTGGAAGCTGGAGCTGCCCGTCATCCGGATCAGAAGCACAAAAACCGACGTAGGCGTGGTGAAGGTGGACGTGATGGTCAAGGACAGGCCCGGAAACAAGCCCGGAAGCAACCGCGAGAGTGAATCCGAGGGCGCAGGGGCCGGCGGGCCGGGCCGCAAGGAGGAGGCGGCGCCACGCGGCAAGGGCGCGCAGTCACCGATCGCGGTGCAGCCGCGCCGACAGCGGTTCATGGTGGCCCCGCTGCCGCAGCATCTGCTCCCGCCGGGAGTGCCTGAACTCGAGATGGACGCGGTGTGCGACCGGCTGGAGAGGATGCCCGAGGTCACGGTGGTCCGCAGACTCACCCCGTCGGGGAAGCTGCAGTCGGCGGGAGTGCAGCCCTCCTGCCCCGAACTCGTGGTCGTCGAGGCGGCCGAGGCCCAGGTACCGGCGATGCGGACGCTGCACGTGCACATCGAACCGGACCTGCCGCTGTCCGCAACCGGACCCGCCGCCATGCCGGCCGCAGGGATGCTGCCGCTGCGCGACCCGGGGCTGGTCACGCTGCGGGAGGAGCCCGTGGAGATCTCGGTGCGCGTCTGCGGCCCCGACGGTGAACCGCTGGCCGGCGCAGGGGTGTTCCTGATCGGGGCGGCCTGGCCGAGCCAGGGCATCACCGCCGCCGACGGGAGGGCCACCATCACCCTGGCGACGGAGACCGCGCAGTCCCTCCAGTCCCTGTACGTCCGGCCCGAGGGCGGATACACCGACCGCTGGATCCACCGCCCCGACCTGTCGGAGAGCCACGACAACCTCGTCACCCTCACCCCGCTGTCCAAGGTCTACCCGGAACTGGAGCAGCGGCAGAGTTACGGCTGGGGCCAGCAGGCCATGCGGCTGGACCGGCTGCCGCCCACGTTCCGCGCCTTCGGCATCAAGACCGCTGTCATCGGTACCGGTGTCAGTGCAGAGCACCCGGATCTGAAGCAGCGGGTGCGCTCCGGCACTGACCTCGTGCGCGGCACGAAGGACGGCTGGGCCCACGACCCGGTCGGCACCGGTACCCACGCGGCCGGCATCATTGCCGGCGCGGACACCGGCAAGGGCATCATCGGCATCGCCGTCGACGCCGAACTCGACGTCTGCCAGGTGATGCCCGACGGCCACTTCAGCGACCTGATCGCCGCCCTGGACCACTGCATCGAGCGCGAGGTCGACATCGCCCACATCCAGGCGGCAACCCCGTACCCCTCGGCTCTGGTCTCCCGCAAACTCGCCGACGCCACCGCGGCGGGCATCGCCTGCATCGCCCCGGCAGGCGACACCGGCGGACCGGTCGCCTTCCCCGCCTCGCTGCCCACCGTCTTCGCCGTGGGCGCCCTGGGCGCCTTCGGCACCTACCCACCCGACACCTCCCAGGCCACCCACACAGGGCCGCCCCTGACACCGGAAGGACTGTTCGCCGCGCCGTTCAGCTGCCACGGCCCGTCAGTGAATGCGGCCGCCCCCGGCGTGTCGGTCCTCTCCTGCGCCCCGCAGGGCGGCTACACGGCTCTCGACGGCACCAGCACCGCCTCCGCCCACATCGTGGGCCTGGCCGCCCTCGTTCTCGCCCACCACGAGGACTTCCACGGCCAGCTGCTGCCCCGCGGCCCCGGCCGCGTGCAGCACCTGTTCGAGATCATCGCCGCCAGCTGCCGCCCACTGGCCGCCCCGGGAACACTGGACGCGGCCCGCACCGGGCGCGGCCTGCCCGACGCCCTCATCGCCCTCGGCCTGGCCCCGGGCATGCAGCTCGCCCCAGCCCTGTCGCCCTTCGCCCCCTCCATGACCGGGTAGTCCTTCTGCGGCCTGCAAAGCCGGATGGCACCCGCCCCCGAGGCAGGGCGGGTGCCATCCGGCTCCAGCGGACGTTCCAGTCCGGCCGCGTCGCATCGACTTCGACGCACGTGAACCCAGGGTGCGCCTGGTGCTCGGCGCTGGCGCCCACCGGGTAGACGGCCACGGTGTCGGACCAGTGGAAGCCGTGCTCATCGATGTGATCGCCGCGATGCTGCGCTGCTCGGATGCACTGGCGCGGGCGCTCGTCGTGGCCGAGGCGCTGCGCGGAGCACTGGGCAGTGACGAGCAGCCCGGACTCGTCCACGCCGTCCCCGTCCCCGTCGGCGGCCTGCGGTTTCTGACCAGAGCGAACGACGTTACCGGCCGCGGCCGCAGAGCCGTCCAGGAGGTCACGCCGCTCGGCGCCTGCGGCTCGCACAAGGAACATGGTGGAGCTATGGGCGGCCTCCCATCGATCCGCGAGCCGGTAGGCCTGGTCGGCGGCTGCCTGGGCCCGGCTCTCGGCGGTGTCGGCCCAGACGACGCGGGTGGCGCCGTCGTGGCCGTGGACGGACAGCATTACGTCGAGGTTGTCTCACATGGCAGTCGCCGGCCGCTCACGCCAGCGGAGGACCACCGTGCCGTCCGGCCACTGCACACCATCGGCCACATCCCCAACCCCGGAGACGCCCGTGATGTCCCGGTCACGGCGGAGGACGAACAGGCGGGGTGCCGGGCCGCCTCGGGGTCGTGCGGTGTGCGACATGGGGGTGTCCTTCAGTGCGTGGGATGGTCGGGTTCGCCGGGACCGAGGATGCCGATAGTCCGACAAGTCTCCAGGTTGCGGCGTCGCTTGCGGCGTTCCTCGCGCACTTCGAAGAGGCGCGAGTAGGCCAGGTAGACGAGGGCGACGAGAGCGGCGACAGCGAGCAGGCTGATGACCACGGCGAAGGCCCGCGCTGGTCTTCCTGATCAAGTCCGTGTGCTGGGGGTGCAACTGCTCATGTAGCCGCGAACGTCATCCCGGCAGCCCGATCCTTGCGCCGCGAGACGTTCACCGGCAGCGGGTGCACCCTCGCCCAACGGAACTGCGCGTTTTGCGGGCGACGGGCTCCGGGGTCATGGGCGGGTGGCTGGCGGCAGGTGTAGGGCGAGGAGGGCTACAGGCGCACTCCATGCAACGTCCGGCTCGGGATGCGCCTCCCTCTTTTTCCCGCCCACGCACGGGCGAGAACGGAGATCCCCATCCTGCCCGCTCCCACTGTCTTACGGCTCGTGAAGCTCGCCGAAGCCTGCGGCGCCCAGGGCGTGCGCATCAACGACCCCACCTCCTGCCACGACCAGCTGCGCGATGCCCTCGCCGCCCACGGGCCCGTCCTGGGCGAGTGCGTGGTACGTCCCGCCCATCCCCGCAAAGGCCAAGAAGGACCAGGTCAAGAAACTCGCCGCCGCACTCACCGAACCGCAACCGCATCGCCCTGCAGATCGTCAAGGACCTCCTCGACGAATCCTCCTTGGAGGCCAGCCCCGGGCACGTCATCCCCGACGCGATTGGCAAGGCCGCATCGACCGTCGCGGACCGCCTACGCGACCGCGCCAACCCGGCTGACCACGTCGGCGCCGCGACTGCCTGCGGTCTGACGCTAAAACGCCGGCCCTGGCCTATCAGCGAGGGCGGGACGGTTCCTGCAGCCCGCCCGGGCTGCCCGGCCGCTCCCGATTGCGTGGACTACGGGCTGTGCGGCTTCCAGGCATGGTCCAGGAGCGGGATACCCAGACGGAAGCGGGGGAGCTGCAGGCCACGATCACAGCGATGCATTGTGCGAGGCGAGGGCTTCGGGGCACCGGAAGCTGACGAAGATGATCTTGCCGCCGTGTTTAACCGGAGCAACAGTCACTCCGCCTCCGTACAGCTTGGCGAGGTCGACAACCGTGCGTAGGCCCTCTCCTGCGTCCGTGCGCGTGGTGGGTGGAATGTGCGGGTCACGGTCCGCGACACCCACCACCAGGTAATCGGCACCTACCGTAATAACGACTTGTGCGCTGGGAGAGCGATCATGTGTGTGCCTCACCGCGTTTGTGACCAACTCGCTGACGACCAGCAGCACCGCGTCCACCAGAGCGGAACCTGGCGCGACTTCCCACTCCGCGAGCGCCGCCTGAGTGGAGACGCGTGCCTGATGAACCGATGCCGGCTCTGTCGGCACGCTGAAGACGCGGCGGCACGGGCCCAGAGGTAGTACCTGAGACTCGGCCGTCGTCGCTCGGCTGGACCACCTCATGACGCCTCCCACGACCGGCGCGCCTGTCGGACCGCAAGACGGCTGAACCGCGTAAAGAGACCCGGCCGCCAGGGGGATTCAGGCCAATACCTCCCATTCACGGTGGCCTACCCGCGGCCATGACTAAAAAAGCGGGCATTATTCGCATACCCGCTATACGCGCGGCCGTACTCCGGTCAGACGCCTAACGACAGTGGCGAGTGCACGGGCCCGCCCGCCTTGCCGCTACACCTCGATGTAGACGACCACGGCGACGGTCTGCAGGGCGGAGACGCAGTTGCTGCCGGGCTGCTCCTTGAACGCCCCAGCGATGTCGTCGCCGCTGATCGGGCGACTGTTGCACCACTTTCCGACGCTGATAAGGGGGCGCACCCGGTGGCTGGCTCGCCAGGCGATCTTCGGCAAGCTTTCGCAGGATGGGTTTCGGTTGCCCGGCCGGAGCGGCGGATGGCGGGCGCTCTTCGTCGTGCGCGGCGCCATGCCGCCCGGAGCTCAGGAGCAGAACATGGCAGGGAAGACGGATGTGCTGATACCGGCACTGAAAGATGCCCGTGACGCCCACGCCGCGGTCGTCGACCGGTTTTGGGTCGTGTCGCTGGGTAGACCGTTCGAGGACGGTGAACTCATCGGCAAAACCACCCCGCCGGACGATCTACAACACAGACTGCCGCCCACGACCAGCACGAGCACCCCGAAACGAGGTCACGCCACCCCGCTGACCAGCCACTTCAAGATGGCGGAGCTTCATTGACGTTCTGCAGGTGCATGGGATCATGCAGACCGCCATCCACAAGCACCTACTCGCCCACGAGCCGGATGTCTGGTGGGTTCATCTGCACGCCCACGGCCACGACCCCGTTGCCATTGCCCGCGGTCTGCGTGCCGCGCTCGACTACACCGGCACCCCACCCTCTGTACCCGTCACTTCCTCGCCGCGCGTCCACCTGGACACCGCCGCGATCGACGCCGCGCTGGGAGTCAAGGGCTTCGCCGATGGAGAGATCTACAAGTGCACGTATGTCCGCCGTGAGACCGTTGCCGACGGCCCTGTGATCCTGCCTCCGGGCCTGGGCTCCACCACCTCCGTCAACTTCCAGCCGCTGGGCGGCGGAAGGGCCGCGCTCAGCGGTGACCTGGTGATGATCGCCAGCGAGGTCCAGCCCGTTCTCGTGGCCCTGCGGCTCGGCGGAGTTGAACTCGTCGAGGTGCATCACCACAACCTGACCGACGAACCACGCCTGTTCTTTGTCCACTACTGGGCCGTCGGCGATGCCGTGAGGCTCGCCAAGAGCCTTCGCCGGGCCGTGGACACCACCAACGTCGTGCCTATGCCCGGAGGAGCCGCCTGATGACCGGGGACAATGAGACGATCATCTGGTCGTTCGACTTCAGCGAAGCCCTGGAGTTCGACCCTGCGCTCGCGGACCTGATGCGTCGCGTGTCCCCCCACACGCGGATCCGGCTTCGCTACGGCGATGCCGACGCCTGGCTGGTCACCGGCTTCGAGGCCGTCAAGCAGGTGACCACCGGGCCAACGATTGAGCAGGGCGGGCATCGTCGGCCACGCAAGGCGCTGATCCGGCTTGATGCCCGAGTCCACCCTCCGTGGAACCGGGCCGCGCGGGTCGGCGTCACTCCGTGAGTCCGCAAGATCGACTTCACTGAAGGACACGCCCATGACCGGTTCGGCCGCCCGCTACCTCTATCTCGCCCGTCACCGCGGGGCATCGCCGGACGAGAGCGAACTGACGGATGAGGGCCGCCGCCAGGCCGCCCTGCTGGGGGAGCGGCTCCGTGGGGGGGCCCTACCCCTTGATCGTGGACACCCTGATCATTGGATCGTGAAGATCCATAGGACAGGAGTTCCCGTTGGGGACGTCGAAGTACTCGCCT
>NZ_JBIVPK010000090.1:0-16487 GCF_044754605.1 Streptomyces sp. NPDC093064
TGATCCACAGGGGCCGTGTTCGCCTACTTTCGGGGCCCACTACCGACATCAACCGATCAAGTCAGGATGAGCCGGGCAAACGCCGGGGCCCTGAGTGCTCCCGGGGTGAGCACCTCGCACCCGTCCTCGGTCACGGTGACGGTCTCGCTGAAGCCGACGCCGTGCCGGCCCCCGGTGAAGATGCAGATCGGCAGGTGGAAGGTCATGCCCGGCCGCAACTCGCGCTCGGCTCCCAGGGCGATGTAGGTCGGCGACTCCGTCCACGTCGGCTGCATACCGAGCCCGACGGAGTAGCCGTAGACCTCGTGCCACCAGACCTCGTCCCACACCGGCTGCAGGCCCTTCTGGGCGACCTTCGCGATATCGTCGCCAGTGCGTCCTGGGCCGATGTTCTCGATCAGCAGGTTCAGCGTCTCCAGGCTCGCGTCGGCCAGCCGGCGCACCAGGGGCGACGGGGTGCCGATGACCGCAGCCCGCTGGGTCGGTGCGTTGTAGCGGTTGTAGGTGCCGGTGTACTCGAGGAAGATCGTGTCGCCGTCCTGCAGTGTCGTGCGCTTGAAGGGCATGTGCGGGCCGAGCCCGGCACGATGGCCCGCCATGCACATGCCGTCGATCGACAGAAGCTCACTGCCGCCCGCGATCATCGCGTGATAGCCCGCGGCTACGATCTCGTTATCGGTCGCGCCGGCGCGCGTCGCCTCGAAGGATGCCTCGATTCCCAGCCAGGTCAGCTTTCCCGCGCTTCGCATGTAGTCCAGCTCCGCCGGGGTCTTGACGACCCGCTCGTCGAGCACCAGCTCGGTGGTGTCGACGAAGGTCGCCCTCGGCAGCCGCCCCTTGAGCGTCAGAAAGCTCCTGGTGTCGTAGGCGCCGATCGCGAAGGTGTCGGAGTAGCTCATCTCCACGCCGATGGTCTTGCCGTCGTAACCGCGCTCGAGCAGCACATCGGCGAGCTGGTCGGCCGTCGTGGTGTCGTTCTGCGTGTCATAGACGGCGATGTCCTCGACGATCGAGTTGTACATCACGCACGGCACCTCGAGCTCCGCCGTGTGCGTGGCCGGCTTGCCCTCGAGAGGGAGCAGACCGACGCCGTAACACGACGGCATGGTGCTGTCGTAGCCGGTCAGGTAGGTCCAGTTCGAGGTGTTGGAGACGATCAGGAGGTCGATGCCGCGCGCTCGCATCCGCTCGCGCACCGCCGCGATCCGACGCTCGTACTCGGCCACCGGGAAGGGCAGCTCCGGCTTCAAGCCGGCTTGCTGCAACCGCTCTTCGAACTTCATTCTGCAGGTCCTTTCGAATGCCGTTGGGCCGAGACGACGGCCGCTGGTCGGGCGGCATCCCGCGGTTCGCCAGTAACAGATCGCCCGGGCAACGAGATGGCTCGACGCCGAAGGTTCAACAGATGCTAGGGACGGCGTGTGACCTCGGTCATCAGACAAACGCAAGAACATGGAGTGGGGGCTCCTGTGCCAACGGATAGAAAATGCCAGGCGCCCCATGACGCGACGATCGCCTTCCAGGAAAGGCGAAAGCCCAGGCGCGGCAAGCTGCCTACGCCTGGGCTCTTGGATCGGCTATCGGAATGGCTTCGGGCGTCACCGGCAGATCAGCGTGCAGCCCAAGGTGAGAAAGGCTTCGTGGATGTCGTCGCGGATATCCCAGCGGATCCGCAGGAGAGCGAACTCACGCTCCATGAAACAGAGTTGGGCGCCGAACCCGAAACCGCGCTCCGTGCCGCGACGGGCGATCAGTGGCTTCACGCCGCCCGAGTTGAAACCGGCAGTGGACCGATGCGGCGCGCTGCGGCCGGCGCGCGATTGTCGCGCAATGCGGTCGGCCCGGTGCCGAGCGGCGATCTGACCACCAGGAAGACCACCAGGGGCGAGACGGCATGACGCCCAGCGCGATCCAGTAACAGACGCGAGGGCGCAACACCAGGTCGAGTGAGTCCAGGCCGTACCCGGGGATGTTCGACAGGCCGGAGGAGCCACCGGTGAACCCGGACTCGTCCGCGATCACAGACAGCGGTCAGCAGCGTGTCACCCCGGTACGTCCCACATCACGGCGGGGGCTCAGCGCAGCAGCAGTTCCCTGCCGGTACCGAGGGTGAGCAGGTCACACCCCCTGTCGGTCACGACGATGCTCTCGCTGAAGCCGACCCCCTCGCCGCCAGGCACCCACGGGTTGATCGCGAGGTGGAAGGTCATCCCGGGCTCGAGCACCCGCTCACCGCCGAGCTCGATGTAGACCGCGTTCTCGGTCCACGACGGCTGGAAGCCCATGCCGATCGAATAGCCGTAGCCGCCGTGGAAGAAGGCCTCGGGGACCTTCTTCCAGACCGGGGCCGCGAGCCGGGCGATGTCGTCTCCGGTGCGACCGGGCTTGATCTCCGTGAACAGGATGTCGAGCACTTCCAGCGTCGCGTCGGTCAGCGCCTGCACCCGCGCCGAGGGCTTGCCGACCACCGCCGTACGCATGATCGGCGCGCTGTAGCGCCAGACGGTGCCGGTCATCTCCAGGAAGACCGGGTCGCCGGCCTTCAGGATGTTGTCGCGGTAGGGCAGGTGCGGCATCAGGCCGGTGCGCCCACCGCTCGCGACGATCGGGTCGATCGACATCGCATTGCTACCCGCCTTCGTCGCGAAGGCATAGGCCTCCGCCGCCACCGCGTTCTCGCTCACTCCGAGGCCAGCGACCTGCAGCGCGGCCAGGGCGGCCTCGGTGCTGATCCGACCGGCGGCACGCATCTTCGCGAGCTCCGCGTCGGACTTGATCAGCCGCAGTTCCAGCACCTGCTCGGCGACATCGACGATCGACAGCATCGGCAGCGACTCGCGCAGCTCCTGGTAGGTCGCCACGTCCACGCCGCTGGGGCCGAAGTTGTCAGGGCTGGAGAGCTCCATGCCGATCCGGGCCGAGGCCAGCCCTCGCGACTGCAGCAGCCGGGCGAGAGCACCGGCCGCGCTGCTGACATCGGTCCAGGGGAAGACCACGAGGTCCTCGACGATGCTGTGCCGCAAGATGGTGCCGACCTCCGGGTCGGCGCACTGCACGACCAGGTCACCGTCGGCGGTGATCAGCGCCGCGAGATAGGTCGGCGGCATGCAGGTGTCGGCACCGGTGAGGTAGCCGATCGTGGGCGTCGTGGTCAGCAGCAGCGCGTCCAGGCCGAGATCGCCGGCGGTCTCGATGGCGCGGGCGACCCGCTGCTCGAACTCCTCGCGCGGAAAGGCCAGTTCCTTCTCCACGCCCTGCTCGCGCAGCGTGCTGTAGACATACGACTCGTACTCATTCGACATGTGATTGCCTTCGTCGTCTCGATCAGTGGATGCTGCGCACGCCTGCCGGTGAAGAGAACCTTGAGCTGCCCGGCGGTGGCCTGTGACTATGCATGGCTGGCTCCCTGTCCTGCGAGACGTTGAAAGGTTACGGCGCCCCGAGTCCTCGATGGGTCTCAGAGGCGTGCACACGCCTCACCCAGCACCGAGCGCAGAATCTGCTCCATCTCGTCGAACTGCTCCTGGTCGCAGATCAGCGGCGGCGCGACCTGGACGACCGGGTCGCCGCGGCCATCGGCGCGGCAGTACAGGCCCGCCTCCAGCAGCCGGCGAGACACGAAGTCGAGCATCTCCAGCTCGGTCTCGTTGTCCTTGAAGCGGCCCTTGTTCTCCTTGTCCGGCACCAGCTCGATGCCGTAGAAGTAGCCCTCGCCGCGAACGTCGCCGACGATCGGCAGATCCGTCAGCTTCTCCAGTGTCATCCGGAAGGCGCTCTCGTTGGCCCGCACGTGCTCGTTGAGGCCCTCGCGCTCGAAGATGTCGAGATTGGCCAGGGCCGTCGCCGTCGCGACCGGGTGCCCGCCGAAGGTGTAGCCGTGCAGGAAGGTGTTGTCGCCGTTGCCGAAGGGCTCGAAGACCTTCTCGTTCACGATCGTGGCGCCCAGCGGTGCGTAGCCGGAGGTGATCCCCTTGGCGCAGGTGATCATGTCGGGCTCATAGCCATAGCGCTCAGCGCCGAACATGTAGCCCAGACGGCCGAAGGCGCAGATCACCTCGTCGCTGATCATCAGCACGTCGTACTCGTCGCAGATCTCGCGCACGCGCTCGAAATAGCCCGGGGGCGGCGGGAAGCAGCCGCCGGAGTTCTGCACCGGCTCGAGGATGACCGCCGCCACCGTGTCGGCGCCCTCGTTCTCGATCGCGACCGCGATCTGGTCGGCGGCCCAGCGGCCGAAGGCCTTGACGTCGTCGTCGTGGATCGGAGCGCGGTAGAAGTTCGTGTTCGGCACCCGGAAGGTGCTCGGCACCAGAGGCTCGTAGGGCGCCTTGATGCCGGCCAGGCCGGTGATCGACAGCGCGCCGTGGCTGGTGCCGTGGTAGGCGATCGAGCGCGAGATGATCTTGTGCTTGGTCGGGCGGCCCGTCAGCTTGAAGTACTGCTTGGCCAGCTTCCAGGCGCTCTCGACCGCCTCGCCTCCACCGGTGGTGAAGAACACCCGGTTCAGGTCGCCCGGCGCATAGCCGGCGATGCGCTCGGCCAGTTCGATGGCGCTGGGGTGCGCGAACGACCAAATCGGCATGTAGCCCAGTTGCTTGGTCTGCCGCGCCGCTGCCTCGGCGATCTCGCTGCGGCCGTGGCCCACCTGGTTCGCGTACAGCCCGGCGAGCGCGTCGAGATAGCGCTTGCCCGTGGAGTCCCAGACGTACGCGCCCTCGCCGCGCACCATGATCGGCACGTCCTTGGCGTCGTACGCCGACATCTTGGTGAAGTGCATCCAAAGGTGCTTGCGCGCGGCGGCCTGCATCGCGCCGTCGTCGAAGGACGCGCCACCGCTAGTTTCGAGCTGACTCATGGCTGGATGGGATCACGCCGCGAGGAGGCCGCACATGCGTCATTTGACGGACGCAGCAGCCGCCGGCCCACTCTGGTGATCGTCGTCTGAGCGGGGATCCGTGGCGCGGCCCGCCCACGGCTGGTGTCCTGAGTCGGAGATTGGTCAAACGCGACCCAGGCGCCGGGTAACCAGATCGTCCATCGGTCGGCCGCTCAGTGACCGCGCTCCACGTAAAGCGGCGTCAGGGCCCGGCAGTTCGCGCGAACCACCACATGCCCTGTCCGGGACCGGACATGTCCGGTACCCGCCACTCCGAAAACCTTCCACTGACCTGCTCAGCGTCGTTTGAATGCCGATCAGGCCCAGGCGCACACCCAGCCTGGCGACATTGAGGAGTCAGTACTGATGAAGCCCCCCTTCCTGGCAACCCTGGCCGTCGCCTCGCTTGCTACCTTGTCACTCACCTGCGCAGGTACAGCCAACGCGATCTCCCCCACCGCGACCACCGTCGCCGTGGCCGCGCCCAACGCGGCAGCCGAGTCCGCAGATATCTCGCAACTGCGCCAGGGGTTCAACGAGTACATCGCCGGCCTCGATCTCGATGCCGACACTCGAGCAGCCGCAGAGGAGGCAGGCTCATCCGACGCCGCACTCGTCGCGGCCGCTGCGAAGTCCCTGACCCAGATCAAGGCAGCGCTCACCGATGCCGGTGTCGACAACGAGTGGACATCCGGGGCCATCAACCCCGACGACCACGCGTGCTCGACCACGGACTTCCGCGAGTGGGCCCGCGGTCAGATCGCGCAGATCGACCCTGACTCGTGGTACTGGTACCAGAATGGTTTCCTGGGTCTGTCGCCCGACCTTCTGGTCCAGTACTGGACCCTGATGAAGACGCCCACCAACCCCCAGAACACCGTTCTTGGACCCAACGGAGCGAACACCGACGAGCTCGCTCGCACGTTCACGAACCTCCAGCGGTTCTGGGACGTCGACACCAGCAACGTCGGGCTCGTCTCGCTCGACGGCAAGGTCCTCGGCCCCGATGCCGCGGCCGACCGTCAGTACGTGTACAACGGCCTCGGCAAGGTCAGCCCGCTCGGCGCGCTCTTCCTTCAGTGGGGCGTCGAGGGCGGTCTCAGTTCGGGCAAGCTCAACGGGTTCCCGGGCGGCGTCGACAACCCGATGTTCTCGCTCAACGCGTTCGCGATCGACCCCGCCCATGCCGGTGACTCGCAGGAGATGCTCGAGACGCTCGGCATCACCCGGCGTGTGGCGATGGGACAGGGCATCCTCCAGATGTGGAACGAGCTCGGCCTCGGCCGGGTCGGCGGACGTGCGGTGATGGCCCACGAGTTCGGACATCAGGTCCAGTACTCGGACAATCTCTTCGAGACCGACATCACCGACGAGGCTGAGGCCACCCGCCGTACGGAGCTGATGGCCGATGCCTTCGGCACGTACTTCATGGTCCACAAGCGCGGCGAGTCGCTCAACAAGGCGTACACCCTGCAGGATCTCCAGACGTTCTACAACGTCGGCGACTGCAGCTTCTCCAATCCCGGGCACCACGGCACGCCCAACCAGCGCTACCGCAGCTCCGACTGGGCTGCCGGCCTCGTCAAGAGTGCCGGCGACCAAGGACACATCCTCCCGAGCCTGACGGTCGCCGACTCCTTCGAGAAGGTGCTGCCCGAGATCGTCGCTCCCGACGCGCGCTGAGGGACGGTCCGTCGGCCGTCGGGTCACACCCAGCCATGTCTGGCGATCTGCAGTCCCAGCTGGAAGCGGGTATCCGCTCCGAGCAGCTCCTGCAGTCGAGTGACCCGGCGGCCCACGGTGCGTTCGGACACTCCGAGCTCACGCGCGATCGACCGGTCGGTCAGCCCGATGCTCAGCAAGCGCACGAGATGCCGGAATTCCTTCGAGCCATCCAGCACGAGTCTCTCGTCGGCGAGCGGCATCGACAGCTGCCAGTAGGACTCGAACACGCTTCGCAGCCCCGCGACGAGCCGGCGATTCCGAATGTTGGCGACGTGCACCTCCTCATCGGCATCCGAGGTGACGTTGGCGGAGACCACATCGTCGACGATGACGAGATTGATCGGAACGCCGGGAAACACCCTCGCCTGTTCGCCGGCCGCCATGCACGTCTCCACCACCTCGATCGCCTCGGGAGACTCGAGCAGTCGACTGTCGTACACGACCCTGACCTCGATCCCGCGTGCCAGCACCTCGAAGACACCGTCCGCCGTCGCGATCGGTCGATCGTTGCGCGGAGCCATGGTCAGCGCGTCGATCCGGTTCGTCGCGGAGCTGACAAGGTCCGCGTACTCCTGCAGCGCGATCGCACCGGTCGAGATGTCGACGCCCACGTCTGCTCGCTGAGACGCGTTCCACACATCCGTCAGCTCATCGCCGATCTCTCGGATGCGCGCTGCCAGTTGCGTGTACGACTGCGCGGCTGCCTCGAGCGGGCCACGCGGCGCCCGCGCTTCGACCATCC
This sequence comes from Streptomyces sp. NPDC093064, assembly GCF_044754605.1. NCBI lineage: Bacteria > Bacillati > Actinomycetota > Actinomycetes > Kitasatosporales > Streptomycetaceae > Streptomyces > Streptomyces sp. NPDC093064. Next base: position 7,344 of record NZ_JBIVPK010000090.1, read on the forward strand.
CCTCGACTCGCGCGACGAGGCCCGAGCGCAGCAACGGCTCGAGGACGCGATCGTCCACCTCGGCCAGCGGAAGCCGACCAGCGATGGCCAGTCGCACATAGAGTGCGCGCGCATCGTCATCCAGGCCCAAGAGCGTCTGGTCCGCGGGCAGACTGGGCCGAGGGACATGCACCGACGCCGCTGATTCCCGAGACATGCCAACTCCAGTCGTCCCGATCCAACTTCGGCCGGTCCAGCACCGGCCGGCCAGACAGCCTATAACTGGCCCTGTTCATCCGTTTGCTGTCGACGTGGCTGGTGGCATGAGACGAGTTCTCACTGTGACAGGCGCATCTATGGCCCACCGGCGGGGCGTCATGGCCTGTGGGCCGGGCAGGGTCCAGACACCCGGTGAGTGGCCGGCCCACCTGACGCCTCCGGTCAGCCCATGCTTTTGGCGCCGTCCACGGACTCGCGGATGATGTCGGCGTGGCCGGCGTGCTGAGCGGTCTCGGCGATGATGTGCATCAGCACGCGGCGGGCCGACCACTGCGCGCCGGGCTCGAACCACGGGGCTTTCGGCAGCGGCCGCGTGGCACCCAGGTCGGGCAGAGTGGCGACCAGGTCGTCGGTCCGGCGGGCCACCTCAGCGTAGTCGGCCAATACACCGGTCAACGTCTCACCGGGCAGCAGCCGGAACTCGTCGGCCCGCCGGGCCCAGTCGGCCTCGGTCATGGCCGTGAAGTCCCCCATCGCCGATGGGCCGTTCAGGATGAAGTCCACCCAGTTCCGCTCGACCGCGGTGACGTGCTTGATCAGGCCGCCCAGGCAAAGCTCGCTGGCGGTGGTCCGCAGCCCGGCCTGTTCGTCGGTGAGGTCACGGGTAGTGAAGCGCAGGAAGTGCCGGTGCTTGGCCAGCATCTCCAGCAAGTCGGCGCGCTCGCCGGTGACGGCCGGGGCCCCGGCCAGGTCGCGGGTGGTCAGCTCGTTGACGGTCATGGTTTCCGCCTTCCGGTGTTTGTTCCGTCGGTCAAGGACCACGCTACGAGCCATTGAGGTCAGATTCTGTCCTAAAGCGGGGATGGACAAGCGAACCCACACCAGTCGGTACGATGAGCACGCCGCCCCGGTCACACGACCCATCGGACGCTCTGATCGGCGTCGGTGGCACGGCTGATGTCTCTCACGTGCCAGGTTCGAGTGGCCGTCGGGGGCTCGGTTGCATAGGGGCCGACCGCACCGTGGCCGTAGTTACTGTTCCTCATACTCCAGGCCAGGGGCCGGCTCCAAGGCGTGCCCGTCAAGGGTGAGAGCAGCCGGACGCGCTCGCCCCCAAGTGATGCCGTACGCCAAGGCGTCGATCCGGTTCCCCGCTGCCTTGCGGAACAGGCGCCCATCGGGTGCAACTCCGCAGGCTTTCGCCGGGCTTGATGGCCGCGCTCTACGGCTGACGCCGCCCACCCCTCACCCTCACCGATCTAAGGACACCTGCATGACCGACACCGTCACTCTGCCTCCGCGCGTTCTCCTGGAGCGCTGGGACGCCCAGCAAACCGCCTATGTCGCCCATCGGGAGCTGCGCTTCCAGTCGATGCTGGACGTACTGCGCCTCGGCCGGCCCGAGTCGTTCCATGTGCTCGACCTCGCCTGCGGCCCCGGCTCCCTGTCCGACCGCGTCCTGCGCGCCTTCCCCCAGGCACGGGTCACGGCCGTCGACTACGACCCCGTGCTGCTACGGCTGGCCGGCGGCGTACTCGCGGAATACGGCGACCGGGCCACCGTCGTGGACACCGACCTCGTACGCACCGACTGGGCCGAGCCGCTGGCCGGAGAGCGGATCGACGCCGTCGTCTCCTCGACAGCCCTGCACTGGCTCTCCCCCTCCCAACTGCTGCGCGTCTACACGGCACTCGCCGACCTGCTGCCGCCGGGTGCTGTCTTTCTCAACGCCGACCATCTGCGCTACGGGCCCGGGAACGAGACCCTGGGCGCCCTGTCCGAGCAGCACGACGCGGAGGTGCAGCGCACGGCGTTCGCCTCCGGTGCCGACACCTGGGACGCCTGGTACGAACTCGCGGTGGCCCAGCCGGGTATGCCCCCGCTCGCCGCCGAACGCGAGCAGCGGTTCGCGGACCGCCCGCCGCAGCCGCCGGCGCCGCTCCACTTCCACCTCTCGGCCTTGCGCACCGCAGGCTTCGCCGAGGTAGGGACGGTCTGGCAGTACCTCGACGACTACGTGGTCTTTGCCCGCCGATGACAACTGCCGCCACCAGGCCAGGCGTTCGACGGGGCGTGCTCTCGCGGAGCATGCTCGTCCTCGTCTGCTGCAGTGCTCTGCTGCCGCTGTCCGTGCTCGTCGCCGTCGGTACGGGCAGCGCCGACATACCGCCGCTGGACGTAGCCCGCACCATAGGCGCTCATCTCGGAGCGCCGTGGGAGGCGTTGCCGCCGCTGCGCGACAGCATCGTGTGGAACCTGAGGCTGCCGCGCGTCCTGCTGGCCGCGCTGGTGGGGGCGGGACTAGCGGTGTGCGGCACGGTCCTCCAAGCCGTGACCCGCAACCCGCTGGCCGACCCCTACCTCCTCGGGGTGTCGGCCGGAGCGTCCACCGGAGCGGTCCTGGTCCTGGTGCTCGGCTTCGGCGCCCTCGGCCTGCCTGTCGGAGCCTTCACCGGCGCGATGGCGGCCTTCGGCTGCGTCCTGCTCCTGCTCGGCCGCTCGCTCGGCTCCGCCACCAAAGTGGTGCTGTCGGGTGTCGTCGCGTCCCAGCTGTTCAGCGCGCTCACCAGCCTCGTCGTCGTCCGCTCCGGCGACGCCGAACGCACCAGGGCGGTGACCTTCTGGCTGCTCGGCTCGCTCGCCTCGGCCGACTGGGCCTCGGTGGGCGTGTGCACCGCCACCACCGTCGCCGGCCTGCTGGTCTGCCTGCTGTACGCCCGCCATCTCGACGCACTCACCTTCGGCCGGGTGACCGCCTCGACCCTGGGCTTCTCGCCGCACCGCACCGAGATGGTGCTGTACGGGACGACCGCCGTCGTCACCGGCGCGCTCGTCGCGGCGAGCGGCGCCATCGGCTTCGTCGGCCTGCTGGTTCCGCACGCGGCACGGATGCTCGCCGGATCGACCCACCGGGTACTGCTGCCGTCCTCGGCCCTGCTCGGCGCTGTGTTCCTGATCTGGGCGGACACGGCCGCCCGCAGCCTCTTCGGCGCCCAGGAACTGCCGGTCGGCGTGCTCACCGCGCTCCTCGGCGTTCCGGCCTTCGCGGCGCTGCTGCGCAGGCGAACGGCCACGCCATGACGGGCCCCGGAACCGCGCACGCGGCCCGCTCCCTGGCGTGGACGGCAAGCGGCCACGCGATCGTCGACGACGTCACCTTCGCCGTGCCACCGGGGCGCTTCACCGCTCTGATCGGGCCGAACGGCTCGGGCAAATCCACCGTGCTGCGCCTCCTCGCCGGCCTGCTCCGCCCCTCGTCCGGACAAGCCCTGCTGGACGGATCCGACGTCACGACCCTGAAAAGACGCGACGTCGCCCGCCGACTGGCCTTCGTCACCCAGGAGACCGCCTCCGACCTCGACACGACCGTCTCGGAGGTCGTCATGCTGGGCCGGGCCCCGCACCGCGGACGCTCGGCCACTACCGAGGAGGACATCCGCGCGGTCGAACAGGCCATGGCGGCGATGGGCGTGACGGCGCTCGCCGACCGGTCCTGGGCCAGCCTGTCCGGCGGCGAACGGCAGCGAGTGAACATCGCCCGGGCATTGGCCCAGCAGACCCCCGCCCTGCTGCTCGACGAACCCACCAACCACCTGGACATCAGCCACCGGCTCGACCTCATGGAGATGCTCTCGTGCACCGATGCCACGGTCGTCGCGGCGCTCCACGAACTGGACCTGGCCGCTCGCTACTGCGACCATCTGGTGCTCCTCCAGGCCGGCCGAGTGGTCGCGGCCGGTCCCCCCATCACGGTGCTCACCCCGCGCCTCCTGGAACAGGTCTACCGGGTCCACGCCACCGTGACGCAGGGGCAGGACGGCAGGCCGGACCTGCGTCTGGCCCCGCTGCCCGCGTGGTGAACACCTCAGCCCGGCGCATTAGTACTCCAGCTGTAGAACGTGATCAGTCGTCATGAGACGCTGCCCTTCGTGATCGCCAAGCTGCACTGTGCAACACCGTTGCTTTTAGCTGGTCGACCCGTTGTCAAGTCCGTCGTCTGGGATCACCTGGATGCGCAGTGTGTATGCCTGGGCTCTGCATGGGTGGTCGCCGCGTTTGAAGCCGTACTTGCTTGCGGACTTGCGATAGCGGGCTTTGACGCGGCAGCGGTGGCGTTCGGGCAGCAAGTTGTCCAGTGCTGCGCGTCCGATGGCTCCGATGAGAGACACGGGCTCTTCCAGGCGGAAGCCGTGTGCGGCGATGATCTGGTCGGCGGCGGCCTGGAAGAGGGTAACGAAGCTCAGCCGCTCTACGGGCAGGCCCGGGCGGCCGGTCGTGACATCTCCGGCCATCCAGAACAGGGCTTGATATACCGTCAGCAGAGCAAAGATCTCCTGCTCGAGCCCCGGAACACTGCGCGAGCGCAGCACACGGCCGTCCAGGATCGTCGATTTCAACGAGAAGTAGCAGGTCTCCGCCTGCCACCGCTGATGATAGATCTCCAAGAGCTGCTCGGCCGGGTAGCGCCCCTTCGGGCCGCCGCGCCGCAGCGGAACGTTGAAGGGGAGCGTGCCAAACCGACCGGGGCACCGTCGGTGTTGGCGTACGCGAGGCTGATGTGCGGTCGCCATCTGGACGTCGAGGCCGCCGGGTTGGAACACGAGATCGTCGTCTTCCCCGGTGTGAACCACGCGTTCTTCAACGACACCGGCACGAACCACCACGCCAACGCCGCGGCGCAGGCCTACGACCGGGTTCTGGACTGGTTCGGCAGGTTTGTCGACCGTGGCGGTCAGGGCGGCTGAACCTGGGCGAAGGCCTGGCCAGCAGGGCTCAGGCGAACCTGAGCCTGGCTGGCCAGGCCACGTGCGGCTAGACGCCGCCGGACCCTGCCCCGGGCAGCGTCCGCACGACGGTCAGCGTCACATCGCCGTCCTGGTAGGACACCCTGAACATGTGGTGGCCCGCGTTCAGGACCCGCCGTTCCGGCAGGGAACGGAAGTTGCCCTTGATCGAGTCGCCGCTCATGATCGTCAATACCGTGCCCGGAGTGAGGGTCGCGCGAATGTCCAGGTCGAGTTCGCCGTCCAGCACCAGGTCACCCGCGGCCCGCACGCTCGTGTAGTCATGGTCGCCGGAGATGGTGATGGCGACGCGACCCGCTCGGCCGACGGTCACGTCGTCGCCGACGCGCAGGACGTTGCCGGGCGCGACGTCGACGAGGGTGACGGACAACGCGGACGCCGCTTCCCCGGACGACAGACCGGGCTGCAGCACGCCGCTGTCGACGTCGATGCGGCCTGCCACGAAACCGCTGCCGCCGAGCGTGCCGCCCTTGACGTGGATCGAGCTTGCGTGCGAGCCGGTGATCGAAAGCTTACCGCCTTCAACCGTCGTGCCGCCCTCGTAGGTGTTGTTCCCCGTCATGAACAGCGTCCCGGAGCCCTGCTTGACCAGAGAAGCCGTGTAGAGGCCGTTGTCGATCTTGTGCTGAATGTGGGCCGCGCGTGCATCCATCCACTCCTTGCGCCACTTAACGGCGTCCGCATAGGTGATCTTGTCGTACACCTCGGGATGGCCGTCAGTAATAGCTTGGATGTAAGGATCAGCCAAAATGCCCTGAAGCATGAAGGCGTGTTCGTCAAGCGCGCCGTCCGGATTCAGCACGTTGGGGCCGAATTCACCGGCGTAGGCAATGCCTTGCTGCTTGTAGCCGGCCAGCCACTGCAGATCTTCCTTTTCCCTTTCCTTGATCGCGATCTGGCTGATGTCGTTCGACCAGACGTCAAGGGGCGCTTTATCCATGTTGTAGGTCATCGGGCTCAGGAACTGGCCGGGGCCGTACATGCCCTTGGCCAGATCGGGAATCCCCCAGCCCCAGCGATCGTCCGGAAGACCATCGGGAGCGGTCCAGGCGATGGATGCCCCGGAGGGGGAGGTTTGCCCGGTGCCGAGGAATCTCACGCCGTCCGACATCTTATTGTTCGCCGTGGTAAACATCACCTGACGCACCTGCCTGGCGTCCATGTTCGGATAGCGGGAGAGCAGAACCCCCATCACCGCTGTCGCAACGGGCGTTGCCGGTGACGTGCCGCTTGAGTTTGAATAGCTAGTATCACCAGCGCTGCTCGTGGTACGAACGTCGTTTGACGGGGTGGACACGACCCACCACTTTGCGAGCCCCGCCTCGTTATACCCGTACTGCTTTGTGTATTCGGGATTGGCCGCAGTGGGCGGTTGCACCCCGCCGACGGCTACCCACTGATTTTCCGCCCAAGGATTGAAGACGGGATACGCCGGGCGATAATACGGGTTGCTCCAGTCGTTGTTGCCGGCCGACCTTACGTCGACGGTACCGCTGTCCTTGATGGCGTCCCAGATGGCGTCCATAAAGGAAAGCCCGGGGTACTTCGGATTGTATTGTTCGCCGCCTACCGAATAGAATTTCTTGAAGATGAAAAACTGGTACTCCAGATCCTTCAGGGACTCGTTGGGAATCGCAGCCGCGTTTGCCGTGGCGCTGGCGCTGTCTTTGCCACGCACTTGATAAGCGTTGGCGAGGTTGCCGTTGACTCCGAGATCGTTTCCGAGACCATCGAAGCGGGTTCTGTCAAGAGTGTAGACATATTGGCCCCAACTTTCGTTGATGACCTCGGCGCCTGCGTCGACCAGGGCCTTATGGCCTGTATGAAAGTACACGTAATCGTGGAAGGGGCCGTGGGACATGCTATCGGAGCCGCCGGTCTTGGCAGCATGTATGTTCGATCCAAAGGCGATGCCGTGCTGTTCTATACCATCGCGCTTGCCGGAGATAACCCCAAGCATACCGGTCCCGTGCGAGTAGTCACTTGTTCTCGCCTGATCACCGGCCACAGTGAACGGATCGCCCGCAGTAAACGGGTTCGACGGGGTTGCCGAGGTGCGATATGAGAAGCCGGACGTGGCGTAGACACCCTCCGCACTCACCGAACTGATCAGCTCGGTCTGAAATGCTTCGTGTGTAGCCCTGTAGCCCGAATCCATTATGCCGAGCGTGACGCCCTGCCCGAAGTACCCTAGGGCGTAGGCGGTGGACGCGTTTACCGCGACGAGCTGCCATGGGGAATCGACCGCTGTGCCAGGAGTAGAAGGATTATGGCCGGTAAAGTAACCATATTCCGGCGTTTCCCAACTGGCTTTAGCGGCCTCTAGTTCCCCCGGACTCGTGGCGACAAAGCCGGGGTCTCCCGGGTACGAATACTGGCCGGGGTCTCTCGGGTACGCCGGCCCGCCGCCCTTATGGCCAGGGGTCGATGTCGGACCGGTCTTGGACGATGCCGAGGCGAACCCGGCCGGAAACAACGCGATGCCTACTCCGGCAGCAAGGGTGCCTCCCAGCGGCCGCAGGAACTGCCGCCGACTCACGGACCTCTTGCTCATCTCCGACTCCTTCCGATGGGTCGATATCTCTAACGGACCGGGGCGGCCTGTCGCGTCCCAGCCCCATGATCTACACGCGCTGGTCGAGACAAAATGATGTGCCGTTCTGCCGCTTCTACCAGGCGGCGGATGTCGACGGCTTTGTTCGGGATCCCGACTGCGGCGACTCGGCCATCGCCGTCGATCACGACGCCATACGGCGTTCCTTGGACCTGGAATCGGCTCTTGAGCGCGGTGGCGCTGGTCGCGCCAACCACCACCCAACCGGGTAGAGGCGGAATCGGCGACTGATCCTTGGCATCCCATACCAGCACCCGACTCCACTCGCCCGGATCAAAGGGGTGGATGATCAGGTCAGCGACAAGAGACTCGCACGGGGAGCAACCCTCAGACGTGAAGACCAGCACCGAACGACTCAGCTGCACGGGTTCGCCCCCGTCGGACGCGGCGAACTCCAACAGGGGCGCGGCCTGGCCGACTTCCAGTCCACCGAGGGCGCGTACGTTGCTTGGCGGCCGGGACGTGATCTCATCCAGCGCACGGTCCACCCTGGCGAGCACGCCCAACACAAGAATCGTGAGCGCAACGACCATGACTACGAGCGCACCGAAGGCAGCAATCCATGGGCCCGTCATCGCCGCAGCGCCTCCAAACGGTTGTGCACGCGAAGGCCGACCGTCAACGCCCGCCAGGTCATGCCAAGTAGCAGCAGCGCGATGAGCGTGGCGAGTGCTGCATCACGCGACAAGCCCGACGTCGCGCGCCACAGCACCTGCAAACCCAAAGAGGGAGGAATAGCGCTGGACAGGCCCGCAAAGATAGCCAAGCCACCGGTCCGCGCGACGAGCAGCCAGCTGACGGGCCTGTCCTCGCCAACACCGCAGCCGCAGGACGGTCGGCGCCCTCGAAGGAGTGCCGATGCCATCGCCAGCCCGAAGGAAGCGAACAGTGCAGCCGCGAGCCGAAGCATGATCGTCGGGTGCCAACCGCTGATGAGGCCGGCGCCGAGGATGACTTCGACGCCGGGAACGCTCCATGCCAGTGGCTCGACCAAGGCAGACGGCGCAAGCCGGTAACCGGCAACGGCCATTGCGAACCGACGCGGTGCGCGCACCTTTGCGGCGGCAGCCGCGATCAGAAGGAAACCCTGCCACGTCAGAACGGCGAACTGGAACTCTCCCACGAGTGGGCCTCTCCATATGGTCATCAAATTAGACTGTGACAGAAGTCCCTCGTCAAGAGGGCAACATCTGTCCAGCAGAAGCGGTTTGAGCGGCCGTCAACATTGATGCACCTAACTGTCATGGACCGGGCCATGGGCTTCGCGCGGGGCCGGATGAGTGACGGTCCTGGTCGAAACTCGGTCGGTGTTGAGCTGGGGTTTCATGTGGTGGCTTGGTTGGTGCTCGTTGGGGAGTCCTCCGAGTCGTCTGCGGCGATGTATGCGGTCGGTTGGGGTGGGGAGTGGGACGTTGCGGTCGTCGGTCGGAGCTCCAAGGCCCCGGGGAGAGTCGCGTTCGCCCGATTTGATCATGGGATGCCGTGCAGGGTGAGGATGGCTTCGGGGCGGGTGTGAGCGCGGCGGCC
>NZ_JBIVPK010000091.1:0-16465 GCF_044754605.1 Streptomyces sp. NPDC093064
TGTGCGTCCGCGGCGTCCACGTCGACTGGGCCCCGCTGTTCGAGGGCACCGGCGCGATCCGCGTCGACCTGCCCACCTACGCCTTCCAGCACGAGCGTTACTGGATCAGCCGTGCCGTCGTGGACCGTTCGGCCACCGCACCGATGGACGCCGAGTTCTGGGCGGCCGTCGAGCAGACGGACGTCTCCGCCCTCACCGAAGCGCTCGGCACGGACGAGGAGTCCGTCGCCGCGATCCTCTCCGGCCTCGCCTCCTGGCGCCGCACGCGCGGTGAGCGCTCCGCCCTCGACTCCTGGCGCTACCGGGTCACCTGGGAGCCGCTGGCCCGGGTTCCCCGCGCCACCCTCGACGGCACCTGGCTGCTGGTCTCCGCCGACGGCGTCGACGGCACCGACGTCGCCGAGGCGCTGGAGACGGGCGGTGCCCAGGTGCGCCGCCTCGTCCTCGACGAGACCTGCACCGACCCCGCCGTCCTGCGTGAGCGCCTCACCGACATCGACGGCCTCACCGGCATCGTCTCCGTCCTCGCCGACGCCGAACAGGACTCCGCCCGCCACCCCGGACTGACCCTCGGACTCGCGCTGTCCGTGTCGCTGGCGCAGGCCCTCGGCGAGGCCGACGTCCCCGCCCCGCTGTGGTTCCTGACCCGCGGCGCCTTCTCCACCGGCCCGTCCGACACCGTCACCCGGCCGCTGCAGAGCCAGGTCGCCGGTCTCGGCTGGACCGTCGCCGTCGAGCACCCTCGCCGCTGGGGCGGCGTCGTCGACCTGCCCGGGCCCTCAGTGCCGCGACAGGCAACGTCTGCCCTGTCGCGACGCCCGGCACGCCCCCCCGAGCTCTTCGAGCAGGGGGGACCCCCACTCGCCGCACCGGCCGAAAGCCCAAGTACGTCCAGTACGAGGACTTCCGGCCGGCACGCCGAGAGCACGCACCGGATGCCGCTCCTTGACGGGCAAACGTCACCTGCCGCGGCACTGGACACCCGCGCCGCCCAGCGGCTCGTCGCCGCCCTCGCCGGCGCGCTCGGCGACGACGACCAGCTCGCCGTCCGGCCCGCCGGCGTCCTCGCCCGCCGCGTCATCCGCGCGAGCGGCGACACCCGCCGCAGGACCCGCTCCTGGAAGCCGCGCGGCACCACCCTCGTCACCGGAGGCTCCGGCACCCTTGCCCCCGGACTCGCCCGCCACCTGTCCGCCCACGGCGCCGAGCATCTCGTACTGCTCAGCCGCCGCGGCGCGGACGCCCCCGGCGCGGCCGAACTCGCCGCCGAACTCGAAGAGGCGGGCACCGAGACGCAGTTCGCGGCCTGCGACATCACCGACCGCGACGCGGTCGCCGCCCTCCTCGACGGCCTGAAGGCCGAGGGCCGCACCGTCCGCACGGTCGTACACACCGCCGCCGTCATCGAACTGTCCGCCCTCGCGGACACCACCGTCGACGCGTTCGCCGAGGTCGTGCACGCCAAGGTCACCGGCGCCCGGATCCTCGACGAACTCCTCGACGACGAGGCGCTGGACGACTTCGTCCTGTACTCCTCCACCGCCGGCATGTGGGGCAGCGGCGCGCACGCCGCGTACGTCGCGGGCAACGCCTACCTGTCCGCGCTCGCCGAACAGCGCCGTGCCCGCGGCGCCCGCGCCACCTCCATCCACTGGGGCAAGTGGCCCGACGACCTCGAACGCGAACTGGCCGACCCGCACCAGATCCGCCGCAGCGGCCTGGAGTACCTCGACCCGGAGCTGGCGCTGACCGCCCTCCAGCGCGTCATGGAGGACGACGAGACCGTCATCGGCCTCATGGACATCGACTGGGGCACCTACCACGACGTCTTCACCGCGGGACGCCCCTCGCACCTGTTCGACCGGATCCCCGAGGTCGCGCGGCTGCTGGCCGACCGGGCCGCGCCCGCCGCGACGGCCATCGCCGGCAGCGGCCTGACCGGCCGCCTCCAGGGCGTGTCCGCCGCCGAGCAGGACCGGATCGTGCTCGCCCTGGTCCGCGAGGAGACCGCCGCCGTCCTCGGCCACGCCTCCGCCGACACCGTCCCGGAGCGCCGCGCCTTCCGCGACATCGGCTTCGACTCGGTGACCGCCGTCGACCTGCGCAACCGCCTCGTCGCCGCGACCGGGCTCACCCTGCCGTCCACCATGGTCTTCGACCACCCGAACGCGGTCGCGCTCGCCACGTTCCTCAAGGCCACCGCGCTCGGCACCACCGGCACGGCCGGCGACCGGCCCGCCGCCGCGGTCACCACGGGCGCCGACGACGACCCGATCGTCATCGTCGGCATGAGCTGCCGCTTCCCCGGCGGCGCCGGCACCCCGGAAGAGCTGCTGCGGCTCGCCCTCGACGGCGCCGACGCCATCTCCGAGTTCCCCGCCGAACGCGGCTGGGACGCCCACGGCCTTTACGACCCGGACCCCGACCGGCAGGGCCGCACCTACTCCGTGCACGGCGGGTTCCTGCATGAGGCAGCCGGCTTCGACCCCGGGTTCTTCGGCATCTCGCCCCGCGAGGCGCTCGCCATGGACCCGCAGCAGCGGCTGCTGCTCGAGACCTCCTGGGAGGCCCTGGAGCGGGCCGGTATCGACCCCGAGTCGCTGCGCTCCAGCGCCACCGGCACTTTCTTCGGCGCCAGCTACCAGGACTACTCCAGCAGCGTCCAGAACGGCACCGAGGGCACCGAGGTGCACATGATGACCGGCACCGCGGCCAGCGTGCTGTCCGGCCGTGTCTCCTACCTCCTCGGCCTGGAGGGCCCGGCGGTCACCGTCGACACCGCCTGCTCCTCCTCCCTGGTCGCGATGCACCTGGCCTGCCAGTCCCTGCGCAGCGGCGAGAGCAGCCTCGCCCTGGCCGGTGGCGCCGCCATCATGGCCACCCCGCACGCGTTCGTGGGCTTCAGCCGGCAGCGGGCGCTGGCCGAGAACGGCCGCTGCAAGCCGTTCGCCGAGGCCGCCGACGGCATGACCCTCGCCGAGGGCGTCGGCGTCGTCCTGCTGGAGAAGCTCTCCGACGCACGCCGCCACGGCCACCGCGTCCTCGCCGTCGTCCGCGGCTCCGCCATCAACCAGGACGGCGCCTCCAACGGCCTGACCGCCCCCAACGGCATCTCCCAGCAGCGCGTCATCCGCCAGGCCCTCGCCAACGCCGGACTCGGCACCGCCGACATCGACGTGGTCGAGGCGCACGGCACCGGCACCAAGCTCGGCGACCCCATCGAGGCCGGCGCCCTGCTCGCCACCTACGGCCAGGGCCGCGACGGTGGACAGCCGCTGCTGCTCGGCTCGGTGAAGTCCAACATCGGCCACACCCAGGCCGCCGCGGGTGTCGCCGGCGTCATCAAGATGGTGATGGCCATGCAGGCCGGCGAACTGCCCGGCACCCTGCACGTCGACGAGCCCTCCAGCCACGTCGACTGGACCTCCGGCGCCGTCGCCCTGCTGCGCGAGCGCACCGCCTGGCCGGCCGCCGAGGACCGCCCCCGCCGGGCCGGTGTCTCCTCCTTCGGCATCAGCGGCACCAACGCCCACCTCCTCCTGGAGCAGGCCCCGCCCGCCGAAGAGCCCGTCGAAGAGCCCGCCGAGGACCCCGAGGACCCCGAGGACGCCCCGCTCGTCCCCTGGCCGCTGTCCGCCAAGTCCGCGCGGGCGCTGCGGGGGCAGGCGTCCCGGCTGCTGACCGCGACGGCCGGCGCCACCGCCGCGCCCGCCCGCGTCGGACACGCCCTGGCCACCACCCGGTCCGCCTTCGACCACCGCGCCGTCGTCCTCGGCAGCCGGCCCGAGGACTTCACCCGCGGCCTGGAAGCCGTCGTGTCCTCCGTGTCCGCCGGCGGCGTCGTCACCGGCACCGCCGGACCGGACTCCGCCGGACCCGTCTTCGTCTACCCGGGCCAGGGCTCCCAGTGGTGGGGGATGGGCCGGGAACTCCTCGCCTCCTCCGAGGTGTTCCGCACCGCCGTCGACGACTGCGCCGCCGCCCTCGCCCCGTACACCGACTGGTCCCTGCACGAGGTGCTGGCCGGCGAGGGCGACCCGGAGCTCCTTGAGCGCGTGGACGTCGTCCAGCCCGCCCTGTTCTCGATGATGGTCGCCCTCACCGCGCTGTGGCGGGCGCACGGCGTCGAACCGGCCGCCGTCGTCGGCCACTCGCAGGGCGAGATCGCCGCCGCCCACGTCGCCGGGGCGCTCAGCCTCGAGGACGCCGCCCTCGTCGTGGCGCTGCGCAGCCAGGCCCTGCCCCAGCTCTCCGGGCTCGGCGGCATGATGTCCGTCTCCGCGCCCGCCGAACGCGTCACCGAACTCCTCGAACCGTGGGGCGAGGCGCTGTCCATCGCCGCCGTCAACGGCCCCTCCTCGGTGATCGTCTCCGGCGACGCCGACGCCCTCGACGAACTCCTCGAAACGTGCCGCGAGCAGAACGTACGGGCCCGCAAGGTGTCCGTGGACTACGCCTCGCACGGCCGGCACGTCGAGGCCGTGCGCGACGAACTCGCCCGCGTCCTCGCCCCCGTCAGCCCCCGCACCCCCGAGGTGCCGTTCTACTCGACCGTCACCGGCGCCCGGCTCGACGAGGCGGCCTTCGACGGCTCCTACTGGTACACCAACCTGCGTCGGACGGTGCTGATGGAGGACGCCACCCGCGCCCTCGTCGCCGCCGGACACCGCGTGTTCGTGGAGATCAGCCCGCACCCGGTGCTGGCCGCCCCGATCCAGGAGACGCAGGAGAGCCTCGCCGAGGAGGCGGAGGCGGCGGCCGAGACCGGTGCCGTTCTCGGCACGCTGCGCCGCCACGAGGGCGACCGCCGCCGGTTCCTCACCTCGCTCGCCGAGGCGCACACCCAGGGCATCGCCGTCGACTGGACCACCGTCTTCGACCGCCCCGCGTACGCGCCGGTCGACCTGCCGACCTACCCCTTCCAGCGGCAGGACTTCTGGCCCGAGCCCAAGGCAGCCGCCGCAGCGGGCACCACCGACGCCTCCGACGCCGCGTTCTGGGAACTGGTCGAGAACCAGGACCTCGCCGCGCTCGCCGGTGAACTCGGCCTCCCCGCCGACGACGGCGCCTCCCGCCTCGGCGACGTACTGCCCGCGCTGTCCGCCTGGCGCACCCGCTCCCTCACCCGCTCCCGCGTCGACGCCCTGCGCTACCACGTCGAATGGAACCGCGCCGCCGAGCCGGGCACGGCCCGGCCCGCCGGCCGGCTGCTGGCGGTGATCTCACCGGACCACGCAGGCGCCCCCTGGGTCGCCGCCGTCCTCGACGCGCTCGGCCCGGACACCGTCCGCTTCGAGGCCAAGGGCACCGACCGGGCCGCCTGGGCCGCGCAGCTCGTCCAGCTCCGCGAGGACGAGGGGGAGTTCCACGCCGTGGTCTCGCTGCTCGCCGCCGCCGAGGCACTCCACACCGACTTCGGATCCGTACCGCTCGGCCTCGCCCAGACCCTCGCCCTCGTCCAGGCCCTCGGCGACGCGGAGCTCAGCGCGCCCCTGTGGTGCCTGACCCGGGGCGGTGTCGCCGCCGGCCGCGGCGACGTGCTCAGCAGCCCCGTGCAGGGCGCGCTGTGGGGCCTCGGCCGTGTCATCGGCCTCGAACACCCCGACCGGTGGGGCGGTCTCATCGACCTGCCGGAGGCGCTCGACACCCGGGCCGGCGCCCGGCTCACCGGACTGCTCGCCGACGCGGGCGGCGAGGACCAGCTCGCGATCCGCGGCTCGGGCGTCCTCGCCCGCCGCCTCGCCCACGCAGCCCCGGCCGTACCCGGCTCGGGGAAGCGCCCGCCGGTCCGCGGCTCCGTCCTCGTCACCGGCGGCACCGGCGGTATCGGGGGCCGTGTGGCCCGCCGCCTCGCCGAACAGGGCGCCGCACACCTGGTACTGACCAGCCGGCGCGGCGCCGACGCCCCGGGCGCGGCCGAACTCCGCGCCGAACTGGAGCAGTTGGGCGCCCGGGTGACCATCGCCGCGTGCGACGCCGCCGACCGGGACGCGCTCGACGCGCTCCTGGCCGGCCTGCCCGAGGACGCGCCGCTCACCGCCGTCTTCCACTCCGCAGGTGTCGCCCACGGCGACGCCCCGGTCGCCGACCTGACGTTCGACCAGCTCGACGCGCTGATGCGCGCCAAGCTGACCGCCGCCCGGCACCTGCACGAGCTGACGGCCGACCTCGACCTGGACGCGTTCGTCCTGTTCTCGTCCGGCGCCGCGGTCTGGGGCAGCGGCGGCCAGCCCGGCTACGCCGCCGCCAACGCCTACCTCGACGCCCTCGCCGAGCACCGCAGGTCCCTCGGCCTGACCGGCTCGTCGGTGGCCTGGGGCACCTGGGGCGAGGTCGGCATGGCGACCGACCCCGAGGTCCACGACCGGCTCGTCCGCCAGGGCGTCCTGGCCATGGAACCGGCCCACGCGCTCGGCGCGCTCGACCGGATGCTGGAGGACGACGACACCGCGCTCGCCGTTACTCTGATGGACTGGGAGCTGTTCGCGCCCGCCTTCACCGCGAACCGCCCCAGCGCCCTGCTCAGCACCGTCCCGGAAGCCGTCTCCGCCCTCACCGACGAGGGCCCGGCCACCGCCGACGGCTCCGGCGCGGACGTGCCGGAGCTGCGTGCCCGCCTGGACGGGCTGCCCACCGCCGAACGCGGCCGGGCCCTCGTCGATACCGTCCGCGCCGAGGCGTCCGCGACCCTCGGCCACGACAGCCCCGACGCGGTGCCCGCCTCGCGCGCCTTCCGCGACGTCGGCTTCGACTCCGTCACCGCCGTCGAACTGCGCAACCGGCTCCGCTCCGCCCTCGGGCTGCCGCTGCCGGCCGCCCTGGTCTTCGACTACCCGACCCCCGCGGCCCTCGCCCAGCACATCGGTTCGCTGCTCTACGGCACCGGACCCGATGACGCGGACACCGGCCGCGCCGACGACCCCGACGCCCGCATCCGCGAGGCCCTGGCCACCGTCCCGATCGGACGGCTGCGCAAGGCGGGCCTCCTCGACATGGTGCTGAAACTCGCCGAGTCCGACGACGTTGAGGACAGCGCCCCCGCCACGGACGACACGGCGGACTCCCTCGACGACATGGACGCCGAAGCACTGCTGCGGCTGGCCGCCCAGAACTCGGCGAACTGAAAGAGAGCTGGAACACGATGAGCACGTCCCCCAACAAGTACGTCGAGGCGCTGCGGTCGTCCCTGAAGGAGATCGAGCGGCTGCGCAAGCAGAACGAGCAGCTGGTCGCCTCGGCGGCGGAGCCGATCGCCGTCGTCGGCATCGGCTGCCGCTTCCCCGGCGGCGTCGCCTCCCCCGAGGACCTGTGGGAGCTCGTCGCCCAGGGTCGCGACGTCATCGGCCCGTTCCCGACCGACCGCGGCTGGGACCTGGACCGGCTGGCGGGCGGCGGCGAGGGCAGCAGTCTCGCCCAGGTCGGCGGCTTCCTCCAGGACGTCGCCGGCTTCGACCCCGGGTTCTTCGGCATCTCGCCCCGCGAGGCCGTCGCCATGGACCCGCAGCAGCGCATCCTCCTGGAGATCGCCTGGGAGGCCCTGGAGCGGGCCGGCATCGACCCCTCCACACTGCGCGGCAGCCGCACGGGCGTGTTCATGGGCACCACGGGCCAGGACTACGCGGAGGTCATCAAGGCGTCCGACGAGGACGCCGAGGTGTACTCCACCACCGGTCACGCCGCCAGTGTGATCTCCGGCCGGCTCTCCTACTTCCTGGGCGCCGAGGGCCCGGCGGTCACCGTGGACACCGGCTGCTCCTCGTCGCTCGTCTCCCTGCACCTGGCCGTGCAGGCCCTGCGGGGCGGCGAATGCTCCCTGGCCCTGGCGGGCGGCGCCTCCGTCATGGCGACGCCCCACCCGTTCGTCGCGTTCACCTCGCAGAGCGGACTGGCCGCCGACGGCCGCTGCAAGCCGTTCTCCGACGACGCCGACGGCACCGGCTGGGCCGAGGGCGCCGGCCTGTTCATCCTGATGCGGCTGTCCGACGCCCAGCGCGAGGGCCGCCCGGTCCTCGCCGTGCTGCGCGGCTCCGCCATCAACCAGGACGGCGCCTCCAACGGTCTCACCGCCCCCAACGGCCCGTCCCAGCAGCGCGTCATCCGCGCCGCCCTGGACAGCGCGCACCTGACCGGCGCGGACGTCGACGCGGTCGAGGCGCACGGCACCGGCACCACCCTCGGCGACCCCATCGAGGCACAGGCGCTGCTCGCCACCTACGGCCAGGACCGCGAGCGGCCGCTGTGGCTCGGCTCCGTCAAGTCGAACATCGGCCACGCCCAGGCCGCCTCCGGCGCCGCCGGCGTGATCAAGATGATCATGGCGCTCCAACAGGGCGTCCTGCCCCGGAGCCTCCACTCCGACCGGCCGACCAGCAACGTCGACTGGACCGCCGGCTCGGTCGAACTCCTCCACCGCGCCGTCGACTGGCCCGAGACCGGCCGCGCCCGCCGCGCCGGTGTCTCCTCCTTCGGCATCAGCGGCACCAACGCCCACCTCATCCTCGAACAGGCCCCCGCCGCGCCCGAGCGCCCCGCCCCGGACCCCGCCGTCCGGCCCGCGCTCGTCCCGTGGACCCTGTCCGGCCGCACCGCCGCCGCGCTCGACGCCCAGCGCGAGCGCCTCGCCGCCCACCTCGCGGGCCAGCCGGGAGCCGACCCGCTCGACATCGGCTTCGCGCTCGCCGAGGGACGCGCCACCTTCGAGCACCGCGCCGTCCTGCTCTGCGCCGGCACCGACGCCTCGGGCGCCACCGAGATCGCCCACGGCTCGGTCGACGACGGCGCCTGTGCCCTCCTGTTCTCCGGCCAGGGCTCCCAGCGCCTCGGCATGGGCCGCGAACTGCACGCCCGCTTCCCGGTGTTCGCCGAGGCCTTCGACGAGATCGCCGCCCTCCTCGACGGCCACACCGACCGCCCGCTGCGCGAGGTCGTCTGGGGCTCCGACGCCGAACTCCTCAGCGAGACGGGCTGGACCCAGCCCGCGCTGTTCGCCGTCGAGGTCGCCCTCTACCGCCTCGTCTCCTCCCTGGGCGTCACCCCCGACTACGTCGGCGGCCACTCCATCGGTGAGATCGCCGCCGCGCATGTCGCCGGGGTGCTGTCGCTTCAGGACGCGTGCACGCTGGTCGCCGCCCGCGCCCGCCTGATGCAGGAGCTGCCTCGGGGCGGTGCGATGCTCGCGGTGCGCGCCACCGAGGAGGAGGTGCTCCCGCATCTGACGGAGCGGGTGTCGATCGCCGCGGTCAACGGGCCGTCGTCGGTGGTCGTCGCCGGTGACGAGGACGAAGTCGCCGCGATCGCCGCCCACTTCGAGGCGCAGGACCGCAAGACCACCCGGCTGCGGGTCAGCCACGCCTTCCACTCGCCGCTCATGGACCCGATGCTGGAGGAGTTCCGCGGCGTCGCCCGGGGCCTCACCTACCACGAGCCGCGCATCCCGGTCGTCTCCAACCTGACCGGCACCATCGCCGACCCCGCCGACCTGTGCACCGCCGACTACTGGGTCCGCCACGTCCGCGAGGCCGTCCGCTTCGCCGACGGCGTCATCGCCCTCGCCGGCCGCGGTGTCACCACCCTCCTCGAAGTCGGCCCCGACGGTGTGCTGTCCGCGATGGCGCAGGAGTCGCTGCCCGAGGGCACCACCGCCGTCCCGCTGCTGCGCAAGGACCGCCCCGAGGAGGAGTCCGCCCTCACCGGACTCGCCCGGGTGCACGTCCGCGGCCTCACCGTCCGCTGGGCCGGCCTCTTCGACACCACCGGCGCCCAGCGCGCCGACCTGCCCACCTACCCCTTCCAGAACCAGCGGTTCTGGCCGGCCGCGGGCCGCTCCACCCAGGACGTCGCCGCCGCCGGACTCGGCTCCGCCGACCACCCGCTGCTCGGCGCGGCCGTCGAACTCGCCGACGACGAAGGGTTCCTGTTCACCAGCAGGCTCTCCGTCCACTCCCACCCCTGGCTCGCCGACCACGGCGTCCAGGGCCGCGCCCTGCTGCCCGGCACCGCCTTCGTCGAACTCGCCATCCGAGCGGGCGACGAGGCCGGCTGCGACCGCGTCGAGGAACTCACCCTCGCCGCCCCGCTGGTGCTCCCCGAACGCGGCGCCGTCCAGCTCCAGGTCCGGGTGGGCGCCCCCGACCCCGCGGGCCGCCGCCCGCTCGGCATCTTCTCCCGTGTCGAGGACGGCTTCGACCTGCCCTGGTCGCAGCACGCCACCGGTGTCCTCACCACTGGCGCCGGTGCCCCGGACGCCGCCTTCGACGCCACCGTCTGGCCGCCCGCCGGCGCAGAGCAGGTCGACCTCGACGGCTGCTACGAGCGCCTCGCCGGCCTCGGCTTCGACTACGGGCCCGCCTTCCGGGGCCTGCGCGCCGCCTGGCGCCGCGGCACCGACGTGTTCGCCGAGGTCGCCGTCCCCGAGAACGCCGGCACCGACCCCGCCGACTTCGGCCTGCACCCCGCGCTCCTGGACGCCGCCCAGCACTCCGCCGCCTACACCGACCTCGGCGCCATCAGCCGGGGCGGGCTGCCGTTCGCCTGGCAGGGCGTGCACCTCGCCGCCTCCGGTGCCACCACCGTCCGCGCCCGGATCACCTCCGCGGGCGAGGACACCGTCTCCATCGCCGTGTACGACACCGCGGGCGGCACCGTCCTGTCCGTGGACTCCCTGGTCTCCCGCGCCGTCCCCAAGGACACCCCCGGCGCCGCCGGGGCCGTCCACCGCGACTCCCTCTTCCACGTCGAGTGGACCCCGCTGCGGATCCCGTCAAAGCAGCTCCCGGAGACCGTCGCCCTCGTCGGCGCCGACCCGGCCGGCCTCGCCGACGCGCTGCGCGCCACCGGCGTCCATGTCACCACCCACCCCGACCTGGCCGCACTGGCCGCGGACAGCGCCCCGGTGCCCGAGACCGTGCTCACCGCCCTGCCCGGCGAGCAGGACACCCCGGCCACCGACGCCGCCCACACCACCACCGCCGCCGTACTCGGCCTGGCCCAGCACTGGCTGACGGAGGACCGGTTTGCCGACGCCCGGCTCGTCCTCGTCACCCGCGGCGCCACCGCGGGCCGTGACCTCCCGGCCGCCGCGGCCGCCGGCCTGATCCGCACCGCCCGCACCGAGAACCCCGGCCGCTTCGCCCTCCTCGACCTCGCCACCGACACCCCCGCCGCCCCCGCCGCCCTGGTGGCGGCCCTGGCCGCCGCGTACGACGAACCCGACCTCGCCGTACGCGGCTCCGACGTCCTGACCGCCCGGCTGGCCCGGGTGCCCGCGCCCGACACCCCCGCCGACTGGAACCCGGACGGCACGGTCCTGATCACCGGCGGCACCGGCGGACTCGGCGGCGTCCTCGCCCGCCACCTCGTCACTGAACGCGGCGTCCGCCACCTGCTGCTCGCCAGCCGTCGCGGCCCGGCCGCCGACGGCGCCCGCGCCCTCGTCGACGAACTCACCGGACTCGGCGCCCTGGTGGACGTCGCCGCCTGCGACGTCACCGACCGGGACGCGCTCACCGCCCTCCTCGCCCGAGTGCCCGCGGCGCACCCGCTGAGCGCCGTCGTGCACACCGCCGGCGTGGTCGACGACGGCGTCATCGGCTCCCTCACCCCCGAGCGCCTCGACACCGTGCTGCGACCCAAGGCCGACGCCGCCTGGCACCTGCACGACCTCACCCGGGACCTGGACCTCGACGCGTTCGTCCTCTTCTCGTCCGTCGCCGCCACCCTCGGCAGCCCCGGGCAGGGCAACTACGCGGCCGGCAACGCCTTCCTGGACGCCCTCGCCGCCCACCGCCACGCCCTCGGCCTGCCCGCCACCTCCCTCGCCTGGGGCCCCTGGACCCAGAGCGTCGGCATGACCAGCACGCTGTCCGACATCGACGTCGAGCGCATCGCCCGCTCCGGTATGCCGCCGCTCACCGTCGAACAGGGCGTCGCCCTCTTCGACGCGGCCCTCGCCACCGGCGGCCCCGCCCTCCTGCCGGTCCGCCTCGACGTGGCCGTGCTGCGTACCCAGGGCGAGATCGCGCCGCTGCTGCGCGGACTGATCCGCACCACCGTGCGCCGCGCCGCCGCCCAGGTGTCGGTGACCGCCGACAGCCTCGCCCAGCGACTGACCGGCCTGGACGCCGACGCCCGCCGCGAAACCCTCCTCGCCCTGGTCCGCACCCAGATCGCCCAGGTCCTCGGCCACACCGACGCCGACCAGGTGGAGGCCGCCCGCCAGTTCCAGGACCTCGGCTTCGACTCGCTGACCGCGGTCGAACTGCGCAACGGCCTCAACGCCGCCACCGGCCTGCGCCTGCCCGCGACCATGGTGTTCGACTACCCGACACCGAACGCGCTCGCCGACCACCTGCGCGACGAACTCCTCGGCGCCGGCGACGACACACCCCTGCCCACCCCCGCCGGCACCCTCCCGGCCACCACCGACGACCCGATCGTAATCGTCGGCATGGCCTGCCGCTACCCGGGCGGCGTCACCTCGCCCGAGGACCTGTGGCGCCTGGTCGAGGAGGGCGCCGACGCCACCGGCCCGTTCCCCGTCAACCGCGGCTGGGACGTCGACAACCTCTACGACCCGGACCCCGACCGCCCCGGACACACCTACGTGCGCGCCGGCGGGTTCCTGCACGACGCCGGCTCGTTCGACGCCGACTTCTTCGGCATGAGCCCGCGCGAGGCACTCTCCACCGACTCCCAGCAGCGCCTGCTGCTCGAACTGTCCTGGGAGGCCGTCGAACGGGCCGGCATCGACCCGCTCAGCCTGCGCGGCAGCCGCACCGGCGTCTTCGCCGGCGTCATGTACAACGACTACGGCACCATCCTCACCGGCGACGAGTACGAGGCCTTCCGCGGCAACGGCAGCGCCCCCAGCGTCGCATCCGGCCGCGTCTCGTACACCCTGGGCCTGGAGGGCCCCGCCGTCACCGTCGACACCGCCTGCTCCTCCTCCCTCGTCGGCATGCACCTCGCCGCCCAGGCGCTGCGCACGGGGGAGTGCACGCTCGCCCTGGCCGGCGGTGTCACCGTCATGTCGACGCCCAGCACCTTCGTCGACTTCTCCCGCCAGCGCGGCCTCGCCGCGGACGGCCGCTCCAAGGCGTTCGCCGAGGCCGCCGACGGCGTCGCCTGGTCCGAGGGCGTCGGCATGCTCGTCCTGGAGCGACAGTCCGACGCGATCCGCAACGGCCACGAGATCCTCGCCGTGCTGCGCGGCTCCGCCGTCAACCAGGACGGCGCCTCCAACGGTCTGACGGCTCCCAATGGTCCGTCGCAGCAGCGCGTCATCCGCCAGGCGCTGGCCAGCGGTGGACTCTCGACCGGTGACGTGGACGTCGTCGAGGCGCACGGCACCGGCACCACCCTGGGCGACCCCATCGAGGCCCAGGCGCTCATCGCCACCTACGGCCGCGACCGCGACCCCGAGCGGCCCCTGTGGCTCGGCTCGGTGAAGTCCAACATCGGCCACACCCAGGCCGCCGCGGGCGTCGCCGGCGTCATCAAGATGATCATGTCGATGCGGCACGGTGTACTCCCGCGGACTCTGCACGTGGACGCCCCGTCCTCGCACGTCGACTGGAGCGCCGGCACCGTCGAACTGCTCACCGAGCAGACCGCATGGCCCGAGACGGACCGGGTGCGCCGCGCCGGTGTCTCCTCCTTCGGCATCAGCGGCACCAACGCCCACGTCATCATCGAGCAGCCGGCCGCCACCCCGGCCCCGGCCGCCCAGAGCGGCCCCGCCGAGGAACTCCCGGCCGCCCCCTGGCCGCTGTCCGCGAAGACCCCCGAGGCCCTGCGCGACCAGGCCGCCCGGCTGCTCGCCCACGTCGAGGCCCACCCCGAGGCCCACCCGGCCGACATCGCGTACTCGCTGCTCACCAGCCGCTCCGACTTCGACCACCGCGCCGTCGTCACCGGCGCCGACCGCACCGAGGCGCTGCGCGCCCTCGCGGCCCTCGCCGCCGGGACCGACGACAGTGCGGTGCTGACCGGCACCGCTCACGGCGGCCGTACCGCGTTCCTGTTCTCCGGCCAGGGCTCGCAGCGGTTGGGGATGGGCCGCGAGCTGTACGGCCGGTTCCCGGTGTTCGCCGAGGCCCTGGACGCCGTACTGGCTTACCTGGACGGCGAGTTGGACGGTTCGCTGCGGGAGGTGATGTGGGGTGAGGACACCGGTCCGCTGAACGAGACCGGGTGGACCCAGCCCGCGCTGTTCGCCATCGAGGTCGCTCTCTACCGCCTGGTGGAGTCGTGGGGCATGCGGCCCGACTACGTGGCCGGCCACTCCATCGGCGAGATAGCCGCCGCACACGTCGCCGGGGTGCTCTCCCTGGAGGACGCGTGCCGTCTCGTCGCCGCCCGCGCGGCCCTCATGCAGGCGCTGCCCGAGGGCGGCGCCATGATCGCCGTCGAGGCCACCGAGGACGAGGTCCTCCCGCTCCTCACCGGCGACGTCTCCATCGCCGCCGTCAACGGACCGTCGTCCGTGGTCGTCTCCGGCGCCGAGGACGCCGCCCTCGCGATCGCCGGACACTTCACCGAGCAGGGACGGCGCACCAGCCGGCTGCGCGTCAGCCACGCCTTCCACTCGCCGCTGATGACCCCGATGCTCGACGAGTTCAGGGCGGCGGTCGAAGAGTTGGCGTTCGCGTCGCCGACGATTCCGGTGGTGTCGAACCTGACCGGCACTCTCGCCACGGCCGAGGAACTGTGCTCGGCCGACTACTGGGTGCGTCACGTCCGCGAGACCGTCCGGTTCGCCGACTGCGTCGGCACCCTCGGCGAGCACGGCGTCACCATCTTCGTCGAACTCGGTCCCGACGGCGTGCTGTCCGCCATGGCACAGCAGTCCGCCACCGAGGGCGCCGTCACCGTGCCGCTGCTGCGCAAGGACCGGGGCGAGGAGCAGGCCCTCGTCGCCGCCCTGTGCCGGCTGCACGTCCTCGGCATCGACGCCGACTGGACGTCCGCGTTCACCGTAGGCGGGGCCACCCTCGTCGACCTGCCTACCTACGCCTTCCAGCACCGCTGGTTCTGGCCCGCGGCCCGAGCGGCCCATCCCCACGACATGCGCGCCGCCGGACTCGGCTCCGCCTCCCACCCGCTGCTCGGCGCCGCCGTGGAACTCCCCGGCGGGGAGGGCGTGTTGCTCACGGGTCGGCTGTCGCTTCAGTCCCACCCGTGGCTGGCTGACCACGCCGTGATGGGCACTGTCCTGCTGCCGGGCACCGCTTTCCTGGATCTTGCGATCCGTGCGGGGGACGAGGTCGGCTGCGATCGGGTCGAGGAACTCACCCTCGCCGCGCCGCTGACCCTGCCGCAGGACGCGGCCGTCCTGCTCCAGGTCCGTGTGGGGGGTGCCGACGATGGTGGTCGGCGCTCTGTCACTGTGCACGCCCGCCCCGAGGGCGCCACGGACGGGGTCTGGATGCTGCACGCCACGGGCACCCTGTCCGACACCGTCCCCGCGGGCGCCGACTTCGACACCACCGTGTGGCCGCCTGCGGGCGCGGAGGCCGTTGACGCCGAGGGCTGCTACGAGCGTTTCGCAGCCCGTGGCTTTGCCTACGGTCCGCTCTTCCAGGGCCTTACGGCGGCCTGGAGCGACGGTGACACGCTGTATGCCGAGGTCTCGCTGCCCGAGGAAGGCAACGAGGACGCGGCCGGTTTCGCCGTACACCCCGCGCTGCTCGACGCTGCCCTGCACCCCGCGTTGCTCACCGACGATGACGGTGGCCTTCCGTTCTCGTGGGAGGGCGTCAGCCTGGATGCTACGGGTGCGACGGCGCTGCGCGTGCGTCTTGCCCCGGTGGGGGAGAACGCCCTGTCCGTGACGGCGGTGGACCCGGCCGGCCGGCCCGTGGTCTCCGTCGCGCGGTTGCTCGCGCGCCCGGTCACCGCCGACCAGTTGACCGGCGGTGCCGGACACCTGCGTGATGCGTTGTTCCGGCTGGAGTGGACCCCGGTCCCGCTGCCGGAGGGTGCTGGTTCCGCTGGTGTTGCCCTGCTCGGTTCGGACACCGACGGCCTGGCGGAAGCTCTCGGCGATGGCGCGGTCCGGTATGCGACGCTCGCCGATCTGCTCGCGGCCGACGCGCCCGTTCCCGCTGCTGTACTGGTTCCGTTGACGGCCGGTTGCGACGTCGATGACACGCCAGGTTCCGTGCACACGCGGACCGCTGCGACTCTGGCTCTACTTCAGGAGTGGTTGGCGGAGGACCGGCTCAGCGGTTCCCGTCTGGTGCTTGTCACCCGTGGCGCTGTCGCTACTGACGATGCCCCGGTGACCGATCTTGCCGCCGCTGCCGTGTTGGGCCTGGTCCGTTCCGCGCAGACGGAGAATCCCGGTGCCTTCGGGTTGGTCGACGTCGACAGTGCCTCTGACTCCGTCCTTACGCGCGCCCTGGCCCTCGATGAGCCGCAACTCGCGCTGCGCGGCGGCCGTGCCCTTGCCGCCCGCCTGACCCGC
>NZ_JBIVPK010000092.1:0-16293 GCF_044754605.1 Streptomyces sp. NPDC093064
CCGTTGCGTTGAGAGGCGCACGGCGGGTTCGGCGAGAGGTCCGGAGAAACGGACCGGGAGCAATCCCGGCACCGCGCTCCGGGCCTACTCAGCGGTCCATCCACGCCGCGTGCCTGTTGATCTTCGTCCGCCTCAAGATGATCAAGCGCCGGATGTACGGTCGAGCCGGCTTCAACCTGCTGCGCAAGCGCATCCCGTTGGCAGGCTGAACGCCGCGTCACTACACACTGACCCAGCAGTACAGCCGGTGGCCGCGAACGAGCGCCCTCTCTGCAAGTGCAGCGAGACCCTCCAAGAAGCCCGTGAGCCCACTCAGCTCCGACTGAGCGCTGAAAACGCTCGATGCAGACCAACCACGGGCCCCTTCGCCCAGTTGCTTTCGGTCGAAACGGGCGAGGGAGTCACGAAAGGAATCCGTAAGCGACAGCGTGACGACTTCTCCGTCACCCACCATCCCGACCAAATGCCCATGCCGCGGATCAGCCTCGACAGCATCGGCAGTTCGCCCAGTAACGAGCACCTCGGCCGGCAGCAGTTCGACCACCGGATCGACGCCCTTCACGACGAACGAGTCATACCCCGTTCCCATCGGCCGTCCGTCCTCACGGACCACAGCCCGAACGGCGTCTTCGTCATCAGCAGCGACGTAGTAGCCGAAGAGAGCTCCCATACGCACGATCATGACACCCGGTCAACGGCCGAACCCAACCGTGATCCACCACGCAGCGTCATCGCGCACAACGGCGAGAGTTGCAGTCGGCGGACGGCTGGCCATGTAAACCGCTCACCGTAGCTGTGCCCTGGCAGCGTCGCGGGTCAAGACGCTGCGCGTGGCCACGCTCGACCGGCGGCACTTCGCCGTGGTGCGGACGAGGCGCGGGGAGGCGTTCACGCTTTACCGGCGTGACTGCTACCCCCGGCTTGACCTGCGGTGGTTTCAGATTCGCGCCCGTTGCTGAGGAGGTCAGCCTGGTGTCTCGTACACCGCCTTCGAGCGTCGACGTGCACCCTGGATGCCCAGGACCGCGCTGGCTCCGGGAGACTGACGTGCCGCCAGCTCAAGACTTCCGGGGGAGGGCCAGGGAGATCGGGGCGCCAAGAAGCAGCAATGCGGCGGCCGTCAGCAGGACCGGTCGAGCGGAGAGGAGTTCGGCGAGCGAGCCGGCCAGCAGGTAGCCGGCCGCGCCGCCCAGGGCGTTGGCGGAGGCGAACCAGGTGAACGCCTCCGTCCGGGCGCCGGCCGGGACGCTGTTGCCGAGTACGGAGGCGGCCACGGTGGCCGTCGGCGCGACGGCCAGGCCGGCTATGAACATCAGCGGCACCAGCCCGGCGAAACCGGAGGCCAGGGAGACGGCGGCGAAGCCGACGCCGCTGAGCGCCATGAGTAAGCCGTACTGGGCCCGTATCGGCCAGGCCCACGAGGTGGCTCCGTACCCGAGCCCGCCCGCGACGCTGCCCAGGGCCCAGGCGGACAGCAGCACACCCGTCCTGGCGGGGCTGTCCAACTCGACGGCGCGGGCGGCGGCGCCGACCTCGACCATGCCGATGGCGAGCATCTGGAGCAGGGCGGTGGCACTGATCGTCCAGACTGTGCGGTTGGACCGCAGCGGGGCGTGGGGCTCGTCGGCCGAGGGCTGCCTACGGCGGTCTGCGGCGCACGGACGGGCGGCGAGGAAGAGGAAGGTGCCGGCAAGCGTGAACAACGAACCTCCCAGCAGGGCGAGTTCGGGTGCCGCCCAAGCGATCGCGGCTCCGACGATGGCCGGTCCGGCGACGAAGGTGACCTCGCTGCTGATCGCGTCGAGACTGTAGGCGGCTGCACGGGTCTCGGCCCGGTCGAAGGACTCCGACACGAACGCACGTAGGGTCGAAGAGATCGGCGGCTGCGCGGCGCCGGCCAGCAGCGCCCCGGCCCACACCCCGGCGACCTGGCCGTACATGGCGGCAGTCACCAGGAGGACCACGCCCAGGGGGCCCAGGACGGCGCAGATGACGAGCACCCGAGCGCCGTGCCGGTCGATCAGCCGACCGAGCGCCGGGCTGAACGCAGCCGAGGCGAGGCCGTACCCCGCTACCACAGCACCGGCGACGGCGAAGCTGTCCAGCCGCCCCTGGAGCAGGAGCAACAGCGCCATCGCGTACATCCCCTGGGTCAGACGGGCCAGGAAGGCGCCGATCATCGCCCGGCGGACGCGCGGCTCAGCGAAGACGGCGGCGAAGCGCCGCAGGCCGCCGGCCGGCGAATCGGCCATGGTGGTGGAGTCGGACTTGGGGCGGTCCTCTTGGGTGCTGGTCGTCACTGGGTGGCCTCCGGGAATCCGTAGCAGATGAGGCGTGCAGGCCGGCGTTCGTCCTCCGGGCGCGCCGGGGGGCACTCCTCCAGGGCGCGACGCTCGGCCCGAGCGACGTGCTCGCGGGTGACGTACTCCATCTGCTCGGCCCAGGCGCGCAGTTCGTCGCTGGTCATCCGGACCCGCCGACTGGTGATCGTGCAGGCCCGTTGCCATTCGTCGGGCAGCCCTCCGAGTTCGGCCACGAAGGCCAGGGCCTGGTCGTGGTGACGGCTGAGCAAGAGGCGGATGGTCTGGTCCCGGGCCTCGTCGACGGCGGTCGAAGTCGGTTCCAGACTGGCCTCGACTCGGTTGTAGGTCAGCTTCCAGGGCCGTACGCGCCGGTCCGTGCGGCCGGTGTCGGCCTCCTCGATCAGGCCGTTCTCGGCGAGCTGGTTGAGGTGGTACGAGCAGACCTTGGGGCTGAGTCCGAGCTGTTCGGCGCACTGGCTGGCGGTGAGGCGGCCCCGCTCACGGAGTAGCTCCAAGAGGTGCAGCCGGGTGGGGTGGGCGAGTGCCCGCATGGTCTTGACGTCGGACACGGTTCGCTTTCCTTCTGCGTCCATGTCCGGAAGGCTATTTCCGGAAGAGTTCTTCTGTAACCCCTCCTGCGGCGCTTCCGCGACGCGCTCACGCCAGCACCGCCTGGTCCACCGGCACCAGGCCGACCTGCCAGGCCAGCCGCGCCGCCTGGACCCGGGCGGACAGCCCGAGCTTGGCGAGTCGAAGCGCATCTCTTACCGGTGTGTCCTGGAGCTCGGGTCTCCCCCTATGTCCAACGTCCGGCTTCTCCCGGACGGTCACCTCGCCGCAAAGGCCTATGGCCGACCAGTCGGTGGTGGTCGGGGCGCATACGTCTCGTTTCCAATCCCCGACAAGCCCGAACTGGCGGCCCTGGTCGCTGGCGCAGCTTCTGCAGCACCCACCCCGAGGGCCGGCGCTCCCCGAGGCCATCCCGGACCACGGACTGCGGCGACGGCTCCAGCTTCTCGGTGACGACCTGGTCGTAGTCGACGCCGTCGACCGGCCGTACGCGCTCCGGGGCGCGCACCCGCACCCGGTACTCAGCCGCCTCGACACCGTCGTCCTACTGGTGAAGAGGCGTTGTCTGAGGTACGCGGTATTCCCCATCGTCGGCGTGTTCGCCGGTGATCAGGAAGACCACGTGGCCGGTGACGGAGACGGCGTGGTCGGCGAACCGTTCGTAGGAGCGGCCGAGCAGGGTGACGTCGACCGCAGTCTCTACTCCGTGATGCCGGCGGTCGTCCATCAGGTGCTGGAATATCGAGCGGTGCAGTTCGTGGATCAGGTCGTTGTCCCCCAGGGCCCTTCCGGCGCTGCCGCGGTAATTCCGGTATTTACTGCGGCAGGAGCGGAGTCAGGTCTGCACTCGCCGGGTGAAGCGGCGCAGGGCGAGGTAGCCCAGAGCGGCGGTGCCGAGGGTGAGAGCGGTGAGGTAGGCCCAGGTGGGCATGTGGCCGGTGGAGGGCGTGAGGTTGGCGCGGAGGCCCTCGCTCATGTAGACGAGCGGGTTGGCCAGGGTCAGGACCTGGACCCAGCGGATCGGGTGCAGAGCGGTCCACGGGTAGTAGACGCAGCCCAGCATGGTGGCGGCGGCCAGGAGCAGGCCGAGCAGCGGCCCGAAGGCGGAGGCGTCGACCGCGGTTCCGAGCAGCAGCCCGAGGGCGGAGGCGAGCAGCGCGCTGAGTACCAGTGTGGTCAGCAGCAGGGGCCAGTTGTCGATGTGGGCTCGGGGCGCGTTGCCGGGGGCGTGGACGAGCCAGACGATCGGGACGACGACGAGGGTCGAGACGAGGCCGAAGATCGCGGATGAGGTGATCTTCTGCAGGCCCAGGGCCCAGACGGGCAGGGGCGCCAGGGCGCGGTCGGTGATTTCGCGGCCGGGGCCGAGTTCGGCGGCCAGGGGCCCGGTGACGGACATGATGCTCTGCAGCGTGAGGGTGCTGGCGATCAGGCCGGGCAGCAGGATCGTGGAGAACGAGGTCGCGCCGCCCAGTCCGCTGCCGATGCTGGGCATGACGTAGGCGAAGGCGAAGGTGAACAGCAGCGGCTGGAGGCCGACCTGGATGAGCAGTGCGGGCAGGTTGCGGCCCAGGACGTGGAGGTCGCGCGTGGTCAGCGCGCGGTAGGCGTGCCAGGCGGCCCGGCGGGACGACAGTGGGCTGGGGGTGGCGGCGAGGGGGTTCGCGGTGGTCATGGCGTGTAGTCACGTCCGGTCAGGGTGAGGAAGGCGGTCTGCAGGCTGGGGGGTGTGGTGGTGGCGTCGCGGACGGTGAGGCCGGCCGCGCTGCCGATTCGCAGCAGGTGGCCCAGGACGCCGTCGGGATGCGCGGTGCGAACCCGTACGGTCGGGCCGTCGACGGCCACGTCGTGGGCGCCGCCGGGCATGCTGTGGAGAGTGTCGGTGGCCGGGGTGGCATCGCCGTCGTAGTGGACGCTGATGACCGTCTGCGCTCCGCTGGACGCCTTGATCGCCCCGGGGGTGTCGCAGGCGAGCAGGTGCCCGTGGTCGATGACGGCCAGGCGCTGGCACAGGGCCTCGGCCTCGTCGAGGTAGTGGGTGGTCAGCACCACGGTCTGGCCGGTCTCGTGGAGGCTTGCGATGATCCGCCAGAGGTCCTCGCGCGCCTGCGGGTCGACGCCCGCGGTGGGTTCGTCGAGGAAGAGCACCTCCGGCAGGTGCATCAGGGCCCGGCCGATCATGACGCGGCGGGCCTGACCGCCGGAGAGCTGGTGGGTTTTGGCGCCGGCCTTGTCGGCGAGGCCGAACTGCTCCAGCAGTTCGAGCGCGCGGCGGCGGGCAGCCGGGGCGGGCATGCCGAAGTAGCGGCCGCGGAAGGCGAGGTTGTCCGCGACGGTGAGCGCGCGGTCCAGGGTGTTGGCCTGGGAGACCACACCGATGCGGGACTTCACGCCGACCGGGTCGGCACTCACCTCGTACCCGGCGACCCACGCCTTTCCGGCGCTGGGCGCGACCAGGGTGGTGAGCATGCCGATGGTGGTGGACTTGCCGGCGCCGTTGGTGCCGAGCAGGCCGAAGAACTCTCCCTGGTGGACCGTGAGGTCCAGGCCGTCCAGGGCGACAAGGCCGCCCTGCGCGCGCGGATAGACCTTACGCAGGCCCTCCGTACGGATGGCTGTCGGGGCGTGGGCCGTGGTGGCGGCCGGGGCGAGGGGCGGTGCGGGGGCGGGGGTTGGATTCATGTGGGTGCTCCAAGGTGCGGATGAGGCATCCGTCGGGAGGCGTGCCGGGGGTTATGGGGCGAGGGTGTGGCCGGGCAGGCCGGTGCCGCCCAGGTGGGTCAGCAGGCCAGACAGCCGGCCGATGTCCTCCTTGCTCCACGGGGGCGCGGCGAAGATCTCGGCGGCGATCTGCTCGGCCGTGGAGAGCATGTCCGTCAGACGTGCGCGGCCGGTGTCGGTCAGTGCCGCGTAGGCCACCCGGCCGTCACGGGCGTCCGTCTCGCGCGTCACCAGCCCGATTCGCTCCAGCGGGGCCAGCCCCCGGGTCACCCCGGAGGCAGTCAGCCCCAGCGCCTCGGCCAGGTCCACCCGGCGCATCCGGCCGCCGGGCGCCTGTCCCAGACGCAGCAGCATCGTGAAGTCGGCCAAGCTCACCCCATGCAGCCCTCCCAGACTCGCGTCGAACCGCTTCACCAGGGCCGTCTGGGCCCTCACGAGACGCAGCGACGCATCCAGCGCATCACTCATTGCCACCACCTTGAGTGCTCAAGCGTATCAGAAGCTTGAGCACTCAAGGATTTGTTTAGTTGATGGCCGGACAGAGCCCTTGGACAGGAGCTTGGGGTACCGGGATCCCGCGACCGAGGTGTGGGCCTGAGCACCGTCTCCCCGCTGCGATGCTCACCGGGATGAGCACTGCCTGGCCAGGATTGCGTGGCGAGGAACGCTCGACGGCCGGGTGAAGACCGTGCAGCTGGAGGATTCAGAGATTCTTCTGGGCCGCGGTGCGGCGCTGCCGTTTGCTCAGTGGCGCCTGGGAGAGATCCTCGGCCTGGGATCTGAGGTTCTTGTTGCAGTGCCGTAGCCGCGCTCGCTCAGCCACGCCTTCGCCGCCTCTTCAGCGCGTTCGGACGCCTCCAGGATGACCTCCTCTTCCTCCCCGGCATCCAGGAAACGGAAAGTGAAGGCGGATCGCGCCGTCAGGGGCGTCGTGCCGCGTCCGCTGGAGTGGAAGCCCGTGCGATCGCGGATGGTCACGGTCACGTCGAGGTGATATTCCCCACGCCGCAGGCGACCTCGTAGTCAGGTTGTGTACAGGTTGGTCGAGCCAACCTCGTTGCATGACAACGACAACCGAGGCACGCACGCGCAGCCGGCGGCTCCTGCTGAACAAGGTTCCCGAGGTCACCGTCTGGTTCTGGGTGATCAAGATCCTGTGCACGACCGTCGGTGAGAGTTTCGCCGACTGGATCAACACGCAGCTGGGCGTCGGCCTGGTAAACACGGCCTGGATCTTCACCGCGGTCTTCGTGGTGGTTCTGGGCGTCCAGCTGCGGCTGAAGCGGTACGTCCCATTCCCGTACTGGCTCACCGTGGTCGTTGTCAGCGTCACGGGCACGCTGTACACCGACATCTTGACCGACCAGCTCAACGTGCCGCTGTGGATCAGCTCCGCCGTGTTCTCGGTCCTGCTCGCCGTGGTCTTCGGCGTGTGGTGGCTGCGCGAGCGCACCCTCTCGATCCACTCGGTCACGACGCTGCCGCGTGAGTCGTTCTACTGGCTCACCGTCCTCGTCACCTTCGCGCTCGGCACCGCGACCGGCGACTGGACCCTCGAACTCACCGGCTGGAGCCCGGGAGTCTCAGTCCTGTTGCCGCTCGGCCTCATCGTGGCGATCACGCTGTTGTGGAAGTTCGGCGCGAACCCCGTGCTGTCCTTCTGGCTCACCTACATCTTGACCCGCCCGCTGGGCGCCAACATCGGCGACTGGCTTGCCTCCCCGAAGGTCGCTCAGAACCCGGGCGACCCCACCGGTCTTGCGCTGGGCACCTTCACCACCAGCCTGATCTTCCTCGGCCTGATCCTCGCGACCGTCATCTACCTGACAGTGACGCGCTCCGACGTGACCGAGACCTACGAGGCCACGCACCCCCCGCAGGTCACCGCCAACCCGCACCGGGAGCGCATCGGGCTGGCCGGCTTCGGCCTCCTCGCCGTCGCCACCGGGGCCCTGCTGGTCTGGGCTCACGGCCAACCGCACGTCGGCCCGGCGCCGGAGACCGACACCACCTCCGCCGTTCAACTCGCCCCTGGCCAGGCCGTGAAGAACTTCCCGCCCGCGAAGGTCGACGCACTGAGGGCACTCGCATCGACCTCGCTCAGGGACGCACGGTCGGGGAATGCGACCGGGGCCCACGCCGCTGCCCAGTCCCTGCGTGATCTCTGGGATGCCGACCAGGCCTCGCTGCAGCCGCTGGACAACACCGGCTGGACGTCCGTCGACGCCCAGATGGACCGCGTCCTGAAGACCTTCGGCATCGACCACCCGAACCCGCCGATGTCGCCTGCGCAACAGGAAGCTGAACTCAACACCCTCCTCGCGGCTATACGCTGACAGACCTGATCGGCGCCGGGATCGCAGTCGCCGTCGGCGCGCTGCAACCCTCAGCGACAAGGCAAGGACAGCAGTCGCCGGCCTTGACGGGCCCAGGTATGGAGCGCACCGAGTGGCTGCGCTCCACCTTGGCCGCAGTCGGTCTTGCCCTGGCCAGCCGGGCCGGAGGCCGGCCGGCTGCCGTCCTCGGCGTGGCTGTCAGCCGGAGCACGGTGTTGTGCTTGGTCGATACTCTGCCTGAGCCGGAGGTGCCGGCGCCGCGGGTGGTCGGCGTCGATGAGTACGCCACCCGCAAGGGCCGCCACTACGGCACCGTCCTGGTGGACGTCGAAACCCGCTGCCGGATCGACCTGCTCCCGGATCGGGAGGCATCCAGCCTGGCTGCCTGGCTCGCCCAGCGGCCAGGCGTCGAGGTCGTCTCCCGGGACCGAGCGTCGTTCGTCGCTGAAGGCGCCACAGCCGGAGCGCCGCAGGCCGGGTCGCGGACCGGTGGCATCTCTGGCACAACCTGACCGAGGCCGCTGAGCGGAGCGTCGCTCAGCACCGCCGTCGCCTGAGCGTTCTGACTCCCGCAGCACCTCAACCCGCGCGCCGTAGGCGTGGCCGCACCGCTCGCCCTTGCCCATGGATTCCGGCGGCAATGCGCAGTTGTCCGGCCCCGCGGCTATCGGAGGCCACCTCGTTTACGCTTGCTGCGCCGCAGTGCGCGACGCTGCTTTCCTGGCAGGGTGGCGGCCAACTCGCCCACCAGGGAGACGTCGTGGCAATCACCGTCCCGGCTGCCCCGGCACCACCACACCGGTGGGCCGGCCGCGTCCGTTTCGCCCTGGTCCCAGTCGTCAGTGGTCCCTGCGGGACGAGGGTGCATTCCGATCTTGTGTTCCGAGCAGATCGGCCAGACCCCCCAGAGCAACTCCATGATGGTCGACTGGGCCGCATCTGCGACCACAGTCAGGACCGTCGTCGCGTCGTCCGGCTCTGGCGGGTCGCCTTCCTCCAGGTCGCACGCATTCACCGGATTGCCGTGCCAACGGCCGTCGGGCATCGCTACGTAGACCTGCCCCCTGTCGATTCCGCTCGGGGGAGAAGGCCGCCAAGGCGGGTCAACCATCAGTATCAGTGCTTCTTGATCCGGCAAGGTCGCCATCAGGTCGCGATTGACCACAGCGAGTGCGGCCTCCAACTTCGGCCACTGACCGGGCTCGGCCGGCCTGGGCTCCGGGAGATGCCGCCGGTCATGACCAGGACCGATGCTGGAATTCGAGAAGTAGCTCACCGGGGCATCGTCTCAGTCACCCCGTCTTTCAACGTTGACGGAGGGTGAAATCGGATCAGGTCTGTGGCCAGCGGGGGTGTGTGGGTTCCGGGCCGAGGAGGTCGAGCGGGTGGAGTTGGATGCCGCGGGTGATGGCGATGACGGGTGGGTCGGTGGCGCCGCCGACCCGTAGTCCCGATCAGTGCGGCGACGCGCCTGTTGTCCAGCACGACGATGGGGGTGACGGCCAGGCGGCAGTGATCAGGTGGGCGCTGGAGGGGAGGGGTGGGTGGTCGCCGGGGAGGATCCGGCCGTGGCACACGGGCCGGTCCCGAGGGACCGGCCCGTGTGGTCTTCACGCGGACAGGGTCACGAGCTCTTCTTCAGCGTGAAGTTGCCGATCGTCGTCTCTCCCTTCTTGAGCTTCACCGTGGTGGTCACCGGCTTGTAGTCGTCCTTTGACACGATCACGGTGACCGGGTTGAGGCGGGTGTCGAACCACAGGGCGTAGGTGCCGTCCTTGGCCGTCCGCAGGGTGTGGCTTGTCCCCGCGGCGTTGATCTGGATGGTCGCTCCGGCCAGCGGAGTGGTGCCGCCCTTGCCGTCCTCGCCGAGCACGGTGCCGGTGTACTTGCCCCAGTCCTTGGGCGGCTGCACGGTCATCGTCACGTCGATCGGTGCCACGGGCGGGGTGTCCGCCTTGATGCCGAGCTGGGCGGTGTACTTGCCGGGCTGCTGCACCCCCGCCGCCGTGGAGGCCTCGAACGTCACGTTCACCGTGATGCTCTGCCCGGGCTCCAGCGTCGCCGAGGTCGGGGATACGGACAGCCACGGGACGTCGGTGACAGTGGCGCACTGGTCGAAACCGGGCAGCAGTTCGCTGTCCGGCGTCGGGGTGAAGCCGCCGGTCGAGCCACCGACCTTGACGAACCCGCACGCCGCACCCGCCCGGTAGCGGGCGAAGTTGGCGTTGGGCAGCGCCGACCAGGTGTTGGCCGCCGGGTCGTACGCCCAGCCCTGGTTGGTGACCGTGGTGGAGTTGTTGATGACACCGGTGGAGACCAACAGCAGGCCGTTCGCGCTGTCCGCGGCCACCCCCCAGAAGTCGACCGGCAGGTCGGCCATCTGGGTCCAGGCGTTCGCGCCCGGGTTGTAGGCGTACGTGCTCTTCAGCGTCGTCGACCCGTTGCCGCCGGCGCAGTAGAGCGTGCCGTCGATCCCGCCGCAGCCCTGCCACGCGACCGCGACCGGGTACGCGGCGACCGTGGTGAACGTGTCGGCCCCCGGGTTGTACCGGACGGTCACATTGGACTTGTTGCAGGTCCCGTCCACGCAGCCGCCGACCAGGTAGATCTGGCCGTCGACCACCCCGATGCCGGGCGCGGCCCGCGGGGCCGGGTTGACGCTGGCCCGGGTCTCCCACGCGTTGGTACTGGGGTCGTAGGCGTAGACCTTTGCCGACGTGTTGCCCGACGGGTCCCAGCCTCCGAAGACGTAGAGCTTGCCGTCGACGAACGTTGCTGCCGGCTTCTCAAGGGCCGCCGGCATGTTGGCGATCTTCGTCCAGGTGTTCGCCGGCGGGTCGTACACGTAGCTGTTGGCGAGGTTGGCGGCGCCGTCGGTTCCGCCGACCGAGTACACCTTTCCGTCGTATGCGGCCACGGCGTTGTCCATGACCTTGATGGGGTAGTTGGCCGTGTTGATCCACGGCGGTGCGTACGGGGACGGCTCCAGGACGTCACCAGGCTGGCTGTCGCCCCGCCAGGCGGGCGATACGCCGCCCCCCTTGACCCGGAGGTTCAGCAGGCGCGCGCCATGCGTACCGAGGATGTCGGAGTTGCCGGCCCGCTCGGACAGCTCGAACGTGGCCGGTGCGGTGCCGTCGTTGCGGATTGTCGTCGTCGCCGTCTTGGTCTGGCCCAGCGTCAGGCTGCCCTCCACCGATGACGAGGTGATGGTCAGCCGGCCCGCCTTGAGCGCGAAGTCCGCCCGCGTGGCCCGGTCAGCCGCCACATCTACCGTGGACGTGACCGATTTGTACTGTGTTTTCGCCCCGGTGAACGGGTGATTTCCGGTCAGGGTCGAGAACATCCAGTAGAAGCCGTCGCCGAGTTTGGCGTCGTCCGGAGTCGGCCCGGTCACCGCCTTCTCCGCCGGCTTGTCCTCACTGGTCACTGTCGCATCGTTGACCCCGGCGCTGGTGTTGCCGTCCAGCACCCGGCCGACCACCAGACCACCCGGGATCGGGTCGCAGGACCGGTTGACGATCGACACGTTGTCCAGCTCCCACCACCATGCGTAGGTGGCCTGGTAGTGGAACCGGATCCGCACGTCGGACTTCCCGGCCGCCTGCGGCACCGGGATCTCCTCCAGCACCGGACCACGCCGGCTGGTGCTGGTCCAGTGCGACACGTTCTTCCAGGTCGTGCCGTTGTCAACGCTCACGTCGACGTCGGCGAACCCGCCGAGTGCCCGGTAGTCGCTGTTGAACCGCAGCACCGGTGCCGGTACGGCGGACAGGTCCATCGCCGGGGTGATCAGCGCGGTGTCCATCGGCTTGCCGGAACCGGCGTTGTCGCTGTCCGCGATGGCGTACTTGCCGCTGCCGCCGGTGAGGTTGCCCCGGTTCTTCGGGTCGGAGAAGCTCCAGCCGCCGTTGGGGGTGGTGTTCTCCACGCTCCAGCCGGCCGGAGTGTCCCCGGACTCGAACTGCTCGGTGACGACCGGTTCGCCGTAGCCGATCTTGTACCCGGTGGCGTCGCAGGAGGTCTCGACCGCCAGGTCGAAGTTCCGCACCAGGTTGCTGTCACTGACGGTGACTTGCGCCGTGCCTTGCTGGTAGGACGGGTACATCGGCTTGACCGTCAGGCCGTACTCGGCCCCCTGCGGCAGATCGACGCTGTACGCGCCGGTCGCCGGGTCGGTGAAGACCGGGCCGCCTGGCTTGCCGGCCACGTCGATGCGCGCGTAGAGCGGCCAGCCATGCCCGGAGCCGTCCTTCACCACGCCGCTGACCTTGCGCAGCGGAACCGGGTCGAGCGCGAAGTTCGCCGTCACCGCGCCACCGTCCGGCACGGTCACCGTCTCGGACTTCGACGCGTAGCCGAATGCCGAAGCGGTCACCTCGTGCTGACCAGCCGGCAGGGTCAGCTTGTACCCGCCCTGGTCGTCGGTGATGGTGCCGCTACCGCCGACGCGTACCGTCGCACCGGCGATCGCGCCGCCACCGGACTTGGTGACCTTGCCGGTCACCTCACCCCGCGGGCCGTTCACGCAGTTGGGGAACTTCATCGCACCGATGCGGGTCTGCCAGTTGGCGGAGCTGGTCTGGGACAGGTACTCGGAGGTGAACCAGAACGTGCAGCCGTCCGTCGGGTCCACCGACATCGAGCTGTAGTCGCCCCAGCGGGACGCCGAGTGGGTCTGTGCGCCGGTCCCGGCGATCAGGGTCCGCTCGCTCTGCCCCAGTTCGCCCAGTGGGTCACCGGAGAGTCGCCCGGCCACCTTGATCGACGGGAAGGACGTGCTGCCCGATGACGAGTAGCCGATGGCTATGTTGCCGCTGACGTCCATGGCCGCACTGCCCATCCACCGGTGCTCGCCGTCCGGCGCATAGGTGCCCTGCTGATGGATGGCCCAATTGGTGGGCGAGTTGCTGCGCAGTTCGTACCACCGTACGCCGGCGTGGTCGCCGCCGACATCCACGGTGTGGTTGAGCACCATGGAGGCGTGGTCGCCGAAGTTGCGGTAGGCCGCCCGGTACATCATCCGGTCGGAGATCGCGTCCAGTCGCGCCGAGGTGTCCTTCTGTGGAATGCAGGACCGGGCGCCGTTGCACATGTTCGAGTCGAACGGTGCGGTCTCCAGGAACCGGTTCGGGGCCAGGTTGTTGCCGAAGGTGGAGTTCGCCGGGTTGGTCCAGTCGACGTGGAAGTCCCACATCAGCAGCCGGTCGGTGGGCGAGGTGCCCCACGCATCGTCGTCGAACATGACGAACGGGTTGGGCGCCCCGGCCGGCGGCGCCTGACCCTCTGCGTCTGCGGGCAGCAGGCCGCCGAAGTCCGGACCGAGGTGGTAATACACCATCCGGGCCGGCTGGCCGGCGAGCATCTTCTCCCGTTCGAAGGCCACCGCTCCGGCGCCGACAAAGGACGGCGCGAACTCGTTGGTGGTCATGTAGTAGGCGTCCGGCCAGATCCCGTACTTCGGGTAGTCGTTCATCCGGGTCTGGTGGTAGAGGAAGTCGTACCGGTAGAAGGCCCCGGTCGGGTCCGGGGTCTGCGAGATCGCCATGCACTGGTGGTTGCCGGCGGATCCGCCCGGCAGGGCGAACTGGGTGATCATCCAACGATCGGCGGTCTCGTCGTAGAGGACCACCGGGTCGCCGTCGTTCCTGGTCTCGCACGGTCCGCCGAAGCCGGCGAAGACCGCATTGCCCGGCAGTGGCCCGAGCAGTTTGTTGCCGTTCTTGTCGAACACGGCGTAGTGGAGGTTGACCATCTGGACGTAGTGGTTGGGGCCGACATCGCCGTTGGTGTCCGGCGGAAGCACCCCGTCGACGTTGCCGACGCCCTCGAAGTTGGCCTTGAACTCGGGTACTTGGCTGGCGGTGAAGCCACGCTGGACCTTGCTGCTGCCCTCCTTCGCGGACGGGTTGACGGCGGCGCGCTCCAGCGAACGGGCCGGCTGCGCGGAGGGCTTGGTGTCGCTGCGCTTGGTACCGCCGGGCTTCGCGGGGATGTCACGCAGCTTTGGGGAGAGGTCGTGTTGCAGCGCGTCGCGTACGTCCGCCTTCGCGGCCGGCTGAGCTGCGGGTGCGGCGGGCGCGGTGTCGTCGGGCTTCGCCGTGGCTGGTAGGCCACCGACGAGCAGGGCCAACATGGCCAGGACTGCCACCAGTCCCGCTCGTAGCGTTCTTCGTCGTGTACGTCGCATGGGACATTTCCTCCTTGCCGAGGCAAACCAGGGATGTCTCAGACCACGTGGGGGGTTTGTGCCACTGGGGTTCGTATGTGTCGTCCGGGCCGGTCCCGGGTGACGTGTCCGCAACAGTAAAGAGAACGTAACGTCTGCCGAGTAGAGTGATTTTCGGACATGCGTGGAGCCAGAGTCCGGCCTCATCTGCCTCAGTCGTTGACAGCCGCCACGGGTGAGGGCGAGCCTGGCCCGCATCAGCCCGGCGCGGAATCGATCACCATGTCGCCGGCCTGCTCAGTCCCGCCGGCCGAGGCACGCCTCGCGCAGGACGCCTGCCACGCCCTCCGCCGTGAACTCCGTACCGCCGCGCTGGGCTGAGCAGGGCCATCCCGAGCGGCACCCTGCGACCCCCGTCGACGGGGAAGGCCCCGCACCCGGCCGGATATGGTCCTGGCGGACAACGCCCCACTCGTCGCGCGCGATCCGCGAGTACCTGCGCAGCCGTCGTATCCGGGCGGTCATCCCGATCCGGGCGGAACCGGAGCACCCACCGCTTGCGGCGAGGCAGCCGGGTCGGGCGCCCTCCCACTTTCGATCATGAGGCGTACAAGCAGCGCAATACGGTCGAGCGGTGCATCACCCGCCCCAGGCAATGGCGAGGGATCGCCACCCGCTACGAAAAGAACCGGCACCATCTACCTGGCCGGCCTCCACGTCAGGCATCCTCCTCTGGTCAGCCCGCTGATGCAGGCGAAACGGCCTGGCGGTACGCGTCGCGATACCTGCCCAGCCGGGGGGCGCGTACGGCGGGTAGCCGGACCAGGGTGTCCTCGAAGGCGCGGTGGTGGGGCGTCAGCGGGTACCAGGGGCGCGGAGGCAGGGGGTAGTCGTCGCGCAGGACGCCCTCTGGGAGGACCCCGGTCGCGGGCATCGGCGAGGTCTCGCCAGGGTGGGCGAGGTACGCCCAGACCCCGCTGTCCAGCGGTACTACAGCTCCCTCATCGCCTGGCGGACGCCAGGGCGCCCCCGTGAGGGGGTGGCGGGGGACGAGGAGGACGTCAGGACGGGGCCGGGGCACGTGGATCACCGGACCGGCCAGCCCCACGGACCGGGCCCCGGGCCCGGCGGGGAGATACCGGCCGACGGCGTGGCCGAGCAACTCGGCGACGCGACCGACGGGGAGGTTCACCGGGCGGTCCTCGGTGACCGCCACGAGATGGGCCAGTGCGACTCCGACCGCCGCCTCCCAGCGACGGCTCCACGACCCGTCGGGTTCGACGGGTGGGACGCGATGCTCAGCGCGTTCCAGATCGTCCCAGTCGGGAGGCGGACCGGCCGAGAGTCCCGAGGGGCGGCGTACGAC
Organism: Streptomyces sp. NPDC093064; assembly: GCF_044754605.1. NCBI lineage: Bacteria > Bacillati > Actinomycetota > Actinomycetes > Kitasatosporales > Streptomycetaceae > Streptomyces > Streptomyces sp. NPDC093064. The sequence goes on from NZ_JBIVPK010000092.1 coordinate 15,466, forward strand.
CGCGTCGGGCTCAAACCACACCGTCTGCCACAATCCGCAGTCGTCCATGCGGGTTGCCGCGGGCCGCCCGCACCCCTCGCACGCCAGGTTGGGACCGGCCCGGCCATCCACACCCTGGCAGTAGCCTTCGCACTTGTCGGGGATCAGGGTCATGGACCGGGAGTCGCCGGGGGCGATGACGATCCTGTTCCGCGCGCCGAAGGAGACGGAGTACGCCGGCGCGAACACGCCCTGCCGAGCAGCCGCGTCCGCTCCGACCTCCTCCCACAGCCGCCAGGGCGGTCCGGTGGGCTGGGGGTCGACGGCGTACGTCGCGGGCTCCATCAGCGGAGGGTGGAGTTCCTCCCACCCCCCGTGGTGGGTGTGGACGGGGAGGGCGACCCGGGACACCGGCGCCGTCAGCTCCGTGCCGCACTCGGCACACACGAACACGTCCAAACAAGCTCCCCCTCGCCCCGATTCCCTGGGGATTGTGCCTCGCCCGCAGCGGAGAATCCACCGGGATTTGGAACGACTCGTAGGGTGCTTCTTTCGGATCACCTCGCCGCCATCGGCATCGGGTCAGCAAAGTGATCCGAGAGAAACGACCCAAGGCTTGTCCCGTAAATGATCTCTGACTGGTGTGGACGAAGTCGGTGATCAATCCGACCGCTCTGTGGGATCTCAGCGTCCGTGTCCTGCAGCGATGCTGCGACCTGCACTTCGCACGGTGTCTCATGCTGTGTTCTGATCGCTCAGCCCGAATCCACCGGCTTGATTCCGGGCTGATCGTTTCGGGGTTGCCGCTGGCGGTGGCCGAGATGATCTGGCCGTTCGGGCAGGGAGTAT
>NZ_JBIVPK010000093.1:0-4659 GCF_044754605.1 Streptomyces sp. NPDC093064
CAGGCCGAGCGGTTCGGAGGCGGTGACCAGGTCCCGCAGCGGATGCCGGGCCAAGGCCGCGTCCACCTCCGGCGTCAACGCCGCCGCCAGCCTGGTCATCACCGGCAGCGAGTCGTCCTGGAGCGCCGCCGCCGCGGCGAGCACGGTGTCCCGCTCCGCTCCCTGCGGCACTCCGGCCGCCGCCCGGGTGTGCAGAACGGCCCCCTCCTCCAGCACCAGTCCGGCGTCGATGCCGGCCGGAACCTTGACGGACGCGACGCGGCGCCAGGTGGCGACCGGATGCGCCCAGGCCTCCACGTGGTACGTCCAGCGGCCGACCGCACCCGGAGTGACCTCGGCGCCCCAGCGGTCGGTGCCGGCAGCCAGCTCGCGCATCGGCGTCCATGGGCCGGGCCGGCCCTCCGGATCCGTCAGCACCACGTTGGCGGCCACCGCGTCGTGGCCCTCGCGGAACACGGTGGCGGTGACAGGGAACGTCTCTCCCGCGACCGCCTTGGCCGCTCGCCTGCCGCCCTCCACGGCCGGACGGACGTCCCGCACCGGGATGCGGCCGATCCTCGGGGCCGTACTCGAGGCCGTACTGGCGGCCTGGCTCGGGTTCGAACTCATGGGTGTCACCTCCACCGTGCTCAAGGCCGGGCTCGCGCCCGGCCGGGGAATCGGGTCGTGCCGGGCGGGATCTACCTCCCGGCGCGGGAACGCCTCTGGGCCGCCTTCGGCGGGCCCCGGCGGGGGACGGCGCTCCGGTGCGGCCGGCCGCTCTGCTCCCGCAGGTAGGTGCCGAGGCTGGTGCACAGATAGCGCTCGGCGGCGTCCGCGGCCTCCCGCGCGCAGCGCTTGCCCATCAGCACGCACAGGGTGTAGCCCGAGTCCTCGAAGGTGGACCGCACCCGGCGGTCGTCGGGCGACGCGAGCATCGCGCGTTCCCACGCCCGGTAGCGGCGCAGATGCCGGGCGACTTCGGCTTTGGCGGGTAGCAGCATGGCGCCGTTCACCTTTCGGATGCGCTCGATGGGCTCGTTTCCCCGACAGCCGGGGCGGCGACCGCGCACGCGTGGGCAGCGGTCCCGTTTACGGCGCTCGAGACTTCACTCATGGTGCACGTTCAACGACACAGCGTCCTGTTGGATCTTCAACAAGTGCGCTGACCTGCTCGTGTTGCACGAATGGCGTAGCGCGCGCACTGTGGATTCTGACTCAGAGGCAACAGATGTTCACGCTTCGTGATTTCGGGGCTCCTCGCACCTGCGGGAGCGGAGCGTGGGCCTCGCCGGTGAGGAGCCAACGACGATGAAGACCGCAGTGCCCTGTTACTACCACCTCGACGTGGAAGTCAGCCCGGAACGGGTCGGGCAGGTCAGGCGCATACTGGCCGCGCACCTGCGTTTCTGGGACCTGGAGGACCTCGTCGACCCCGTGTGCGGGGGTGCCGAGATGCTGCTGAAGGCCATCGACGAGCATGCCACCGACAAGCACACCTCCATCGAGATGTGGTGGACCGGCCAGCACCTGATCACCGCCGTCGGGGAGAACAACCACGACCTGCGTCCCGACCAGGACCTGCGCGGCTGCCTGGCCCGCATCGCGGCAACCAGTGACGGCTGGGGCTGCTGCGCCTCCCGGACCGGCAGCAAGATCATCTGGTTTTCGCAGCGGGCCCGCGCCGGGGTGCGCGTCCCGCTGGTCCCGACGGCCCCGGACCCGACCCTGCGCGAGGGTCTGCAGACGCCGCGCGAGATGCCGGTCACGGCACTGGCCTCTCCGCTCAGCGCGCCGCAGGCCGTGCTGGAAGCGGCCCTATGACCGGGCGAAGACGACGGAAAGGGGTACCCGTGTGGAGCGGGTACCCCTACCCGCTGGGGGCGGCGTTCGACGGGAAGGGCACCAACTTCGCGCTGTTCAGCGAGGTGGCCGAGCGCGTCGACCTGGTCCTGGTGGACGACGCCGGCACCCATCGCGCGGTGCCGCTGACCGAGGTCGACGGCTTCGTGTGGCACGGCTACCTGCCCGGTGTCGGGCCGGGGCAGCGCTACGGATACCGCGTGCACGGGCCCTGGCACCCGTCCGCCGGCCACCGGTGCAACCCGAGGAAACTGCTCCTCGACCCCTATGCCACGGCGGTGGACGGGCAGATCGACAACCACCCCTCGCTGTACGAGCGGGCCGCGCACGGCCCGGACCCGGCCGACAGCGCCGGGCACACCATGCTGGGCGTGGTGACCGACCCGACCTTCGACTGGGGCGACGACCGTCCGCCGCGGCGGGCGTACTCCGACACCGTGATCTACGAGGCGCACGTACGCGGCCTGACCCGCACCCATCCCGAGGTGCCGCCCGAACTGCGCGGCACCTACGCAGGGTTGGCGCACCCGGCGGTGATCGAGCACCTGACCTCGCTGGGTGTGACGGCGATCGAGCTGATGCCGGTCCACCAGTTCGTGCACGACGGCGTGCTCCAGGGCCGGGGCCTTTCCAACTACTGGGGCTACAACACCATCGGCTTCTTCGCGCCGCACAACGGCTATGCCGCCGGCGGCATGCGCGGGCAGCAGGTCGCCGAGTTCAAGTCGATGGTCAAGGCGCTGCACGCGGCCGGGCTCGAGGTGATCCTCGACGTGGTCTACAACCACACCGCCGAGGGCAACGAGAAGGGCCCGACGCTGTCCCTCCGGGGCATCGACAACGCCTCGTACTACCGCCTGGTCGACGGCGACTGGGCGCATTACTACGACACCACGGGCACCGGCAACAGCCTGCTGATGCGCCACCCCTACGTGTTGCAGCTGATCATGGACTCGCTGCGGTACTGGGTCACCGAGATGCACGTCGACGGGTTCCGCTTCGACCTCGCGGCCACGCTGGCCCGGCAGTTCCACGAGGTGGACCGGCTGTCGGCGTTCTTCGACCTGATCCAGCAGGACCCGGTGATCAGCCGTGTGAAGCTGATCGCGGAGCCGTGGGACGTCGGCGAGGGCGGCTACCAGGTGGGCAACTTCCCGCCGCTGTGGTCGGAGTGGAACGGCCTGTACCGGGACGCGGTACGGGACTTCTGGCGCGGCGAGGAGCACACGCTCGGCGAGTTCGCCTCCCGGCTGACCGGGTCCGCCGACCTGTACGCCCACAACCGGCGCAGGCCGCGCGCCAGCGTCAACTTCGTGACCGCGCACGACGGGTTCACGCTGCTCGACCTGGTGTCGTACAACGACAAGCACAACGAGGCGAACGGCGAGGGCAACCGGGACGGCGAGAGCGCCAACCGGTCCTGGAACTGCGGGGCGGAGGGGGAGACCGGCGACCCGGCCGTCCTGGAACTGAGAGCTTGTCAGCAGCGCAACTTCCTTGCCACGCTGCTGCTTTCGCAGGGCATCCCGATGCTGTGCCACGGCGACGAACTGGGGCGCACCCAGGGCGGCAACAACAACGCCTACTGCCAGGACAACGAGGTCTCCTGGATCGACTGGCGGCTGACCCGAGAGCAGCGGGATCTCGCGGACTTCACGCGGTACCTGATCGGCCTGCGCAGCGCCCACCCCGTGCTGCGCCGGCGCCGCTTCTTCCAGGGGGACACGACGACCCGGAACGACCAGCCGCTGCCCGACCTGGTGTGGCTGCTGCCGGACGGCCGCGCGATGGCGGAGGAGGACTGGCAGCGCTCCGACGCGCACTCCGTCACGGTCTTCCTCAACGGCGACGCCATCGCCGAGCCCGACCGGCAGGGCCGTTCCTTGGTGGACGACTCCTTCCTCCTGCTGCTCAACGGCTACTGGGAACCGGTCGACTTCCGCCTGCCCGGCCGCGCCTACGGCGACCGCTGGACCACCCTCCTCGACACCGCCGAACCCCTGGGTCCCCCGGACGAGGCCGAGCACAAACCCGGCGGCACCCTCCGCGCCGACCCCCGCAGCCTGATCCTCCTGTCCCGCCCCCCGAAGACTCCCCACTGACCACAGCCGGGCGCGCGCCGAGCGGGATCGGCAGCCCGGTGATGCGCTCCCCGGCCCGGGTGGGCTGGAGCGGCCTTCCACCCCGTGTGCCGTACCCGACGGCGACCTGGGCCTGTCGCTGTGCCGGGGCCGGCGCCATGGGTTCCGAAGCACCCACACGTCCTCCGACCCGTACCGGGCACGGGATCTCCGGCCCCGGGCGGAACCTCCGACCGGCCCGGACCGGGATCTGCGGCCCGCGCCTGCGCCGGCGCACCGGACCTTGCTCCGGGGTGCACGCGACGGGCTCCGTGTTGTGCGTGCCGCGATGCCAGGCGTCCGCTCCGGTGCACCTGACCACGCGACACCGCTTCGGCGCTTGCGTCGGCCGGTGGCCGGTGGCCGGCGGTGGGGACGGGCGGCTTGTTCAGGCCTCCTGGTGGCGGGATGTCACCGTGAACTGGGCGCCGTCCGGGTCGCGGGGGCTACGGCTTTGTCGGGGCTCGCGCGCGGGTCGCTGCCTGCGCGGACCCGGTGGCGCGGGCACGTGGCGCGAGCGTCGGCCGATGGTTGGGGCGGTCGGTTGTTCAGGCCTCGCGGCGGGATGTCACCGTGAACTGGGCGCCGTCCCGGTTACGGAGTATGGCTTCGTCGGGGCCCTCGCGCAGGGCGCTGTCGGCGTGGATCTCGGCGGCCGTGGGCGTGCGGCGTTTGCGTCGGGCCGTGGCCGGTGTCT
>NZ_JBIVPK010000093.1:4758-15082 GCF_044754605.1 Streptomyces sp. NPDC093064
TGCGGCGTTTGCGTCGGGCCGTGGCCGGTGTCTGGGATGGGTCGTCGTTCAGGCCTCGCGGCGGGATGTCACCGTGAACTGGGCGCCGTCCCGGTCGCGGAGTACGGCCTCGTCGGGGCCCTCGCGCAGGACGCTGCCGCCGTGGACCTCGGCGGCGCGGGCGCAGGCGGCCACGTCGGCCACGCGGAAGTGGATCTGCCAGTGCGGGCGGATCGTGGGGTCCGGCGCCTCCTCCAGCGCGCCGGACTCGATACGCGCCACGACCTCGCCGTGGCTGCGCAGCACCACCTCGTCGCGCTCGTAGCGGACCTCGCAGCAGCCGGGCCGCCGTGAGGCCCAGTCCAGGACCTCGCCGTAGAAGATCGCGGCGTCGAAGGCGTCGCGCGTGTGCAGCCGGATGAAGGCCGGCGCGGCCTTGCGCCAGGTCTCCCAGTCCGTGAAGAGGTCACCCTCCCAGATCCCGAAGGTCGCGCCGTCCCGGTCGGCCAGCAGCGCCGCACGCCCCGGCGGGAAGGAGATCGGGCCGACCGCGGCCGTACCGCCGCGTTCCTGCACCCGTGCGACGGCCTGGTCGGCGCTGGGCACGGCGAAATACGGCGTCCAGGCGACCGCCATCTGCCACATGGTGGCCACCGCGCCGATCCCCGCGACCGGTGCGCCCTCCACGAGCGCGATGCGGAAGTGGTCGCCGAGTCTGGCGGGACGCCACTCCCAGCCCAGCACCGCCTGGTAGAACTCCTCCGTGGCCTGGAGATCGTGGCTGGTCAGGCTCACCCAGCAGGGCGCCCCGCACACCGAGTGCGTGGAGACGACGTCGGGGGAACTACCGGAAGGTGTCCTGTCGTGGTTCATGGCCCGTCCTGGTCGTGTCAGACCGGTTTCCACCAGCCTGACACCAGTGTCCGACCGGCGCACGGAAGACGCCTGCCGAGTACCCGCCGGACGCCGCCGAAACGGCGCGGGGCACGGCCGCCCCCGCACGGCCGCCCTCGTACGTCGGGCGAGCCGTGGCGAGGCTCACCCGGCCTCGGCGAGCAGCTCCTCGCGCAGATGGGCGAAACACCCGCTGAGCAGGCGCGAGACATGCATCTGCGAGATGCCCAGCTGCTGCGCGATCCGGCTCTGCGTCATGCCCCGGAAGAACCTGAGGTACAGGATGGTGCGCTCGCGTTCGGGCAGCGCCTCCAGACAGGGCCTGACCGCCACCCGGTCCACGACCAGGTCGAACCGCGCGTCGGCCTCGCCCAGCCCGTCGCCGAGCGCGTAGCCGTCCGTACCGGGGACCTCCGCCTCCAGGGACAGCGCGGCGAAGCAGTCCAGGGCCTCCATCCCGGTGTGCACGTCGCTCACGCTCAGTTGTGCGTACTCGGCGATCTCGGCCACGGTCGGCGTCCGGCCGGGCGTGGTCTGCGCCAGCTCCTTCGTGGCGCGCCGTACCCGGTTGCGCAGGTCCTGGACCCGGCGCGGCACGTGCAGCGTCCACATGTGGTCGCGGAAGTGCCGCTTGATCTCCCCGGTGACCGTCGGCACGGCGTACGCCTCGAACGCGTAGCCACGCGCCGGATCGTAGTGGTCGACGGCCTTGACCAGGCCCAGCGCGGCCACCTGGTACAGATCCTCCAGGGCCTCGCCGCGCCCGCGGAACCGTACGGCGATCCGCTCGGCCATGGGCAGCCACACCTGTACCAGCTCGTCCCTCAGCGCTTTGCGCTCGGCACCGTCGGGCATGCGGGCAAGCCGCTCGAACGCCTCGGCGGTGTCGGGGGCGTCGTCGTGCGGATGGGTCTTCGTTCTGCCGGTGGTACGCATGAGCTGCGCCTCCCTCAGCAGGTGCTGGATGGACGGACACCTTGGGAGGGGCGGGGCTCGGACCGGACGGAGATGAACATCGGGGCCCGGCGCGCCGGCTCCCACGGACGTGCCTCCTGTCCGAAGCACTGGACTCGGGATTCCCGAAGTCGGCGATTTCGAAACTGTTCCGGGAATGCGGTGACGGTATGCGACCGCACGAATATCAATTGTTGTCCAGAATCCGGAGAATCGCCACCGGAGGAAATGCGTGCATTTCCATGGCGGTGCGAATGCGGAAGCGCCCGCCGGTTCCGCGCCGTGCCGGAGCCGCCCCCGTACCCGCCTCCCGCCCGTCTCCGACTCCGCCCGCCGCCGTGCCAGGGGCATCCTTGACCGGCTTTTGGGGTGATTACCTCTGCTACAGAGGTAATCTGGCGGACGTGACCCCGGAGACCTTCCCCGAAGAGCTGGCCGACGCCCTCGTCGGCGTCCAGCGGCTGATCCGCCGCCGGCTGCGCGCCGGGATGACCGTGCCCCGGGTGCGCGGCGCCGAGAACGAGCTGCTGCGCCTGGTCGAGGGCCGCCCCGGCATAGGCGTCTCCGAGGCCGCCAAGGAGCTGCACCTGGCGGGCAACTCCGTCTCGACGCTGGTCAACCAGCTCGTCCGGGACGGTCAGTTGATCCGTGAGACGGACCCCGCCGACCGGCGGGCCGCGCGCCTGCTGCTGACGGAGGCCGCCAGGTCCCGCCTGCGCGAGTGGCGGGAGCGCCGCGCGGCACTCGTACGCCATCAGGTGGACCGGCTCGACGAGGCGGACCGGGACGCGCTGCGCGTGGCGATCCCCGCCCTGCGCAGACTGGCCGAGAACCTGCACGAGGAGGCCGATCGCCCATGACCCGGAACGCTGCCGCCGAGCCGGCCGACGACGCCGTCGCCTGCACCCGACTCGCCTACGCCTTCGGCGACACCAAGGCCGTCGACGGCGTGGACCTGTCCGTGCGCCCGGGCGAGGTGTTCGGGCTGCTTGGTCCGAACGGCGCCGGGAAGACCACGGCGATCCGCTGCATCACCACCCTCCTGCCGGTCCCCTCCGGCATGGTCCGCGTCTTCGGCCACGACGCCGCCTCCGACCGCATGGCGGTACGCCGCCTGCTGGGCTACGTCCCGCAGCAGCTGTCCGCGGACGCCGCCCTCACCGGCCGGGAGAACGTCATCCTGTTCGCCCGTGTCTTCGACGTCCCGCGCCGCGAACGCGCCGACCGGGTCGCCCAGGCGCTGACCGCGGTAGGTCTGGCCGACGCCGCCGACCGGCTGGCGAACACCTACTCCGGCGGCATGGTCCGCCGCCTCGAACTCGCCCAGGCCCTGGTCAGCTCACCCCGCCTGCTGATCCTCGACGAGCCGACGATCGGCCTGGACCCGATCGCCCGCACCGGGGTGTGGGAGCACATCGGCGCCGTCCGCGCCGCCACCGGCATGACGGTCCTGGTGACCACCCACTACATGGACGAGGCCGACACGTACTGCGACCGGGTCGCCCTGATGCACCGCGGTCGCATCCGGGCCCTCGGCACCCCGGCCGAGCTGCGCGAAGGGCTCGGCGAGCGCCTCCGCTCCCAGGGCGCCCCGGCCACGGACCCGCTGCCCACGCTGGAGGACGTCTTCCGCGACGTGGCCGGCAGCGGCCTCGACGACACCTCAGGAGGCTTCCGCGATGTCCGAAGCACCCGCCGCACCGCGCACCGCGTCGGCTGACGCCGTCAGCGCCGACGACATCGGGCTGCTGCTGCGGCCCCCGCAGCCCCGCGCCGGCTGGCGGCTGCTGCCCGCCCGGGTCGTCGCCATGTGCGCGGTGGAACTGCAGAAGCTCCGCCACGACCGCACCGAGCTGTACACGCGCGCGGTGCAGCCCGCCCTGTGGCTGCTGATCTTCGGTCAGACCTTCACCCGCATCCGGGCGATCCCCACCGGCGGCATCCCGTACATCAACTTCATGGCACCGGGCATCATCGCCCAGTCCGCCATGTTCATCGCGATCTTCTACGGCATCCAGATCATCTGGGAGCGCGACGCGGGCGTCCTCAACAAGCTCCTGGTCACTCCGACCCCGCGCTCCGCCCTGGTCACCGGCAAGGCGTTCGCGGCCGGGGTGAAGGCACTGATCCAGGCGATCGTCGTGATCGTCATCGCCGCCCTGCTCGGCGTGGCGCTGACCTGGAACCCGCTGAAGCTGCTGGGCGTCGCCGCGGCCGTCGTCCTCGGCTCGGCGTTCTTCGCCTGCCTGTCGATGACCATCGCCGGCATCGTGCTCAGCCGCGACCGGCTGATGGGCATCGGGCAGGCGATCACGATGCCGCTGTTCTTCGGCTCCAACGCCCTCTACCCGGTCGCCGTCATGCCCGGCTGGCTCCAGGCCGTCAGCAAGGCCAACCCGCTCAGCTATCAGGTCGACGCCCTGCGCGGGCTGCTGCTCGGCACCCCCGCGCACCTCGCCACCGACTTCGCCGTCCTCGTGGTGGCCGCCGCGCTCGGCATCACCGCGGCCTCCGCGCTGCTCGGCCGGCTGGCCCGCTGACGGCGCCCGGCGGACCGCCGGCCGCGCCGCCCGTCGGAGTGATGTGCGGCACGCCCCGGAGGCCGCCTCGACGGCCCGCCGGCGAATTCCTCCTGTCCACGGCTTGATCAGCGATCAAAGACGGCGAATTCCCCGGCCGCGGCGCATTCCGCACATTTGACAGTGCGCTGAGCGCGCGGATAGGAAGCAGCTCTTGGAAGTCGAGAGGTGCATTGTGTACGAGCCGAACGTGGTCGGGGACTGGCAGGAGTACGAGGAGCATGCCGGTCTGCGCGTCCGCGTCCACCGCCTGGAGCGGTCGGAGCCGCCGCGGGGGCGCGACGAGGCCGCCGAGGGGCTGACGTACTTCCGCCTCCGCGTCACCGTGGAGAACCGCGGCACGCGGCGTTTCTGCGTCCACCTGGAGGACGGGCAGATCGACGTGCGGATCGGCCCCGACGGGGAGGGCGCGTTCGTCGACTGGCGCAACTCGCAGTTCGTCGAGGGCTTCGACGTCTATCCGCTGCGCCGGGTCACTGCGGTGCTGTACGCGGCGGGGCCGGAGGCCGCCCTGTCCCAGATCGACGCGCAGATCCAGCTGCGGGTCGACGACGACTGGACCTCTCGCGCGCTGTGGACCGGCTGTGTCGACGGGCACGAGGAGCCCGCCGGGACCGGCACGCCCGCGGCCGGCGGGCAGGGCGGGCTGGCGCACCAGATCAGCACCTTCCTGCGCGACCAGGCGGGACCGGGAACCACGGGCTGATCCCGCCGCCGTTCCGTACGCCGCCGCGCCCCGCCGCGCCCCGCCGGGCTCCGGTGCGCCCGCGCCGTCAGTGCGGGATGCCGTCGATGATCTCCCGGGCGCCCTGGCGGAGCAGGGCGACGGCGACCGATGTGCCGAGTGTGGCCGCGTCCAGCCGGCCCGCCCACTCGTGGGCGTTCAGCCGGGTCTTGCCGTCGGGGGTGAACACACAGGCCCGCAGCGAGAGTTCTCCAGCGCGGTCGACGTGCGCGTACCCGGCGATCGGGCTGTTGCAGTGGCCCTGGAGCACATGCAGGAACATGCGTTCCGCGGTGGCCGCGCGATACGTGCCGGGGTCGCCGAGCGCGCCGACCGCCTCGATGAGTGCGCCGTCGCCCTCCCGGCACTGCAGGGCGAGGATGCCCGCGCCGATCGGCGGCATCATCGCCTCCGGGGACAGCACCTCGCTGACGACGTCCGCACGTCCGATGCGCTCGAGGCCGGACACGGCGAGCAGGAGCGCGTCCGCCTCTCCCGCGGCGAGTTTCTCCAGCCGCCGGTTGGCGTTGCCGCGGAACGGCACGCACGCGAGGTGCGGGTGGGTCGCCGCGAGCTGGGCGATACGGCGCACCGCGGACGTCCCGACGCGGGTGCCGGCCGGCAGCTCGTCCAGGGTGAGCCCGCCGGGGTGCACGAGGGCGTCGCGGACGTCGTCCCGCTTCAGGAACGCGGCGAACGTCGTACCGGCCGGAAGCGGCCGGTCGGCGGGCACGTCCTTCAGGCAGTGCACCGCGAGGTCGGCCTCGCCGGCCAGCAGCGCGGCGTCGACCTCCTTGGTGAAGGCGCCCTTGCCCTCGACCTCGGACAGATCCCCCAGCCACTTGTCGCCGGTGGTCCGCACCGGGACCACCTCGGTGCGCACACCGGGGTACGCGGCGGCCAGTTCGGCGCGGACCCGTTCCACCTGGGCGAGTGCCATGGGGGAGTCGCGGGAGACGATACGGATCAGTTCGGGGACGGACATGCGGGACACAATAGACCTCGGCGCGGGCGCCCGGTGGCGCTGTCGGCCGCCCGGCGTACGGAACTTGACGCCCTGTCACCACTAACCAGGCCCGCACTTCTCCAGGTCCGTCACCCTTCCAGGTCGTCGGGCAGGTCCACCACCGCGGCCTCCTCGGGGGTGAGGTCGGGGCGCAGCCGCAGCCAGGAGGGCTGGCGCAGCATCCCCGCCCGGGTGCGCACGCTGTAGCGGACCTCGCCGACCAGGCGCGGCAGCACCCAGTGCGCCCCGCGCACCGCCGGTACGGGGTCGAAGGGGCACGCGTCGGTCGCCAGGACCGCGAGCAGCGCGGCGAGCTCGGACCGCTCCGCCTCGCTCCAGCCGGTGCCCACACTGCCGACGTAGCGCAGCCGCCCGCCCGCGCGCCGGCCCATCAGGACGGCGCCCGGCAGGCCCGTCAGCCGCCCCTTGCCGGGCAGCCAGCCGCCCACGAGGATGTCCTCGCTGCGCATGTTGCGGATCTTGATCCAGGCCCGGGAGCGCACCCCCGGTTCGTACACCGAGTCCAGCCGCTTGCACATCAGGCCCTCCAGGCCGTGCTCGCGGGTGGCGGCCAGGGCCTCGGCGCCGTGGCCGACGACCGCCGAGGGCGTCGACCAGTACGGACCCGTCAGGCCGAGGTCCTCCAGGCGCTCGCGGCGCCGGACGTAGGGAAGCGCGAGCAGCGGGCGCGTGCCCAGGTGCATCACGTCGAACAGGACGAGGTGGACGGGGACCTGGGCGGCCCTGCGCGCCGCCCGGCCGGGGGCGTGGGCCAGCCCCATGCGCCCCTGGAGCAACTGGAAGCTCGCCCGGCCCTGCTCGTCCAGCGCCAGCACCTCCCCGTCCAGGATCGCGGGCGTGGCGCCGAGCACCCCGCCGAGGGGCCGCAGTTCGGGGTAGGCGGCGGTGATGTCCTCACCGGAGCGGGCCCGCAGCAGCAGCCCGCCGTCACCGGGCAGATAGGCCACCACGCGCTGGCCGTCCTGCTTCGTCTCGTACGCCCACCGCGCGTCCTGAGCGGCCGGCGGGAGCGGGCCGGGCGTGGCCAGCATGGGCGGGATCAGCGGCAGGGTCACAGCAGAGATGTCGACGAACCGACATGCCGCCACGCGCGTCGGGCGGCACTTTCCCCTGAACGGGTTCCGTGCGGCTGAAAGGGTTCCCCGCGGCGGCATGTGCGCTGCGGGCCCGCCGCGGATAGGGGAGCGGAGGCCCTGTCGCCGGGGGCGGAAAACGCTGTCACGATCGGCGGAGACCGTTACGACGACCATCGGAGCGCGCGGATGACGACGGACACGGGCACGGCGGGCGGGCGCGGGGCCGGCGGGATCGAGGTGAGGCCGGTCGCCGGGTACATCGGGGCCGAGATCACCGGAGTGGATCTGGCCGGAGGGTTCGACGACGCCGTGGCCGCGGAGATCCGTGCGGCGGTACTGCGCTGGAAGGTGGTGTTCTTCCGCGGGCAGCGGCTGGACCACGCCTCCCACGTGGCCCTCGCCCGCCGCTTCGGCGAGCCGGTGGTCCTGCGGCGGCGCGGTGGTGCGTCACCGCCGGACGTGCCCGAGGTGGAGACCACCGCGGACCGGCTGGAGCTGGGCGGGCGGTTCGGCATGGACCACGAGGAGTGGCTGCGGCGCCGCCGGCACACGCTGCTGCGCGGCTGGCACTGCGACCACGGCGCCCGCGTCGACCCGCCGGCCGCGACCATCCTGCGCGCCGAGTTCGTCCCGCCGTTCGGAGGCGACACCACCTGGTCCAACCTGGCCGCCGCCTACGCCGGGCTGTCGGAGCCGGTGCGCGCCTTCGTCGACGGGCTGCGCGCCGAGCACCGGCTCGGGGTCGGCTACCAGCCGCGGCCCGGGGACGACGCGTACGTCCGCCACCTGATGGGCCACCAGATCGCCACCGTGCACCCGCTGGTACGCGTCCATCCCGAGACGGGCGAGCGGCTGCTGTTCGTCAACGGCTACTACGTCGAGCAGATCGAGGGCCTCTCCCGGGCGGAGAGCGCGGCGATCCTGGAGATGCTGCTGGAGCAGGCGGTCCGGCCCGAGTACACGGTCCGGTTCCGCTGGGAGCCGGGCAGCGTGGCCTTCTGGGACAACCGGGCCACCATCCACCTGGCGCCCGGCGACAGCGCCCACCTCGACTTCCCGCGGATCATGCACCGGGTGATGCTCGCCGGTGACGTACCGGTCGGAGCGGACGGCAAGCCGTCCGAGCCGGTCACCGGCAGCGAGCCGGGCCGCTGGTGACCGGTTCGGGCGCGGCCGGTACGCCGGCGGTCAGGTCAGGGGGATGGTGACCTCGTCCTCTACGGGCGGGGCGATCTCCTGGGCGCGTCCGCCGGTCGCCGCGAAGCAGCGCAGCCGGACCGCCTCCCCGGTGACGTCCAGACGCAGGAACGACTTGAAGAACGGCGGGCTGTACGTGGCCGAACTCGGCGAGAACAGCTGGGTGTAGAGTTCGCGCACCGGAAGGCGGAAGCGGGCCCGGCGCTCCGGGCGGCGGCCGGCTCCGAGCAGGCTCGCCACCAGACGGACGCGCCGGGTGACCCGTACCGGCGCGCCTCTGGGACGGACGGACGGGACGCCGAGCCGCTCGGCGACGACGGCCATCGCCTCGGCCTCGCTGAGGGTGAGGAAGCGGCGCAGCCGCAGACGGCGGGCGTACACCCTGCTGTAGAAGGCCAGGGAGTCGCCGCGCAGCGGATAGCAGCGGAAGTCCGACTCGGTGACGTTCGCGACGGACACGCGCGGGATGGTGTGGGTGGCGTGCATGAACGCGCCCCCGCCGCCGGAGACGACGTACTGGACGGTGCGGCCGTCCACGTCGACCGGATAGCGCTGGTAGTTGTGGATGTCGCCGCCGATCGCCGCCACATAGCGGTGGGCCGGGTCGCGCACGATGTCGTCGACGGTGCCGCCGCCCTCGATGGGGCAGGGATGGTGCTCGCCGTCCACGTACAGCGGTGATCCGGTGAGGAGGATCTTCGGGCGGGGCCCTCGTGAGACCTCCCGCAGCCAGGCGCCCTGCTCGGCGTCGATCGTGCCGAGCAGACCGGTGTCGATACCGACGATCCGCAGCGGACCCGCGTCGATCGCCCAGTACGGGCCCGGCTGGACGGCCTGTTGACCCGGTTGCGACCTCAACTTCCGGGCCTCGGTCAAGCCTTGCTCGTCCACCGGGCGCGGCCGGTGCCACAGCAGCGCACGCCACCAGGCACGGCCGAGCGGCCGGGGCCTCGGCTCGGGCGGCAGCGGCGGGGCGTCGTCGCAGAAGACGCGCATGAAACCGCCGAGGTCCTCGTACCAGTCGTGGTTCCCCGGTATCGCGTAGATCGGCGCCGGATAGTCCTGATACGGGCGGAAGAACTTGGTGCCGTAGTCGTCGGTGCTCCCGACGGGATAGATCACGTCACTGGTGATCACGGCGAACGACGTTTCCCGGCCGGCCTGCAGAAGGCCGGGTACGACGGCGTACTGCGAGTCGTCGCCCGCGCCGGTGTCCCCGATGACAAGGAAGGAGAAGCGGTCCCCCTCCGGTCGCCGTATCACCTTGTCCGCCGGGGCGCCGGCCGTCGTCCGCTGCGCCACCCACCGGTCCCGGGTGCGGCCCGTGGGGTCCCCGAACCAGGAGGCGACCACCCCGTTGCGGGCGGCCCACAGGACGCGCGGGTCGAGCCAGGACAGCTTCCGCACCCTGGCGGGGAGTAACTGCTTGTACGAGCCGGGTTCGACGGCCGTCCAGCCGGCGCCTTCGACGGTATCGCGTGAGGAGTCAGACACGCGGTGCACCGTAACAATGATCATGCCCTGCGTACGAGAGGGGTCCGGCGATCGAGCGCCGGACCCCTCCGTGGTCAACTCGCTCGCTAGTGCCCCGGCAGGCAACGTTTGCCCGTCAAGGAGCGGCGTCCGGTGCGTGCTCTGGGGGTCCCCCCTGCTCGAAGAGCTTGGGGGAGTACCGGCCGGAAGTCCTCGTACTGGACGTACTTGGGCTTTCGGCCGGTGCGGCGAGTGGGGGTCCCCCTGCTCGAAGAGCTCGGGGGAGCGTGCCGGGCGTCGCGACGGGGCGAACGTTGCCTGTTGGGGCACTAGTAGTACTTCGTTAGGTTGGTTTGATCTTGGGTGCCGAGTCCGGCAGGCTGCCCGTGTGGACTTGGGGGAGATCGAGCAACTCCGGGGT
>NZ_JBIVPK010000094.1:0-14539 GCF_044754605.1 Streptomyces sp. NPDC093064
GGGCTGGGCGCATCGACCGCTGATCGGTCCGGGACGGGGCGGAGCCGCCGTAGTACTCCGAGACCGGGAGAGCCGGCCACATGGGGAAGGGCGGCCCGGGGGACCGGTGACCCCGCGCGTCGGCGGCGACGCTGTCGCGTCCGACCGGCCACAGATTGCGGGTCTGTGACGCCGTCCAGGCGGGTTTCAGGCATCGTAGGCGTAGATCCAGCTGTTCGCCGAGCGAGCGCGGACATCGGCCACATCTTCGTCCTCGACGTCCCCACCACCAGGCAGCTCCACCGGCGCTGCCCCCGTGCCCTGCAGCGAATCTCCCACCGCACGGTGGACAGGGCAAGACCCCCTGTCACACCGGGCCACTCGGGCGGGGCGCGCCCGACGCACCCTGCGCCGGTAAGCCAGCAACTGCCCGATGATGTACGGATGGTGTTCATGGGCAGTGGACGCCCGATGACGCCGGTGGAGCCGATGAGTACCTCGCCCTCCGGAATGACCGGAATCTCAGCGACATGGCGGACGGCCCGGCCGCCCGCCCACCCGAGTCCACCGACTCCGCCGCGATCTTGGGCTGACGACCGCAGCCGCAGCCTGATCTCGACTTCGCCACCAGAGGCAGTGATCAGTACTTCGCCGGGATCGGGCGCCGTGCGGGCCGGGACTGGAGCTCAGGCACAAGGTGTGGTTCGTGCGCAAGTCGGACGGGGGAATTTCGCCCGGCGGCCGGGCCGGTGGCTCAGGACTGCAAGAATGGCCGGGTCAGCCGTTCGGCGTACAGCGGCGGGCGCGTCGCGTGCCCCGGAGCTTATGCCTCCGACGAGTGGGAAGCCCTCAGCCATGACCACCCAGCGCAGCTCCGGGGAGCGCACTGCTTTTGTCCACCAGCTCAAGGTTGCTCTGGTGGGGATGAAACCTCCGGTGTGGCGGCGGCTGGTGGTGCCTTCGGACATCGCCCTGAGGTCGCTGCACGACGTGATCCAGGTGGCGTTCGGCTGGGAGGGCATGCACCTGCACGTCTTCGAGGACCGCGCCGGCGGACGGTACGCCGCTCGGGAGGACCTCGACATCCCGGTCTTTGACGAGGAGGAGGCCGGCCTCGCGGATGTCCTGCCGGGCACCGGCGACCGCATGGACTACACGTACGACTTCGGCGACGACTGGCTGCACCGGATCACGGTGGAGGCGGTGCGCCCCGCCCGGGAGGGTGAAGGGGAGCACGCGGTGTGCGCGGGCGGGCGCCGGGCCATGCCGCCCGCCGAGGACCTCGGCGGTGTGTGGGGGCTGGCCGGGCTGCTGGAGCGGTACGCGGACGGGGAGCGGCCGAGCCCCACGCTTGTCCGGCACGGCGGTGAGGAGTGGGCGGAGTACGACGGCCTGCACGACGAGGTGCTGGCCGGCCTGTACGAGGTGGGCTTCGACCCGGTCGCCTTCGACCCCGCCGAGCTCACCGGGGAGCTCGCGCAGGTGCCGCTACGTCGGGCGGTGGGCACGAAGCGGAAGAGGCACGGCGGGCCGGGTGGGCGCCAGGTTCCGCCGGGGAGATACCGGTGCGAGTGCGGTGGTCTGCACCCGCTGCCCGGAGGCGCGGGACCGCTCGCCGAAGACGACGAGTCGGACGACGAGGTGTCGCTGTCCGATGTCCTGGGCGCCGTGGGCTTGCGGTTGCCGGCCGTGCGGCTGCCTGGCGAGGCGGAGCTGGCCCGCGCGGTGCGCGAGGTGCCCGCTTTCATGGCGGCCGTGCGGCTCGGGCACTGGTGCGGCGGCGGTCGGGAGCTCACCCCGAAGGGGGTGCTGCGGCCGAAGCTCGCCCGGCAGGCCGTGGAGGAGGCCGAGCTGTGGCGCGTCGACCCCGACGGGTGGGGTGATGCCGAGGAGCGGGCCGCGTGGCTGGCGAAGGTCCGCAGCGCGGCTGACATGGAGCCGCTGGCTCTGCCCTGGGACTGGGCGCTGGACTGTGGCTTCGTCGAGGTGGAGGGCAACCGGGCGTACGCCGGCGACGAACTGCCGGACCAGGACGATGACGCGGCGCTCCTGTCTGCCTGGCAGGAAGCGGTGGCGGGCGCGGCGGTCGAACTCTCGCTCTCCTTCCCTGCGTTGGACGAGTGGCCGGGCGGGCTGCAGCCGTTGCGGGAGCTGGTCGAGGAAGCCCCGCCGCTGGTGTTCTTGATGCTGATCGCGGCGTACGGGCTGCCCGAGGGGGAGTGGCTGGCCGTCGACGGCTTCCTCACCGACGGCATGGAAGGGCTGCCCGAAGGCCCGGCCCGGCGGCTGGTCTCGGCGCTCCTCATCGGCCAATATCACGACACCGCCGGGACTCTGGAGCTGTTGGGCGCCGCCGAACGTGAGGGCCACGAGCCTCCGCCGACGGACGCCGTGCTCGCGCTGCTGTTTGACGGGCCCGACGGCGGCATGCGGGGCACGCCGTCCGTCGGCCGCTTCCGGCTCACCACGCTGGGCCGCTCCGGCCTGCGCGCGCTGCTGGTGGCGGCGGGCGTCCCGGCACCGGTGATCGGCTCGCTCGCCCAGGCGGACGCCCGCGCACTGCTGGCCGCGCTCCCTGCGTACCCCTCCGAGACGGACGTGGCGGCGGAGGTGGCGGGCTGGCTGGCGGCTCGCCCCGCGGCGGACGCGGCTGTCCAGGTGGTGGACGCCTGCGACGGCACGGAGCCGGCCGACGCCCTGCGCCGCCTGCAGGCCCCGCGGGTGCTGGCCGCCATACTGGAGGCGGACCGCACCGGGCGGGCGAAGGCGGTACTGCGCAAGGCCGCCCTCTCGAAGGTCACCGGCTGTGCTCACGCGGCGGCGTCCATGTTGCGCCGGATCGGCGAGCCTGCCGTGGGGGAGGACGCGTGGGGCCTGGAGTGGATGCTGGTGGACGGCGTGCTGCCGTTCGTCGCGGCGGGCGAGCAATTGCTACGCGAACAACTGCTGGCAGGTCCCGAGGAGGGCAGGCGTCCGCTCGAGCAGCTGGCCGAGCGCGCCGACGACCTGTGGCGGGCCGGCCACCCGCACGCCGGCGAGGTGCTCGGCGCGCTGGCCGATGCCGTCAAGCCCGTCGACAAGGCCCTGGCCAAGCGGCTGCGGAAGGCCGCGTTCAAGGTGGGGAGCGCCAAGTGAGCCTGCTCGTGAGGGAGATCGGTGCCGAAGCTGTACCGCTCGTCGATCCCGCTGCTACCGCCTGGGCCCGCGAGCGCCTCGTCGCCGGCGGCTGGGCGGCCGTGTTCGCCCCTGCCGAGCCGGGACAGCCGGCCCGGCTCGGCCGTCTGGTGCTCTACCGGTCCGCTGCCGACGCCTGCCGCGTGCCCGCCCAGGCCGCCGCGCCGGAGGCGGTGGAGCGGGTCCGGCTGCCGCTGGTCCTGCCGCACGGCAGCGGGGTGCGCACCCGCACCGTCGATGGGTGGGCGCTCGATCCCGGTGGCGCGCTCGCCCTCCTGCTCGACCTGCCCGGGACCGGGGTCCATCCCTCGCTCCTCGCGTGGGCAGCCGTCGCCCGGCTCGCCCTTCGGCTGCTGGGCGAGGGACGCCTGTATCCGGCGCTGACCTCCGACACGTACACCACCTGGCGCTTCGGGCCGCCCGGTGCGAAGGGCAAGCGGGACCTGGACGCGCTGGCCGCCGCCCTGCCGCCGTACGCCCACAACCTCCCCGCGCCCCCGGCGGACGACCAGACCGTACGAGTCGCCGAACCGGCTGCTCTGGTACGGGAGTTCTGCGACGCGCTCGCGGACGCTCTGCCGCGCACCCCGGCCGCTGGCCGGGCCGTGCCCGGCAACCCGTACGCCGACCGTGCGACCGCCCTGTATCCGCGCCTGGCCCAGTGGGCGGCCGAAACCGCGGCCGAGCGGGCCGCGCAGATCAGTGTGGAACTGCGGGTCGAGCCCCCGGCCGGGCGGCGCCGTGTCTTCCACACGGTGCTGCAGCTGCGGACCGCGGCCGACCCGTCCCTGGTCCTGGACGCTGCCGAGTTGTGGGCCGATCCGGTTCGCGCACAGCACCTGCTCGGTCCGCGCGCCGAGGAAGAAGCGCTGCTCGCGCTGCGCCGCGCCGCCCGCGCCTGGCAACCGCTGACCCGCCTGCTCGCCGAGGCCGCCCCCAGCGTGCTGCGGCTCGATGACGAGGAGGCCATGGAGCTGCTGGGGGACGCCACCGACACATTGCGTTCGGCGGGCGTGCGGGTGCACTGGCCGCGTGAGCTGGTCAAGTCCCTCGAAGCGCACGCGGAGATCGGGGCGGCGACCGCGCCCGGCGCGACCGTGGACACCCTGCTGGGCCGCGACGCCCTGCTCGACTTCTCCTGGCATGTCGCGCTCGGCGGCGAGAAACTCACCGAGGCCGAGCTCGACCAACTCGCCGAGGCCCGCCGTCCGCTGGTCAAGCTGCGCGACCAGTGGGTCGTCGCCGACCCGAAACTGGTGGCCCGCCTCAAGCGGCGGCGCAGCCGCGAACTCGCCCCGGTGGACGCGCTTCAAGCGGTGCTGACCGGGGAGGTGGAGTGGGACGGTGAGCGCGTCGCGGTGGAGGCGGCCGGCACCTTCGGTGAGCTGGTGGACCGGCTGCGCGACCCCGAGGGCCGCACCCCCGTCCGGGCGCCGGAGGGCCTGACCGCCACCCTGCGCGGCTACCAGCTGCGGGGCCTGGCCTGGCTGGCGGACATGACCCGCCTCACGCTGGGCGGAGTCCTCGCCGACGACATGGGCCTCGGCAAGACCGTCACGCTGCTCGCCCTCCATCTGCACCGCCAGGAGCAGCCCGACACCGCGGGTCCCACCCTCGTGGTCTGCCCGGCCTCGCTGCTCGGCAACTGGCAGCGCGAGGCCGCCCGCTTCGCCCCCGCCGTGCCGGTACGCCGCTACCACGGCGGCGAGCGCACCCTGGACCACCTCGCCGGTAACGAACTCGTCCTGGTCACCTACGGCGTGCTGCGCCGCGACCGGGAGCGGCTCGCCGCCGTGAAGTGGTCGCTCGTGGCCGCCGACGAGGCCCAACACGTCAAGAACCCGTACGCCACCACCGCCCGCGAACTACGTGCCCTGCCCGCCCGTGCCCGCGTCGCGCTCACCGGCACCCCGGTGGAGAACAACCTCTCCGAGCTGTGGGCACTGCTCGACTGGACCACACCCGGCCTGCTCGGCCCGCTCGCCGCCTTCCGCGACCGCTTCGCCAAAGCCATCGAGCGCGGCGCGCTGGGCATGGACGACGACGCGGAGACCGCCGAACAGGCCCGGCAGGCCGCCGAGCAACTCACCCGTCTCACCCGCCCGTTCCTGCTGCGCCGCCGCAAGTCCGACCCTGGGATCGCCCCCGAGCTGCCGGCCAAGACCGAGACCGACCACCCCGTCGCCCTCACCCGCGAGCAGGCCGCCCTGTACGAGGCGCAGGTACGCGAGGCCATGGCCCTCATCGAGAAGGCGGACGGCATCGCCCGCCGCGGCCTGGTCCTCAAACTCCTCACCGCGCTCAAACAGATCTGCAACCACCCCGCCCACTACCTGCGCGAGGCCGGCCCGCTGCCCGGCCGCTCGGGCAAACTGGAACTCCTCGACGAACTGCTCGACACGGTGGTGGCCGAAGGCGAGGGCGCCCTGGTCTTCACCCAGTACACGCAGATGGGCAAGCTCCTTCAGCGGCACTTCGCCGACCGCGGAGTACGCGCCCGCTACCTGCACGGCGCCACCGCCGTCCCCCGGCGCGAGGAAATGGTCGCCGCCTTCCAGCAGGGCGAGTTCCCCGTCTTCCTGCTCTCCCTGAAGGCCGCCGGCACCGGCCTCAACCTCACCCGCGCCACCCACGTGATCCACTACGACCGCTGGTGGAACCCCGCCGTCGAGGACCAGGCCACCGACCGCGCCTACCGCATCGGCCAGGACCGCCCCGTCCAGGTCCACCGGCTCACCACACAGGGCACCGTCGAGGACAGAGTCGCCCGCCTGCTCGGTGCCAAGCGCGCCCTCGCGGACCAGGTCATCGCCTCCGGTGAGGCCGCCCTGACCGAACTCTCCGACGCCGACCTCGCCGAACTCGTCGCACTCTCCAAGGAGTTCGAGGCATGACCCCCGCCCGCAAGGCACCCCGTACCGGCAGCCGCGCCTTCGCCACCACCTGGTGGGGGCAGGCCTGGGTGGACGCCCTGGAGGCCTCCACCCTCGATTCCGGCCGCCTCTCCCGCGGCCGCACCTACGCCCGCAAGGGCATGGTCGGCCCGGTCACCGTCACCCCCGGTGTGCTGCGCGCAGAGGTCGAGGGCAGCGCCCCCTGGCCGTACGACGCGGCGGTGCACCTGCGCGTCCTCACCGACGCCCAGTGGGACACCCTCCTCGACGCCATCGCCGCCCAGGCCGGCCGCACCGCCGCCCTCCTCGACGGCGAGATGCCCGCCGACCTCGTCGACGACGCCCGCACCGCCGGCATCCCCCTGCTGCCGGAGGCGAGCGAACTCGACCCCGAGTGCTCCTGCCCCGACTGGGGCTACCCCTGCAAGCACGCCGCCGCCCTGTGCTACGCCACCGCCGCCCACCTCGACGACGACCCCTTCTGGCTCTTCACTCTCCGCGGCCGCACCAAGGACACCGTCCTCGCCGCGCTGCGCACCCGGCGCCAGGCCCGCACAGGCGCCGCGCCGGAAACCGGCGGCACGCCCCGCGGCCGGGGCGTGCCCGCCCGCGACGCGTTCGCCTCCTTCGACGGCGTCTTCACCCCGCCCGCCCCACAGACCGAGGGAACCGAGAGCCCGCCCGCCGACCCCGCCGACCCCGGGTCGGTCCCTTCCCCCCTCACGACCACGCCCCCACCCGACGCCCCCTTCACCCTCGACGACCTCGAAGCCCTCACCCGGGACACTGCTCAGCGCGCCCGCGCCCTTGCGGCCGGACACACCGCCTCCCTCACCTGCACCCCGCTCGACGACGCCGTACGCCTCGCCGCGAGCGGCGTCGGCGAGCACTGGTTCCATCAACTCGTACGCTCCACCGGCCTGCCTCCATTCGACTTCGCCCGCCTGGTCCGCGCCCAGCGCCACGGCGGCCCGGCCGGCGTCGCCGTCGCCCGCGCGCCCCTCACCCCCGACCCCGCTGCCATGGCCGCGGCCCGCGCCGCCCTCAGCGACCCCGACAACGCCGACAACACGGAGACCGAGGACGACACCGCGGGCACCGTGCGGGTACGCGTCTGGCGCAACCGTCTCACCGCCGATGACGAGGGCGTCCAGATCCGCCTCGGCCCCGACAATCGATGGCATCCCTACATCCGCGAAGGCCGCAGCTCCACCACCCGATGGTGGCCCTGTGCCCCCGCCACAGCCGACCCCGTCGCCGCTCTCGTCGCGGCCCGTACCGCCGCCACGCGGAACTGACGGATTAAGCTGGCCGGGGCGCTCGATGGAGGACACGATGACGACCGCATGGGACGCGCTCCCGCCCTGGATGCTGCCGCCTCGGCCGAGTGGTTGGGAGGCCGATGACCTCGACAACGCACCCGACCTCCCACGACACACCGAGCTGATCGATGGAGCGCTGATCTTCATGGTGTCCCCGCAGCGGTCCTGGCACGCCCGCGTCGTCACCCGGCTTACGACCGCACTGGACGATCAAGCTCCCGAGGGATTCGTGATCGACCGGGAGATGACGGTCAAGCTGAACGAGAAGAACCGGCCCGAGCCTGACGTCCTCGCTGTCACGGCCCCATACGACCCGAACCGTACGTGCTACCTCCCCGACCAGGTCGCCCTCGCCATCGAAGTCGTCTCGGATGAGTCCGCCGACCGCGACCGGTCGCTGAAGCCGTTCAAGTACGCGCAGGCGGGTATTCGGCACTACTGGCGTGTCGAGGAGGAAAACGGCCTCCCCGTCATCCACACGTACGAGCTGGACGACACCACCCGCACCTACGTAGCCACCGGTATTAGCCGCGATCGCATGAAGACCGCGGTCCCTTTCGGCATCGACATCGACTTGCCCCGTCTCGTCCGCTGATTTGATCCAGTGCATCGTGGCCACGGGCGCGTCGACGACCTTCTGCACCGCGTCCTTGTGCGACCGTGACGTTCGCGGTCGCCGCCCGCGGCTCCAAGGCGTCTCCGGTGTCGGACAGCGAGGTGTCGATGTCCTTCCACACCCCGTCCCGCTGGCAGCTGAGGCTGAACCGTGCTCCCCGCTCCGTGCCGGTCGGGTTGGGCCTGCCGTCCGCCCAGTCCTGGACCATGCCGGTCAGGGTCCAGTTCGACCAGTTCGGCGGGCAGGAGGAGTTATAGCCCCAGTGCCCGGCGGTGACCTCGAACTGCGCCTTCACGCTGTCCCCGTCGGCATCGGTCACCGTAGCCGACAGTGTCGGCGCCGTACACGAAGTTCGTGCTGAACACCGCCCCGCCAGCGGCCCCTGTGATCAAGTGCACCGCGTACCCGGCTGGCGTCTGGACGGCCAAGGCATCCGGCAGTGTGCCGTGTACGCTCAACACGTCGAGCACCGACGGCGCGCGCGGTCGTTCCTGCTGGCCGTGCTCGCCTCCGCCGGCGGCGCCGCCCGGGCCCGGATCGCTGGCGGAACAGACGCGCAGAGCGGCCTGGTGGGCTTCGGGCGCGCGGCCGAACTGCTGAGCCGGGAGGAACGCGCGATCGCTTGGGGAGAACCGAGCCTTCTCGCCACGGAGTTGGCGCTCCAGCACCGTGATCTGGTGACGCAGGGCGAGGATCTCTGCGTCTTTGTCCCGGTCGCTCATGGGCAGCAGGCGCAGCACGGCGAACGCGTTCGTCACGGTCAGGTAAGCCAGTCGCAGCAGCACGACCTGCCATCATGCCGGGTGGTCTTCAGCCGCGCGTGAGTACCGATTCGAGTGCCCGTGCTCGAGAACCCGTGCTCCCCACACACCGGCTCCCACCTGGGTGGATGAGGTTTTCGGCAAGGGCAGGGCGTAGTACCTCTGGGACGAGGACTGCGTGAAGGCGATCCCGCGGCCGGTCAGCACGGCCTCCAGACATTTGTCCACGGTGGAGACTTCGGCTTGGCATTGGCGCCTGCCGCTTGCCCGAGTACATCGCCAGGATCGCGGCAGCGATCTCCGGGGCCGGCTCTGGCCAGGGCTGCGGCGGCACCGACACCACGCTCTCCACCCTGAGGACAGACACCACAAGCCTGTCGCAGAGCCATGATCCACAATCGGTCCGGTGCGTCCCACCTCAACCCCGGATTTAACCGCCAGGATCGCGCACCGTCGATCCCCGCGACAACGGAGGCCTCGGCTCCGCATATGCAGAGAGGCCCGCCCGCCCCCTGCACTGAGCGCGGGGACGGGCGGGCCTGCGTCGGCCTTACGGCTTCACGCGCACGACCTGCGGCTCGTGGTCGCTGGTCTGGTCGGCGAACTCGGAGTTGATGTGCACCACGTCGTAGCTGACGTGCTTCATCGCCGGGTTGACCAGGATGTGGTCGAGCACCTGCGAGTTGCCCTGGTACACGTAGGAGTAACGCTCGGCCTGGGGCAGCGTGTTCACCAGGTCGGTGAGCTGCTTGCCGTTGCCGGTGAGGGTCTGGACCGCCGGCGAGAACTGGAAGTCGTTCAGGTCACCGAGGACGACCAGGTTCGCCTTCGGGTCGGCGGCAAGCAGCTCCTTGATGAAGGCGTTCTCCACGGCCGCCTGCTGCGTCCGCTGCACCTCGGAGCTGCGGGTGGGCACCTGGAAGCGGCTGTCGACACCCTGGTCGCCGAGCTTGGAGGCGAAGTGGTTGGCGATCACGAAGAGCTTCTTGCCCTGGAAGGTGAACTCGCCGACCAGCGGCTTGCGGCTGGAGTTCCAGGCCGAGTTGGTGGGGTCGATGCGGCCGGGGGAGACGGTCAGCGCGGTCTTGTCGCCCTTGCCGGTGATGCCCACGGGGGTGGTGGAGGTGCCTCCGGGACGGTCGGTGAAGCTGACCCGCTTCGGGTTGAAGAGGTACGCGGTGCGGATGTTGCCGCCCGGCTGGCCGCCGTCCTTGTCGTTCTCCGGGTTGATCTGCCGCCACTCGTACTGCGGGCCGCCGGCCGCGGCGATGGCATCGGTGAGCTTGTTGAGCGTCTTGTCGGCGTCGACGGTGCCGTCGTCGACCGCGCCGCTGTTGTCCTGGATCTCCTCCAGAGCGACGATGTCGGGCGAGCGGAGGTTGTTGATCAGACCCTGGGCGAGCCGGTCGTACTTGGCCTGCGGGTCCTTGGGGGCCAGGTTCTGCACGTTGTACGTGGCGAGGGAGGCCTCGTCGGACTTGGCCGCGGTGGTGACCTCGGGCTTGAGGCCGCCACTCTTGAGAATGCCGATCTCGCGGGCCTGCACGGCATAGGTGCCGCCGAACTGGTTCCAGTCGAGCGGGCCCTCGGTGATGCCCTTGAGCGTGTCGCCGACGTCGGCCTGCGGGAACGCCTGGTTGGTGATCAGCGTCTGGACCATGAGGCGGGCGGGGTTGGGGTCGTTGTACGACCCGTAGTAGACGCCGCCGCGCTTGGTCTTGTTGTGGTTGGGGTCGACGGTGACCCACATCTCGTTGTACGAGTTGGCCGCGCCGACCACGCGCGCGTCGGAGAAGCGGACGTTCATGCCCTCGAGGGACTTGAACAGGTCCAGCGCGTACTTGTTGGGCTCAAGGGTGAGGCCCTCGATGCTGCCGCCCCTCGCGTCCGGGGCGAAGCCGGCCGGGATGCTCTTCTTGTCGAGGACGACCGGAGCGGGCAGCTTGTTGCCGGTGGAGAGGGTGGTGACGATCGGCTTGGCGATCTCGTTGACCGAGAGGCCGCCGGCGTCCTTGCCGCCCGGGTAGTACTGCGAGATGTAGCCGGAGACGCTGACGCTGTCACCGACCCTCACCGTGGGGGCGGAGCTGGTGTAGACGAAGATGCCCTCGCTGGTGCGCGGGTCGTTGTCCGCGTTCGGGTCCTGCATCCAGAAGCCCTTGGAGGCACCGGTGCTGCGGACGCCGATGACGATGCCGGTGACGTCCTTGACGTCCTTGCCGGCCAGCGGGGAGATCCGGGTGGTGCCCTGGATGTCGTGGATCTTCGCCGAGACAGCGTTGGCGGGCGGCGTGGGCGTCGGGGTCGGCGACGGTTCGGAACCGTCACCGGTGCTCTCGCCACCGGAGTTGTGCGGGGTGGGGTCGCCGGAGGTGAAGTCTGCGGCGTTGTCCTCGGTGTCGACCAGGGTCTTGCGGAAGACCGACTGGGTGTTGCTCGCCCCGAGGGCCTGGCCGGAGCCCTTGAAGACGACGGCGGTGCCGAAGCCGACCAGGTCCTTGATGCGGGAGTCGGCGAGGCAGTCGGCCTTGGTGACGCAGGTGAGCGGGTCGGTGCCCTGGACCAGCGCGACGGTGCCGGTGGTGGCCGACATGTTGATGTTGCCGGTGGCGTCCGGGGTGGGCAGGGCGGTGGTGCCGCCGGTGCCCGCGGCCTCCTGGATCAGGTAACGGCCGTTGCCGGCGAGTGAGCCGGTGAGGGGGGTGGCCTGCCACTTGGTGGTCGGGCCGGGGTTGCCCGACAGGTACTGGACGGTGTAGCCGGAGAGGTCCAGCGAGCCGGAGCCGGCGTTGGCGAGCTCGATGAAGTCGTTGGTGAGGATGGCGCCGGAGTTGCCGCCGCCGCCGTACACCTGGGAGATGACGGCGTCGGCCGACGGGGTGGCGAAGGCGGAGTGGACGCCCACTCCGGCCAGCACCACCGAGCCGGTGATCGCCAGTGGTATCAGCCGCTTGCGCAGCGGAGCAGCGCGGTGCTTCGCAGGGCGGATCATCGTTACATCGCTGGAATGCGACACAGGAAGGGGCTCCTTGGTAATTGGGAAAGGGTGAGGGCGCGTTAGGAAGCGCCGATCACCCGGATCCGTTGTCAACGGACGGGGCATGGCGCGTACTTAAACTACGCGCGTAGAAACACCCCGAAAGCGCCTGCAAGTTGAACCCTCGGCCAACTGTTTGCCGACACCTGGCTCTCCCGACGCCCCGTGTGCGTGTCGGCATGAACAGTGGTGAGCCGATCTGATGGGCGCGGCGGGCAGGCTGCGTCTTGTATCGGTCGGACGGCTGGCGAGGTGACACCCCGTTCAGAGAGGACCGCGGGGGCGAGGTGACACACCGTTCAGTGAGGACCGGCGGGAGGGTGGTCAGCCGAGCGTGAAGTAGGCGAGACTGCCCAGGCCCGCGAGGGTGCAGTACACCGCGAACGGGGTCAGGGTACGAGTCTCGAAGTACCGGGTGAGGAAGGCCACCGCGACGTATCCCGCGGCGAAGGCCGCGATGCTGCCGACGATCGCCTGACCGCGGACGCCGTCACCCGCAGGACCGAACAGTTCGGGTACCTTCAGCATGGCAGCGGCGCCGATGACCGGCGTGGCCAGCAGGAAAGCGAACCGGGCCGAGTCCTCGTGCGACAGTCCCCGGAGGATGCCCGCACTGATGGTCGAACCGGATCGGCTGATGCCCGGGAAGAGAGCCGCGATCTGCGCCGCACCGATCACCGCTCCCTGAAAGAAGGACAGCCTGGTGAGCCGACGGTCGGACAGATCCTCCGGGTCCAGGTCCTCCTCGCCGGCCGCCGGTGCATGCCCCGCCCGGCGCCGACCGGTGCCGCCCCGGCGCAGCCGCTCCGTCATGTACAGCACGAGGCCGTTGAGGGCCAGGAAGATCGAGACGGGTATCGGCTTGCCCAGTACGGCCCTGACGAAGTGCTCCAGGAGTAGTCCGGCGACTCCCACCGGGATGGTGGAAATGATCAGCAACCAGGCGAGCTTCTGCTCGACCGTCTCGATCCGTCGATCGCGGACGGACGTGAACAGCCCACGGGTCACCTTCACCCAGTCACGCCGGAAGTAGACGACCAGAGCCAACGCCGTGGCCAGGTGCATGCCGATCAGAACACTCAGATACGGCGAACCCTCCGCCGAGACATCCAGGTCCCGCGCCCAGTGCCCGCCAAGTAGCGCCGGCAACAGGATGCTGTGGCCAAGACTGGAGACCGGGAACAGTTCGGTGACGCCCTGGAGCAGGCCGATAACTACGGCTTCGGGATAGGTCAAGGTCGACATCCACAGACTTTCATTCAACAGGATGCTTCGGGAGCGTCAGCGCGGCCGGGGGAACGCCACGGCACGCCAGGCCAGATGTCCTACAGACGCTGCGACTTCTCCCCACATCTCAGCGCCAGAAGGTGAACGGCGGCCAACGCCCCGTACGGTAGCCCGCTACTTGCGCATGAACGCAAGTATGCCTCCGGTTAGGCCCGAAAAATGCCTGTATTTGATATTGCTGATTGGCGTCACGCCCTCCTGGCATTTGCTCACTTGCGCGACTGTGCAACTAATGGCGGCACTCCTTCGTCTCACGGGTGGAAGAGGGGCGATGTCGACGGCAAGCAGGGCCCGTTGCCCCATGTTCAGGATCAGCGAGAGCGGGCGTATGCGTGATCAGCAGGAACGGACCGTCGGTGGCGTCGGTACGCAAGGGCGGGGCCGCCCGCCCGAGCAGGCGCGGGTGGTCGCGCAGCGCGGGGCCGGGGGACGCGCGCCGTCCCAGGACGAGCCGAGCAGGCGACGCTCGCCTCGAGGAACGGGTGGCGCGTCCCGGGTCGGCGGGCCCGGGATCGGCACAGCCGCCGCAGCACTGGCAGGCCCTGCGCTGTTGGGGGTAGCGGTGGATGCCGTCGCGGATCACGGTCCCGGTTGGGGCGTGGTGTCCGGGGCGACGGCAGGCGGACTCCTCGCGGCCCTTCTGGCGGTTCGCGGTCGCGTACTGGGGTGGGTGGCCCCGCTGCCGGTTCTGGCCGTGGCCGTTGTCACGGCCGGATCGGTGCTGACGTCCGGCGGTCCGCCTGAAACACGACTGGTGCGGTGGGCCGTGGCGGCGTTCCCGGCGATGGCCGCCGCGGAGTGCGCGGTGCTCGTCGTGGCCCTGGCGGCAGCTCTCCTCCGGTTCGGCGTGCGGAGGGCCCGCGGTGTCTGAGTCCACAGGGCGCCGTCGGCGCCGGGCCGCTGTCCGCAGTGGGCGACGCTCGTTGGGGATACGCGCGCTGCGCGTGGTGGTGTGGACGGCGTCGTCGGCCCTGCTGCTGGGATGCGGAGCGACCTGGTACGCGTACCACACCCTGATGGGCGGGCTCACCACGTCCAACGCCTTGGACGCGGTGCGCAAGAAAGCGCCCGCGCACCTGGACAACGCCGTGAACCTGCTGCTGATCGGCCTGGATTCGCGCAAGGACATGAACGGCAACGACCTGCCCCGGAGGTTCGTGCAGCGCGAACTGCACGCCGGATCCAGCAGCATCGGCTACTACAACACCAACACCCTGATCCTCATGCACATCCCTGCCGGTGGCGGCAAGGTCCAGGCGTTCTCCATCCCCCGCGACGACTACGTGCAGACCCTCAACGGTGACGGCTCCGCACAGGGCCACTACAAGATCAAGGAAGCCTACGCCAACGCCTACACCGGCGCCCACGACAAGTACGCCCGGCAGGGTGTCAAGGGCGCCGATCTGGAGGCCAGGAGCCGTGAGGCCGGGCGCGAGGCGACGCTGGCGACGGTGCAGGACTTCACCGGC
>NZ_JBIVPK010000095.1:0-13856 GCF_044754605.1 Streptomyces sp. NPDC093064
CGGGCTCACAGCCCAAACATCAAGCGGCGTCGGCGGACAGCCCCTGTACCGATTTTCACGCCCGCGGGGCGTCACCGCAGGTGAACGGTCGACTCTTATGAAACCGACGCCCGATGAGCGTCTTGATCCGTGACGGAGTCCAGGTCCGGTCCGGCCAGCCGTGCGCCACCGGCCCCTTGGCCGGCACCTGCTCCAGCACGGTGAACAGCTCGTCACTGAGCAGCGGTAATGACGCCGGCCCTTTGGAGGCCAGGGCTCTCGGTCCGCCCTGGGACCGGGCCTGGCGCCAGCGCTGTACCGACCGGACGCTGACCCACAGGTCGTGCGCTATGACCGCGTTCTCGTCACCCCGGACGAACCGCTCGGCCGCCTCCATCCTCAGCTCCTCGCGGAAGACCCGCCGCTCCTCGGTCAGTCCGCCCCCTTGCGCATACCGCATGCAACCGCCATACCGCAGGGACCATGGGCCGTCAGCCCCTGTCGACACCACGCTTTGAAGGTCAATAACCGTGCTGACACGCAGCAGTTCCGCACCGCCGACCGGACGATGTCCCCCACAGCACGACAGTCAGGTCGCTGACCAGCGCAAACTCAGCACTTGCTGTAGCACTCGGCGTGAGAATGACCTGGCCTTTGTCACTCACGTCAGCAACAGATGAGCACCACCCGTCAGTGCCAATCACCAGGTCGCTGAGGCTGCGCCACCGACACTCAGGTGACGATGCCCAACTGACACTCTCCCGCAGACCGTCACATTGCCGAATCAGCGTGGCCTAGGTTCTGTGGGAGTTCGTCCGGCTGGTGGTGTCAGCGCGTCACCGACGCGGATCATTGCAGACCATGGCGGGCCGCCGGAGTGCCCGGAACATCACTCCGGCACCGTGTCCTCGCAACTCTCCGATACTCCCACCACGCCGAAGACCACCGGGAAATGAGTGATCTGTTGGTTTGGGCCCGGCTTGGAGTTGCAGATCTTCCAGTCAGCAGGGTCGTCCACCGGACGGCCCTGCCCGCTTGCGTCCTCGAAGATCATGTCTATTTCGGAGCTCATCTGCTCCTGCGCACGCCCGGCGTTGCCACCGACGACGTCGGGCATGACGGCCGCGACTGGCTCCGGGTTTGCCGAACGGGGTGTCTCGGCAGAACCCGAGCCAGTAGGCGTGCCCGCAGAGACAGCCGGCACGGACGATGCACCGCAGGCGGTGACGGAGGCCAGGAGCGTGACCGCGAAGGCGGATCTCAGAAACTTGGTCATGGTCGTGTCCCCCCAGGGTGACGGCAGTTCGGAACAGTATCCCCGGTACGTCATGTCGCGGAGCCTGTCATCTGGCGTCCTGGCAAACATGAGTACTCGCACTCAGCACAGAACCCCACCGCCCGGGTCGGGCTGCGGGTTCCGCAGGCGTAGGACGGCTACCGCAGCCAGGCCATGCGGCTTAACCATCGGTGACGCCTGGCACCAGCCTTCGCTGAGAATCGCTCAAGCTTCGCTGCGAGAGGTCAGGACTGGCCCTTATTGCAGTCTCCCACCGCGAACCTAGAATCGAACATGTGAACGATCTGTCGCCTGACCTGCCCCGCCTCCGCATCCTGGAGACGTGGCTCGTCCTCACCCTCGACCGGGTACGGCAGCAGATCGCCACAACCGAACGCCGAGAGCAGGAGCGCCAGCGCGGCGAGCAGGCCCGGCCGGCCACGCCCGACCGGATCCTCGAAGGCGGCCTGCACCGCGACTCACCGCCGGTCGCCGTCCACGTCGGCTGCCCTATGGCAGGCACACGCTGAAAAGGCGTGCCCCGGGACGTCGCCCTGCGGGCTCTGAGCGAAGGCATCGAGGCCTGCGGACACTGCCGGCCTGACGCTGAGCTCGGCAAGGGCACCCGCCGGCCTTCCTCGTGCCGGGCCGGGCGGCGTCCTAGGCTGATACCGCTCGGGGCTGGAGGTGTGTCATGCCCCCGAAGGTGTGGACCGGTGCCATCTCGTTCGGGCTGGTCAGCATCCCGATCGCCGTCCTGGGCGCAACCGAGGATCACAGCGTTCGCTTCCGCCGGATCCACACCGTCGACAACGGCCTGGTACGCAACCGCTACTGGTGCGAGATCGAGGACCGAGAAGTCTCCTACGGGGAGATCGGCCAGGGCTACGAGACGGCCGGCGGCCGCATCATCCCGCTCACCGACGAAGAACTGCGGCAACTGCCGCTACCCACCATGCGCGCGATCGAGCTGGTCGGCTTCCTCCCGGCCCCCGACGTCGACCCTGTTCGGATCGGCACCGGCTACCACCTCCAGCCCCAGGGCAGCGTCGCCGCGAAGCCGTACGTGCTACTGCGCCAGGCCCTGCAGCGCGCCTCAAAAGTGGCGGTCGCACCTACGCGTGGCACGACCGTGAACGGCTCGGCCTGCTACAGGTTCGCGGCGACGTGATCGCATTGCACGGTGTGCTCTGGCCGGACGAGATCCGCGACCCCGCCGCCGCAGTCCCGCCTCCGGTCCAGTTGGCGCGCAGGACTCCGCTGTCCTGGGCGCGGGCGATGAGCTCCAGGAAGCCCTGATACGCCTCGGCGCGACACGCCTCCAGGGCCTCGACCCCGGGCAGGCTCATCGTCAGGACGTCGGCGAAGCCTCGGTCGGCGGCCTGCACGGCGCAGACCGTCTCGATGTAGCCGGTGAAGCCGCCGCGCCACGGGTCGTGCGCCACTAGCGCGGCGTCGGGCCGCGGGGTCAGAAATCCGAAGCCCTGTCGGGCTCACCCCGACGGGGCGAAGGCTGTCGACATACAGGGGTGAACCAGTGCATGCCGGGGCGGCTTTGGTATCAGGCGAGGGCGGCGACCAGCAGGGCGAAGGCGGCGACGATGACGGCGACGCGGACGTAGTGGTACCGGTCCCAGCGCTTCATCTGCAGCTTCCAGTCGTCGGGCCGGTTGTCAGGGGTCCACGTCTTGCCCCGGTTGTTGATCGGGACGAGCAGCAGGAGCGACATGATCACGCTGGCGATCAGCAGCGCGGCGGCGGTGACGACGAGGCCGGTGCCGTGGTGGTGCCATCCCGCGACAGCCCAGACCGCGACGAGGACGAGTGAGCCGATGTACCAGAACGGCATCACGGCGCCGAGCATCCGGCCCCCGTGGGAGTGGGCCAGCTGGTTACTGTCCTCCGGGAGGGCGTTGAAGATCGGGTTCATCACGAAGGCGACGGAGAACTCCACCCCCACCATCAGGCCGACGACCACGGTGGTGATGACCTCGAGTGCGCTGAGCATGTTGCCCCTCCCGGGATCTAGCGCTGCTAGCCGATGTAGGCAACGCTAGTACTACTGCCGCTTGCTTGTCTAGCGGTGCTAGGATTCGAGTTATGTCGGTACAGGAACGCAAGGCACGCGACCGGGCGGTCCGCGAGCGCCTCATCGTGGCGACGGCCCGTGAACTCGCCGAGCAGCAGGGCTGGGACGCAGTCACCACGCGCCGGCTCGCCGAGCGCATCGAATACAGCCAGCCCGTCCTCTACAGCCACTTCCGAGGCAAGCGCGAGATCATCGGCGCCGTCGCCCTGGAGGGCGCCGCCGAGATGGCCGTGGCGGTGCGGGCCGCGGCGTCCGCCGCGAACAG
This sequence comes from Streptomyces sp. NPDC093064, assembly GCF_044754605.1. NCBI lineage: Bacteria > Bacillati > Actinomycetota > Actinomycetes > Kitasatosporales > Streptomycetaceae > Streptomyces > Streptomyces sp. NPDC093064. The sequence goes on from NZ_JBIVPK010000095.1 coordinate 3,610, forward strand.
CCCGCGTGAGCGGGTCGCCGCCCTCGCCCGTGCCTACCTCGACTTCGCCGAGCGCAACCCGGCGGTCTACGACGCCTTGTTCCAGCTCGACGGCGGCCTGGCGTACGCGCAGGAGGACACCCCGGAGCCGCTGAAGGACGCCTTCGCCGCGCTGCTGGAGAGCCTGGGCGAGGTCGCCGGGGACGGCGTCGCCCCGGGGCTGTTCACCGAGGTGTTCTGGGCGTCCCTGCACGGACTCGCGACCCTGACCCGGGCGGGACGGCTGCCGCCGGAGGACACCAAGCAGAGGGTGGAACTGCTGGTGGACCGGCTCGCTGTGCTCTGACACACCATCCTGGCGGGCACGCGGCCGGGGTCCTCGGATCCCGCCTGCCTACGGCAACGCTTCGGGTCACTCGCGTCCGCACGGCGCAGCCGCAGATCGCCGGGCCCCGCACCCCAGACGGGCACCCGCCCCGGAAGCTGCGATACTCATTGATCACGACCCGATAGGCGCCCTAACGCCGCGTCATTCGCCGGTGCCCTCGTCGTCCTCGTCGAGGTGGACGGTCGCCGGGTCACGCAGTGGGCGCAGGCCCTCGCGTGGCGGGCGGGCAGCGAAGCTGTAGCGGCCCGGGCAGTTGAGGTTGGCGTGCTTCAGCGGGGAGACCCGGGCCACGTCCTCGTCCAGGACGTCGTGCTTCTGCTCCTCGGGCGGCAGGGCCCGCAGGTGGTCGACGGCGGCGTCGAGGTAGCGGGTCGTCCAGAGCACGGCGGCATTGAGGACCAGGCCGAGCGCCCCGGGTTGGTCCTCCTGCCCCGTCCTGTACGACTGCATGATCTGTCCGCGCTTGCCGTGGCAGATGTCGCGGGCGAGTTTGTGACGGGACTCCTGGACGGTGAGCTGCCGGTTCATCTGTCGGCGGTAGGTGTCGTCGACCGGGTCGACGACCCGGAGCAGGTGCAGGGTCTTGGCGATCCGCCCGTACTCGGCGAACGCCTGTCCCAAGGGCGTGGGCCGCCCCTCGCGGCCGAACATCCGCAGCAGGTCGTACGCGCGGACCTGCCCGGTCACCAGCGAGCCGGCGACCCGCAGCATGTCCGGCCAGTGCGTGGTGACCTTGGTCAGGTTCACCTTGTTGCGAGCCAGGTCCTCCAGCGGCCCGTACTCGCCGGTCTCCCCACCAGGGCATCTCCGCCCGCCAGAACCGCTGGTCGCCCAGGTCCTTGAGGCGCGGCGAGAAGTTGAAGCCCAGCATCGTGAACAGCCCGAACACGATGTCGGAGTACGAGGCGTTCTCGGTGGCGACCATCTCCGGCTACACCCCGGCGTCCAGGTTCAGCAGCGCGTCCAGGATGTGCAGAGAGTCGAGCAGGGTGCCCGGCACGACCATCTGCCCGATGCCCGCGACCTGGTCGTCCACGGCATTCAGCCAGGTGATGCCGCGCTTGAAGTGGTAGTACTTCAGCGACGGCCCGGCGTGTTCAGCTTCAACCTGCCGTTGGGCTGCACCTCGAAGCTGAGCTTCGCGTCCTGCCCGGCCTCCTCCAGCCGCTCCGCCATCAACTGCCAGGCCGCATCCAACGCCTTGACCCGACCCTTGAGATGCTCCTCGACCGGCTCGTTCAGGCTCAGCCCCGCCAGAATGTCCTCGCGCACCGCCTCCCACGCCTTGCCGTCCAGCAGCCGCGCCCGCGGGCCGGACCACCGGTTCGACGGCGACGCGAACACGTCCCGGCGCTGAAGCGCGCGGTAAAGCTGTTCCAGCACGCACACCACGTACGCGTCGCGGTCCACCGCCCCGGCCGGGAGGTCCGCGTTGTTGAACACCGCCCGCCGCCAGGCCGGCGGCACCAGCTTGCTGTCGATCTCTCTCGGCAGCAGCGGCTTGTCCTTCACCCGGCGCCGCGACAGCGCGGGCAGCTTCTGCACGGCGGCCAGCACCCGGCGCCCTCCCGACGCGGCTCCGAGCGCCGTCGACTCCCCGAGCAGGGTCAGGAACGGACGGACCGTGTTGTACCGGGCGGCCAGCAGCGCGCGGATCGCCATCTCGGCCCTGTCGTCCCCGGGCGGGCCAAATCCTCCACTGTCGCCGCGACGGCGTTGACCTCCTCGCGCGGGGCGACCGTTTCCACCGCCCGCCACAGCGCGGCCACGTCCAGATCGGTGCCGTGCTCCTCGACCAGGCCCAACTCCTCGGAGAGCACCCGCCAGACCGCCGTTATCACCCGCGACGCCTTCTCCAGCCGGGGCAGCGTCGACAGCCGGTCGTTGTTCGTGGCCCGCTTCGCCGAGCTGATCAGCTTGACCTGCATCAGGATCGCGAACAGGTCCAGGGCGTCGTCGATCGCCGCCGCCTCCAGCGACCGGACCACCGCGGTGACCATCGTCGTGCGCTTCGGCTCCGGGGTACGGGCCAGGTTCGGGGCCTTCGAGCCCAGCCCGTTCTTCGCCGGCGCTGCCAGCCGGTTCGGCGGGATCTGCTCGACCTTCACCTTCCCCAGGCGGAAGGCAGCGATCTCGTCGACCCGCTCCAGAGCCCCCTTTCGAACACGCCAGGTTGCTCCAGCACTTCGCGACCTGGCACCAACTCCGCAAGCTCCGCGCCAAGGCGGCAAAGAGCCCGCTGGGCACCAGTACCACGCAGGAGTGCCGCCAGCAGATCACCCAGGCCGGCGCCTTCCTGGTCTGGCTCGCCGCCCGCGACGTCGCGCTGAGCGCCTGCACCCAGGCCGACCTCGATGCCTGGCACGCGGAGAAGTACGCCACCCGGCGCCGCACAGGCGTTCCTGCGGTGGTGCATGGACAGCACCAGGATGCCGCGGCTGACCCTCCCGAACCGCCCGACCACCAACCCCCACCCGATGGGCCAACACCAGCGCATCACCGCCCTGCAACGGGTCCTCGCCGACGACAGCACCTCGCTGAGGGTCCGGGTCGCCGCCTGCCTGGTCCTGCTGTTCGCCCAGCCCGTCAGCCGGATCGTCCGCATGACGATGTCCTCCGCGAGGGCCAGCACCTTACGCTCCGGCTCGGCGACCCGCCCACCCCAGTCCCCGAGCCGGTGGCCACCCTCCTACTCGACTACCTACAGGCCCTGTCCACAAGCACCCCGGCCATCAACCAGAACTCGCCCTGGCTCTTCCCCGGACGCCGCCCGAGCCAGCCCATGAACCCCGCCACTCTGCGCGACGCGCTACGGCGCCTCGGCATTCCGGTCGGGAAAGGCCGCACGTCCGCCATCCGCCAGCTCGTCCTCCAGGCCCCGGCCCCCGTCATCGCCCAGGCACTCGGCTACCACGACAAGAGCGCCACCCGGGATCGCGACCGAGGCAGGTGCCCCCTGGAAGAGCTACGCGCCCGGCGACCATGCACGCTGAAACAGCCCCACTTTGAGCTACGCGTCAGGCGAACAATCGCACCTCTCGGCTGCCTCCACCTCACAGTGGGAACCATGCTGAACCGAGTAGCCGTCCTGTCCGACATTCACGGAGTCCTGCCGGCCCTGGAGGCCGTGCTCGCCGAACCAGACGTGCGCGCCGCCGACCGCATCGTGCTCACCGGCGACATCACGGCCGGCCCGCAACCGACCCAGGTTCTCGACCTGCTGACCAGCCTCGGCGAACGCGTCGTCTGGATCAGCGGAAACGCCGACCGCGAACTCCTTGAATACCGCCGGGGACAACGCGACACGATCCCCGATCCAATCGCCCCCTGGGCCGCCGAACAGCTCCGCGAGGACCACCTGGATCTTCTCGGCTCGTTGCCACAGTCACTCTCCCTGTCCGTGCGTGGCTTGGGGCAGGTGCTGTTCTGCCATGCCACCCCCCGTGACGACGAAGAGGTCGTCCTGGTCGACTCCCGCCTCGACCGCTGGAAGGAAGTCTTCAGCGGACTCGATGCCGACGTCCGCACCGTGGTCTGCGGCCATACCCACATGCCGTTCGTCCGCCTGGCCCACGGCCGTCTCGTGATCAACCCCGGCAGCATCGGCATGCCCTACGGAAGAACCGGGGCACACTGGGCCCTCCTGGGCCCGGGGGTCGAACTGCGAACCACGAACTTCGATGTCGAGGCCGCCGCCAACCAGGTCAGCCAAGACTCGTCCTACCCCGAAATCACCGAGTGGGCCGACTACTTCCTAAACGCCCGCGCGACCGATGCAGACGCCCTCGAAGCCTTCGCCCCACGGGACGGACGCGACCACGCACCGTGACGCCCATCCCGCTTCTGCGACAACGGGCAGCCGAACACCGACTACACGATCAACGACGCCTACCGATCCCGGGGCCGTTCTAGGCTGTGGCGGTGCGGTAGAACTCGGCTGCCGTGACGGTGGCGGGGACATCGAGTTCGGCGGCGACCTCGATGATCGCGCTGTCGCCGACCGCGAGGTCGGCTTGGCCGTCGGTGGTGAAGTACGGCGCGATGAACGTCTCGTAGTGGGCTCGGACTTCGTCCTCGGTCTGTCCGCCCAGGAACGTCCGCATGTGCCGCACGGTGGTGTCGGGGTCGTTGTGGATCACCTGCAGGGCGCGCCGGTGGGCTCGTACGACGGCCTGGACCGCGGGGTCGTCCGGGTCGATGTAGGTGGGGTCGACGGCCACGCCCACGGTGGGGATGTGGAAGTGGTCGCCAACCCAGGCCGGCACCTGCCAGCCCTGCTCGGTGGCGACTGCCTCGGGCGCCATGGTGCTGCCGACGTAGGCGGCGTCGATCTTGCCCTCGCGCAGTCGGCGCAGGTCCATGCCGTAGTCGCCGGGAGAGCGGACGACGGTGTCGACGTCGCGGTCGGGGTCGAGGCCGGCCTTGCGCAGCACGATCCGGGCGAAGCACCCGGGTGGGGTGTGGGGGGCGTGTACCGCCAGTCGTTGGCCGGCCAGGTCGGTCAGGGAGGTCAGGCCGGGGCGGGCGAGGAACCAGAACAGCGGGTGGTGGGTGTTGACGTTGAGGGCGACCCACGGGATGCCGTCGGTCAGGCGGGAGAGCAGTGCCCGGCCTAGTCCGATGGTGGCGCAGCGGCGCAGCCGTTCGATGTCCCAGGTGCAGCCGTCGCGCAGTGCGACGTGGACGCCCTCGTCGGCGTAGTAGTCCTGCTGGTCGGCGATGTAGGCGGCCAGTTCCTCGTGCAGGCCCCGCCCGACGTAGGCGAGATCGATCCTGTACATGAAGCTGTTCCTCGATCCTGTCATCGCCGCGCCGTCCTGCACGGGCGTGGGACGGCGCGGCGTAGGGTGCTGAGGTGACGGTGCGGCGGATACGGGTCGGGCTGTCAGTCCATCAACATTCCGCCGTTGACCGCGGCTGTGGTGCCGGTCATGAAGGAGTTGTCCTCGCCGGCGTAGAAGGCGACCGCCTGGGCGACGTCGGCCGGGCGTGCCAGGCGGCCCACAGGGGTGAGGGCCACCTGCCGCTGCTTGATCTTCTCGTCGAGCGCGGACCCCATGCGGGTGTCCTCCACCGGGCCGCCTGCGACGATGTTGACCGTGATGCCCTGCGGGCCCAGTTCCTGGGCGAGGTAACGGGCGAACTGCTCCAGGGCGGCCTTGGCCGCGCCCAGCGCGATCATGCCCGGCCGGGGCCGGCGGCTGAGGCCGGTGCTGATGTAGACGATACGTCCCCAGCCCTGTTCGCTCATGGCGGGCAGGACGGCCTTGGTGACCGCGAACGCCGCATGCATCTCGGCGTCGATCTTGCCGCCCAACTCCTCCCACGTCATGTCCTGGAACGACTTGACCGCATACGGGATCAGCGCGTTGTGCACGAGCACGTCGATGCCGCCCCACGCCGCCTGGACCTGTTCGATCATGCTCTCGACGGCCGCTGCCTCGCGCACGTCGGCCTGCACGGCCATGGCCTGCCCGCCTGCGGCCTCGATGTCGACCACGACCTCCTCGGCCGCCTTGGTGTTGCGCAGGTAGTTGACCACCACGCGCATCCCTCGCACGGCAAGGAGACCCGCGGTGGCCGCACCGATTCCGCTGCTGGCCCCTGTCACCAATGCCACCCGGCCGTCTGCCCCAGTCACGAGCCCACCTCCTGATCATCATCGCGGGCCGTCGGAATGACCGCCCGGAGTCCTGCGCCGTCGGTGCCGGGGCCGGCTGAGCGGATCGCCCCGGAGCACGGTGTCGACGGTCGCCCGCAGCAGATCTGCCGCAGGTCGCCCCTCGCGGCGTGTGGCGCTCGGGACGGCGGCGGACGGCGGTACGCGTCTGGCCGTGGTGTGGTTCCACGGTAGGGCACACCGATGACAAAGAGGTCAGCGGCGCGCGTCGCCGGGGGCGAGCAGGTCAGCTCCGAGATCGCCTCGGGAGACGGCTTGAAGTAGCGGCGGACCCCCGGCGGGACGGTCTCCTCACGCCCGCGCGTCCGCGACGGCGTGAGTACGGCGAGCGGCCCAGCTCCGGCGTTGTCGACGGCATCCGGGCCGGCGCCGCTCCCCCACCCACTCCGCAGTCAGCCTCTCCTCTGTCACAACCGAATATGTGAGCTTATACGGGAACCATGGCAACGGAGGATCACCCGAACCCGTGACGCCCCGAGGACGGGGCAGCCGTGCGACTCGGCTGCCCTCCCCGTGAGCGTCATGCTTGCGGCTCGTAGCTCCCAAGGGACGAGCCGGAGCCGTCGTGGTCCGGCCGCACTGTTGCGGCGGAGGAGCTGGAGCTGTTGAAGCTGTCGCGGCCCACCCGTGAACATCTCCTCGCTGCCGAGGACGCCGGCCATCTTCGCGGCGGCTTCCCGGCTGTGCATGCGCCAGCGGACCTCGCGCACTGGCCGCGCCGGCGGGAACCACACACACCACCTCGTAGTCGGGCCGGTGGCGGTACGCGTACTCGTTCGCGAGCTGCGACTTGCCCACACCTCCCGACGGGTCGGCCTCCTGGGCACGGCGCTCAGCATCCGCCAACTCAGCCGTCAGCCGGTTGAGCGTCGCCTGGAGCTCGGTGCCTGCTCGCACCACGAGGCGTGGCCGTCTTCTACAGGTAGGCGGCTCGGTCACCCACGGGCAAGCAGCGGCCCGGACAGCGGATGGCCGACCGATCCTTCCAGCGCTGGGGTGCCTGGTCGCGGCCGGGCTTCCACCCTTCCAGGGAAACTCCGAAAGGCCCTTGAGGCGGCTCATGACGAGAACCTCAATCTGCGTCGGCGCCTGGCCCGCTACGAGGCCGACTGAAACCGCAAAACCTGTCTCCCGCAGGGTCTGGCGCCGCCGGCATCTGGCACCGCGGCAGCCACCGCCAACACCAGAGCGCCACGCCAGTAGCCCGCGGCCGGCACCGGCACGTGCCGGGGGGCGCACGCGGTCGTACCGTCGTGGTAGTCGAGCCATGCGGGGAAATCGCCGGGGCGTCTCCGACCAGTTCAACGACCTCGGCATCCCCACAACCGCTGCCTGGACCGCAGCGATCCGCTGGCAAGCCCTGGAGATGCCCGCCCCCATCGACGTCCTCGGCCGCACGGCTCGACTACCACCGTTCAACAACGGAGCGGTAGTTGAAGGGAGGCTTCGCTCGACTGCGGGCTGCGGTGTGTGTTCAACAAGATGTTCAGCGGCACGGTGAGCTGGTTACGGACAGCACAGCCAGTTCGTCTCGATGCGCGAACGGGCCCGACTTGCTAGGCCTTCCCCCCAGCGAGCCAGCTCATTCCGGGTGGTGAGGGTACTGGGGTGCTCGGCACCGAGCATCCCCTCCCGGACAGGCAGCAGCTCGGCAAACGCGGCGGACCGCTGCAACTTCCGCAGCTCCACAAAAACCCCAGCCTGGAACCGCACCACACTACAAAAAATCCTAAAACGATCACTGCATCCCCAGCCCAGCGCTTCGCTCATCCAGCGATCGGCAACGGATTCGTTACGCGTCAAACACCCCAGACACGCAGAGCACCCGTCCTGCTACGCGAGGGCGAGCGGGGCGCCGGTGGCCGGGCCGACCGACCAGCCGAAGGGCTCGCGTCAGTCGTTCTCGGTTCGGCCCCGCACCCCGAAACGGCAACGCCCAAGTCAGGTCAGTGTATTTATGCTCGGTTGCGGCATATAACCACGTCTGTTACCCAAGATGGAGAAGGTCTCTCCTAGCTGAAGGAGGTCCGCGATGCACATCAAGAGAACTTCGACCCTTCGCGCACTCCCCGCCGCTGCGGCAATCGCGACTGTGGCATCGACAGGCATGCTGGCCGCTGGGCCCGCATCCGCCGTGGAGCCTCCCACAACTCCCCAAGCGACCAAGAACGTTGAGGGCGTGATCATACGCGACACCGGCATTTACTACGGGCCGTCCCTCGACAGCCAAAAGATGGGCTCGGCTGTCAAGGGGCAAAGGTTCACCTTCGCCTGCTGGGTGAACCCCACGAAGACGTACCCGTTCTTCAAGCTGGAGAAGAACGGGTATTACATTCCCCGCGACTTCGTGAACCTCTCCTCCCGCGACCTGCCGGAGTGCACAGCCCCATGATCCCAACTCGCTGCCCCGGCCCGTGAGCAGCGCGGCCGATCGAACGGAGCCGTTCCCCGATCGGCCGCGCAAACTCTGCGCCCAAGTTGATGGGAAAGCATGGCGGAAGCTCGCGGCCAGTGATGCAGCAGTACTACCCCTGGCCCACGGGTGCCAGTCGAGGAAGGCGTCCAGACCGTCGTAGACGCCCTTGCTGACGGCGTAGGTCTTGCCGATCAGCGTCTTCTCGGCCGTCGAGCCGAAGAACTTCACGGTCACCGGGAGCTTGTGCTTCTTCGCCGCCTGCGCGACGGCGGCGGCCGCGGCCGTGCCCAGCGCGCTGTGCCCGCAGCCATGACCGGGGCCATGGCCGGGCGCGAAGGGGTCGTGGATGTACTCGCGCGGGTCGTGGTGGCCGACACCCTTGTTCTGCGAGAGGCCGGGCAGCGCGTCGTACTCGCCACTGAAGCCGAGCACCGGTCCGCCGCTGCCGGAGCTGGGGTCTGCCAACCCAGGGTCTTGCGGGGGCGATTGTTCAGCCGGTCTTCAATCGCGCGGAGGTCCTCGGTGGAGTGGAGCGACAAGTTCGTGCGCTTGGGCAGGTACTGGCGGACGAGGCCGTTCGTGTTCTCGTTGGTGCCGCGCTGCCAGGGGCTGGCCGGGCGGGCGAAGAAGATGCCGTCGGTGAAGTATGGGGCGAGCTCGTGGTGGGCGGGCCATCTCTGAGCCTTGGTCCAGGTGAGGCTTCGGCGGGCTTGCTCGGGGAGTTGGCGAAGGTTGGCGATGAGAGCGTCGCGCAGGTGGCCGGCCGAGTGTCCGTCGGGCAGGGCGATCAGGCGGAGATAGCGGGTGCGGCGGTCGACGAGGGTGGCGACGGCGGTCTGGCTGCGGACGCCGACGACCAGGTCGCCTTCCCAGTCCCCGAGACGCTCACGCAGTTCGACAATAGGGGGCCGGTGGTCGATCAGGACGGCTGGCGCGACGAATCTGGGCATGCGCTGGTCGGGGCGGCGACGCTGCTTGCGCAGTGGACGTCCGGTGCGGAGTTTCCTGGTCAGGGTTCTGCTCAGGCCGCCCTTGGCGCCCTGGTAGAGGGCTCGGTAGATGCTTTCGTGGCACAGATGTCGCTCGGGATGGTCGGGCCAGCGGCACCGCAGATGGGCGGCGATCTGTTCCGGGCTCCACTCCTGATCGAGCTTGGCCTGCGCCTCGGCTCTCAGCTCGGGATCTACTGTCAGCTTCGCCCGACGCGGACGCCCGGCTCGTTCCCGGCAGCGGTGGTGGGCCAAGTCGGCGTCGTAGACGCCGTTGTCGTGTGGGCGGCTGTTGCGCCGCAGCTCACGGCTGACCGTCGACGGCGCCCGGCCGAGCCGGGCAGCTATCTCCCGGATCGTCAGGCCACGCTCGCGCAGCGAGGCAATCCGCCGGCGTTCCAGCAGGGATAGGTACCGGCCGGACCGTGACCTCTCCGGAAGATAATCCGGCTGCATACCTCCGTTCTCCGCCCGCCACCGGTACCCGGTCTTCCGCCCGATCCCGAGCTGCTTGCACACCTCCACGGTGCCCACCCCGGCCGCCAGCAGACGCCAGTACTCGGCCTCGAGCTCCAGCCTGCGCTTACGTCCCCGCCTCGCCCTCAACACACCCCTAATGATCAAGGAATGTTGCGACAAGCGTTAGAACCCAAGCGCCCAAAGCGGGTCACGATTCAGGTTCTGGATCACTTTCAGTGCCGGGGCCACGGAGGGTCACCACAACCGCGATCATGAACGGCCGTGGGTGATGTCCTCTTCCAGGACCTGTGGTTCCACCGGGTCGAAGGTGTTGTG
>NZ_JBIVPK010000096.1:0-13289 GCF_044754605.1 Streptomyces sp. NPDC093064
TCGTCACATTCCCGCCTGCCCCGCGACGCCTGGCACGCACTCTCGCCACACCGGGCGAAAGCCCAAGTACGTCCAGTACGAGGACTTCCGCCCGGTACGCCGAGAGCACGCACCAGACGCCGCGGAGCCGCCCTTCGGGCGACGGCAGGAATGTGACGACAGGACCTAGCTCAGCTCCCCGCGAGCACCTCCGCGAGGAAGTCGTCGACACCGGTCTCCTCCTCGCCCGGCGCCACCACGGCATGGGTCTCGCGCAGGAAGGCCGCGACGGCGGACGCCCACACGAACACCGTCGCGTGCTGCCGTCCCCCGTCGGCGTGGGCGTCGCCGTAGAACTCCATGCACAGCTCCTCCGACGCGCCGCCGGCGACGGGGCGGAAGCGGACGTCGCCGACGCCGACCGGCTTCGTCAGCCCCTCGCCGAGCATGCCCCGGTCCACCTTCCACCGGGCCAGCACCCGCCCGTCGTGGGCGAAGACGACCGTGACGGCGAACGGGTCGTCGGCGTCGTACCGCAGGTGCGCCAGCACGGGGAAGCGCTCCGTGCCGTACGCCTGCAACTGCACCACCAGACTCTTGTGCACCAACGCGTTCACGATTTCGGCCCTCCGAGGACGACATCGGGACGTAGAACCCTCTGGTACCCCTGATCCGCGTGAGATGCCCGGACATCCGACCGGATCTCCCCCGTGCCGCCACAGCCGGGACCGGGGCGCGTGGGGCGCGTGTCAGCGCAGTCCGAACCGGTCCGCCCAGGACATGACGTCGGCGACCGCCGCGTTGCCGCCGCATACCACCAGTCCGAGCCGGACGTCCGGGCCCATCCGCTCCCGCACGTGCCGGGCGGCCGGCAGCAGGCAGCCTGCCGCGGGCTCGGCCCAGACCTTGGCGTGCTCGGCGAGGTCGAGGCAGCCTCGCACGGCCTCCCGGTCGGGCACCACGAGCACCTCGTGGACGAGGGCGCGGACATGGTCGTACGTCAGCTGCGACACCGTCGGCGCGCTCAGCGTCGTCACGATCGAGCAGAGGGCGACCGGCACCGGGCCGCCGGACGCCAGCGCCGCGGACATGGCCTGGGCGCCCTCGGTCTCCACGCCCCAGATCCGCACCCCGGGCCGCAGTGCGTGCAGCGCCGCGGCGACGCCCGCGATCAGCCCGCCGCCACCGATGCTGACGAGCACGTCGGTCAGCTCGCCGGCGTCCGCGGCCAGCTCCAGGCCGACGGTGCCCTGCCCGGCGACCACCACCTCGTCGTCGAAGGGATGGACCAGGGTGAGCCCCTCGTCCCGCAGCCGTGCGGCCGTGGCGAACGCCTCGTCCATGCCGTCGGTCAGCCGCACCGACGCCCCGGCCTCCTCCGCGATCGCGACGGACCGGGCGGGCGCCGAGCGCGGCATGACGACGGTGGCCTTCACATGCAGCGCGGCGGCCATCACCGCGAGCGCGATCCCGTGGTTGCCGCCGCTGACCGCGACCACGCCCGCGGCCCGCTCCGCCTCGTTCAGCGACAGCAGTCGCGCCGTCGCGCCGCGCGCCTTGAAGGAGCCCGTGCGCTGCAGCAGCTCCAGCTTCGCGGTCACCGGGGCGCCGAGCAGCGCGGACAGGCCGGGACTCGGCACGGTCGGGGTGCGCACGACGTGTCCGGCGATCCGCTCGGCCGCGGTTTCGATCTCCGAGATGCCGATCAAGGCAGTCCACCTTTCCGGCGCGGGTGGTGATCCGCGCCGCCCCGACCCTCACCTGCCGGGGGCGCACAGGTCAACAGGTCTCGCTTGATCCCGGCCCGTGAGAAGGGCCGGCTTTTTCAGTGCTGCTGCGGCCGGTGCGGTGTCGCCTCGCTCGGCCGGACGACGACGACCCCCTCGCCCTCCAGCATCAGCTGCACCGCCTCGCCCGACCCGCCGCGCAGCATCGAGCCGAACGACTGCGAGCGGTGCAGCGACGTCCGGAGGCGGGCGGTCCAGCCGACGACCGCGTTCGTGTCGACGTACACCGGCTGCTGCGGCGTGACAGGTATGACCAGCGGGCTGCCCTCGCACACCAGGCCCAGGAGTCCCTGCCCGGTGAACACGCTGTTGAACAGTCCGCCGCCCGCTATGCCCGAGCCCTTGACCGTCTTGATCTGGTAGGACAGCGTTGCGTCGAAGCACAGCACGTTGCGGCCGTTGACGGTGAACTCGTCCCCCGGGTCGACCTCGACGACGAAGCAGTTCTGGGCCTCCTGCGCGAACCAGGCCTCGCCCTGCCCGCGCACCGCCATCAGCGGCAGCCCCTCCCCGGTGACCGCGCGCTTGAGCATGCCGCCGACGCCCTGGCCCTTGCGCTCGAACCGCAGATCGCCGCGGTAGGCCACCATCGAGCCCTGGCGGGCGAACATCTCGCCGTCCACCGTGTACTTGACGCACTTGGAGTTCTCGACGGACATGCCCGGCGCGATCGCGGGGCCCACCACGTACTCACTGGAAAACAGGTCACCCTTCATGCGGGCATCCTGGCCCGGGGGCGCCTGTTCCGCCAAGGTCACCGGGCGAGGTCGTACTCCACGGCCGCACCGGGCAGTTGGGCGGTGCCGTGCACCTTCGACCGCTTGCCGCAGAACACCGACTCCAGTGTGCGCAGCATCGTCAGGTGCACCGCGCCGTTGTTGGAGGTGTTGGCGAGCGCGGCCAGGCTGCGTCTGCCGTCCTTGCTCGTGAACGCGTAGGTGTAGTAGCCCTGCACGGCGCCGGTGTGCCCGTACACCGACACCCCGCACGACAGGTCGCGGCGGCGCAGCCCGAGCCCGTACGCCTGGGCCGTGCCCGCCGGGATCCACCGCTCCATCTGGTCCAGTTGCGCGGGGGGCAGTAGCCGTCCGCCCAGCAGCGCCGAGAAGAACGTGTTGAGGTCGCGGGTGCTGGAGATGAGCGCGCCGGCGCTCTGAGCCCAGGACACTGTCTGCTCGGTGGCGTCGACCAGGGGCGACTTGGCCTTGTCGGGGGTGAGATAGCCGTGCGCGTACCGGCCGGGGATCTTCATGGCGGGGTGGACGTAGAAGGTGTCGCTCAGCTTCAGGGGCCTGATGATGCGGTTCTCGTACGCGGTGCGCACCGGGTGGCCGGTCAGCTTCTCGATGAGCATGCCGACGACGACGAAGTTGGTGTTGGAGTAGGAGTAGGCGGTGCCGGGCGCCTGGGTGCGCGGGTGTTTCAGGGACAGGGCGAGCAACTGGCGGTAGGTGAACACCTTGGTGCGCACGGCCTCGAAGCCGGACACGCTCCTGGCGAACATCTCGTCGCTGTAGTCGTACAGTCCGCTGCGGTGGCTGAGCACGTGCCGCACCGTGATCCGGTCGTCGGGCAGCAGCCCCGGCAGGTAGCGGTTGACCGGGTCGTCGAGCTTCACCCGGCCCTCGGCGGCCAGTTGCAGCAGGACGACCGCGGAGAAGGTCTTGGTGACGCTGCCGATGCGGAACCGGTCGGCCGTGCTGATCCAGTCCCCGGTCCCGCGGTCGGCGACTCCCTCCATGGCCTTGTAGACCGTGGGGTGGTCGTCGTAGGACGAGCGGTGGTCGTCGATCCGCGCCATGGCGCCCGGCGCGCCCTGCTTCAACGCCGTGCGCAGGAGGGTGCCGAGTGCCGCCGTGTCCGGCGCGGGCAGCGCGTCCGGTGCCGCCGTCCCGGGCCGGTGGCCCGCCGCGTGCGCCGGTCCCGCCAGCAGGGCCAGCACCAGCGATCCGAGTACCGCACCGCTGCACACCGTTCGTGAGGCCATACGCTTTTCTCCCGTCTCCGTCCGCGCGGTGATCCGTGCGAGATCGATCACATTCGGGCAACGCAACCTTCTCCCATCCGGTCACATCTCCACAGACGACACACAGTTGGTCATTCGCCGATCACTGAGTGGGGTGGATTGGCAAAGGATTGTCCTGTACTGCACGGAATGGATCATTCGTGCTTTACATGCACATGATCCATCCATGAGAGTTCCATCCCGGGGGCCCGACCAGCTCCCATGGCGCACCGGTGCCATCTCCCGGCGGCCGGCGATCCGGTCCTCCGCCACGAACGAAGGAACTCCCGAGAGTGCACAGACCCCATATACGCACCGTGGCGCTCGCCGTCGCGGTGGCGACGGCCGTCACGGGCCTGGCCGGCCCGGCGCTGGCCGCCCCCGTCGGGGGGCAGGACCACACCGTGTCGTCCGCCGGCACCTCCACCGCCTCGGTGGTGGCCGCCGCCGACGCTGCGGCCTTCGCGCACGCGTCGGCGACCGGCGTCACCCAGGGGGACGAACTGCGGGCGCAGGACGTGCTGTTCGACCCCGAGGGCGCGCGCCACGTCCGGTTCATACGCACCCACCGGGGACTGCCGGTCCTCGGCGGCGACCTCGTCGTCCACCTCGACCGGCAGCTGAGGTACACCGGCGTCACCCGGGCCGCAGGCCACACCGTCCGGCCCGCCGTCACCCGGGCGACGCTGACCCCGCGACAGGCGACGGCCAGGGCCGCCTCGGCCGCCCACGGCGAGGCGGGCACCGCCCGGCTCGTCGTGGACGCCCGCGGCGGCGCCTCCGCCCTCGCCTACGAGGTGCGGGTCACCTCGCCCGCGACCACCGAGAGCGGCGGCTCCCGGACCGTCGTCGTCGACGCCGTCACCGGCGAGGTGCGCAGCGACACGCCCGACCGGGACGAGTTCCTCTCGCCCAGGCTGGTCGAGACCCTGCGCAGGCGCGGCGAGACGCTCGACCCGGCCACCGGCAGCGTCCCGCCGGCCGCCGCCCTCGCCGCGACGCCGTCGGCCGTGGCCGTCGGCTACCCGCGGACCGCGACGGGCACCGGCTCCTCCCTGTTCGTGGGAAAGGTCTCCTTGACCACCACCCAGACGGCGAGCAAGAGCTTCCTGCTGAAGGACCCCAGCCGGTACGGCACGGAGACCCGGGACGCCAAGAACAAGCCGCTGGAGAACTTCGCGCGGGGTACGAAGTTCACCAGCACCACCAACAAGTGGGGCAACGGCGCCGTCTCCAGCCGCGCCAGCGCCGCCGTCGACGCGCAGTACGGCATCACCAAGACCCTGGACTTCTACAAGAAGTACTTCGGGCGCAAGGGCATCAAGAACAACAGCAAGGGTGCCCAGGCCATGGTCCACTTCGGCAACAAGGTCGCCAACGCGTTCTGGGACCCGGCGTGCACCTGCATGCTGTACGGCGACGGCGACGGCCTGATGTTCAAGAAGCCGCTCGTCGCCCTCGACGTCACCGGCCACGAACTCACCCACGGGGTCGTCGACGCCACCGCCGGACTGGAACCCACCTTCGTGGACTACGCCGGCAACCAGTACGGCGAGCCCGGGTCGCTGAACGAGTCACTGGCCGACATCTTCGGCTCCGGCGTCGAGTTCCACGCCAACAACCCGAAGAACCCGCCGAACTACCTGATCGGCGAGAAGCTGGGCCTGGCACAGAAGTTCCTGCGCAGGCTCGACCGGCCGTCCCTGGACAAGCTCGAGGGCGCGATCGACTACTGGTCGCCCGAGGTGTACTTCACCGAGGTGCACGCCGGTTCCGGCGTCTCCTCGCACGCGTACTACCTGCTCGCCGAGGGCAGCGGCAGCAAGCAGATCGGCGCCGTAACCTACGACTCGCCCACCTACGACGGACTGCCGGTCAAGGGCATCGGCCGCACCAAGGCCACGGCCGTGTTCTACCGGGCGCTCACCCGCTACATGGTCTCCACGACCGACTTCCACGACGCGCGCGTCGCGACGCTGAAGGCGGCCAAGGACCTCTACGGCGCGACCGGCACCGAGTACAAGGCGGTGGACCGGGCCTGGGCCGCGGTCAACGTCACCGCCGCCAACACCCCGGCCGCCGGCCGCTGACAGACCGTTCGAACACGGTGACCCGGATGCCCCGCCCCGGCGGGGCATCCGCACGTACGGCGGGGGGCGCGGCTCAGCGCAGGGTGTCCGCCCAGTTCGCCGGGACGCGTCCCTCCGGGCCCGGGGCCGGCTGGTTCGCCGGGTGGCTCTCGGGCGGCGCGAGTTCGGGTCCGGACTCGTAGAACTCGTTCGTGTCGTAGTTCCAGAACCAGCCCTCGCCGGGCTCGTAGCTGCGGATCACCGGGTGCCCGGTGGCCTGGTGGTGGGCGGTGGCGTGCCGGCCGGGGGAGTCGTCGCAGCAGCCGATGTGGCCGCAGCGGGCGCAGCGCCGCAGATGGAACCACCAGCCACCGGCCGTGTCGCACTCGGCGCAGCCGGTGCCGCTGGGCGGCACGCTGGGGTCGATTCCGGTGTCACGGGTCATGTCGGCTCCTCGGATGTCGGGTGGTCCTCGGCGGTGAGCGGCGATCCGGCCGCCATTTCGTCGTCTTCCCCGGCGCTCAGCGGCAGCAGCACCTGGAACCGGGTGTCGCCGGGCACCGAGTCCACACGGAGGGCGCCGTGGTGCTTGTTGACGACGATCCGCCAGGAGATGTCCAGCCCGAGGCCGGTGCCCTGGCCGACCGGCTTGGTGGTGAAGAACGGGTCGAAGATGCGGTCCCGGATCTCCGGCGGCACCCCCGGCCCGGTGTCCCGGAACTCGACCAGCAGCCGGTCGTCGTGGAGCGCGGTCCGCACGGTCAGCGTGCCCTCGCCGCCCGCGCCGTCCATGGCGGACACCGCGTTGTCGATCAGGTTGGTCCACACCTGGTTGAGTTCGGCCGGGTAGGCGGGGACCCGCGGCAGCGTACGGTCGTACTCCTTGACGACCTCGATACGCGGACCGATCTTGCCCGACAGCATCAGCAGGGTGCTGTCGAGGAGTTCGTGCACATCGGCGACCTGGTAGGGGGCACGGTCCAGCTGGGAGTACTGCTTGGCGGCGTCCACGAGACGGGAGATCCGGGTGGTGGAGTCCGCGATCTCGTCCATCAGCAGCTCCGTCTCCACCGTGTAGTTGAGCCACCCCACGGCACCCGGCAGGATCTCCTCGTCGACGGCCGCCGCGACCTGCTCCAGCCAGTCGACGTCCAGCCCCGCCTGCACGAAGGTGGGCGCCAACTGCGTGCCCTGCTCGATGCCGTGGTCCTCCAGCCAGTCGATGAGGGCGTCCTCGCGGTCGGCCGCCTGGAGCGGGCTGAGGTCCGGGGCCTTGGCGACCCGCTCGGCCGTACGCTCCTGGATCTCCATGAGGCCGGCCAACTGGTCCCGGGAGAACGGACCTTCGGCGATCAAGGCGAGCTTGCGCCGCATCTTGGCCACCCGCTCCCGCAGCGTCGCGGTGGCCCGGACGGCCGCCGCCGCGGGGTTGTTGAGCTCATGGGTCAGTCCGGCGGACAGCGAGCCGAGCGCCAGCAGCCGCTCACGCTGTCCGACGGCCGCCTGGGTGCTCTTGGACCCGAAGAACAGCCCCTCCAGCAGGTGCACCGCCATCGGGAACCATTCCCGCATGATGTCCGCGAACACGTCGGCAGGAAGCACGAAGAACCGCGTCGGCTCCGTGACCCGCATCGAGTTGATGTAGACCTGCCGCAGCCGGTCGCCGAAGTAGGCCTGCATGGCGCCCGAGTACACCCCGCGCTGCGAGGTCCGGGTGACCTCCACGTCGTCGCCGCCGACCCGGCGGGAGAGCACCACCGTGCCCTCGATCATCACGTAGAAGCAGGTGGCCGGCTCGCCCTCGGTGTACACCGGGCCGGTGTCGAACATCTCCACCCGCCCCTCGGCGCACAGCCGGCCCATCTGCTCGGGCCGGAGCTTCTCGAACAGGAACAGCGAGCCGATCTCACCGGGGCTGCACGGCATCCGCCGGCCGCTCACGACTGCTCCAGGTAACGGTGGACGAGCAACACGGCCATGGCTCCCTCTCCGACGGCGGACGCGACCCGTTTGGCGGACTCCGCCCGCGCGTCACCGGCGACGAACACGCCGGGCACGTTGGTCTCCAGGTGGTACGGCGGCCGGTCCAGCTCCCACCCGGGGGGCGGCCGGCCGTCGGCGGTGAGGTCGGGCCCGGACAGGATGAACCCGCGCCCGTCCCGCAGCACCGTGCCGCCCAGCCAGTCGGTCCGCGGCGCCGCGCCGATGAACACGAACATCCACTGCGTGTCGACGAGTTCGGTCTCCCCGGTGGCCGTGTCGCGCAGGGCCAGCTTCTCCAGATGGCCCGAGCCGTGCGCGGCGTCCACGACGGTGCCCGTGCGCACCGTGATGTTGGGGGCCTCTTCGATCTGCTGGATCAGGTAGTACGACATCGACGCCGCCAGTGACGCCCCGCGCACCAGCAGGGTCACCGACTTCGCGCCCCGGGACAGGTACATCGCGGCCTGCCCCGCGGAGTTGGCGCCGCCGACGATGTAGACGTCCTGTCCCTGGCAGGAGGGCGCCTCGGTCAGCGCCGAGCCGTAGAACACCCCGCACCCGGTCAACTCCTCCACACCGGGCGCCGGAAGCTGCCGGTAGGACACGCCGGTCGCCAGGATCACGCTGTGCGCGGCGACCGCCGAACCGTCGGAGAACCGCACGATCCGCGCCGCGCCGCAGATCTCCAGGCCGGTCACCTCGCGCGCGGTCAGGATCTCCGCGCCGAACCTCGTCGCCTGCCGGCGGGCCCGGTCGGTGAGCTGGGCGCCGGAGACGCCGTTCGGGAACCCGAGGTAGTTCTCGATCCGGGAGCTCTGCCCCGCCTGCCCGCCGGTCGCCGAGCGTTCCACGAGCACCGTCCGCAGCCCCTCGGAGGCCCCGTAGACGGCCGCGCCGAGCCCGGCCGGGCCGCCGCCCACCACCACCAGGTCGTAGAAGTCGGCCGCCGGTGTCGTCGCGAGCCCCACGTGGGCCGCGAGCTCGGCCGGCTCCGGTTCGAGCAGCGGGGTGCCGTCCGGGGTGACCACCAGCGGCAGCCGCTGACCGTCCTGCCCGGCCGCGGCCAGCAGTCGCCTGCCCTCCGGTTCGTCCGAGGAGTACCAGCGATACGGCACCTGATTGCGGGCCAGGAACTCCCGCACCTGGGAGGACCGTGCCGACCAGCGGTGCCCGACCACCTTCGTGCTCGGCACCGGCCGGTAGTCGCCGGCTCGCCAGACCTGGAGCAGGTCGTCCAGGACCGGGTACAGCTTCTCCTCGGGCGGGTCCCAGGGCTTGAGCAGGTAGTGGTCGAGGTCGACGACGTTGATCGCGTCGATCGCCGCGTCGGTGTCCGCGTACGCGGTCAGCAGCACCCGCCGGGCGCCCGGGTGGATGTCCAGGGCGCGTTCGAGGAACTCGATGCCGTTCATCCGCGGCATGCGGAAGTCGGCCAGGATGACCGCGACGGGGTCGCCGCGCAGCTTCAGCTCGCGCAGCGCGTCCAGAGCGGACTCGCCGGACTCGGCGCGCACGATCCGGTACGACCCGCCGTAGCGCCGCCTGAGGTCCCGGGCGACGGCGCGGGAGACCCCCGGATCGTCGTCCACGGTCATGATGACGATCCGCGCCTGCTCCACGGCCTGTGTCATCCGGCTGTCACCCCGCGTGCTCGGATCGGCTGCCGGTGCGCCCCCGTCGTCACTGCGCCGGCTCCTGCCCATCGTATGTGCGGCCGTCCCGCTTCGCCCGGGTACGCGGGAGGCGATCGCCCCGGCCGCCCGCTTCGGTGATCGGCCGGTAGGGGAGACTGGCACCGAGAACGGCTCACCACACAGGGAGGCATACGGCATGACGCGCCCGATCACGGCAGGGGTGGACGGATCGGAGGAGAGCCTCGCCGCACTGGCGTGGGCCGCCCGGGAGGCCGAGCGCCGCGGGCTGCCGCTGCGCCTGGTGCGGGCCTGGCGCCACGAGGTGCACGACGCCTTCGACACGGGTGACCGGGACACCCAGCGCCAGTGGGTGCGCGAGTCGGTCGCCGGGGCCGCCCGGACCGTCACCGAGCGCCACCCGGCCCTGACCGTGACCGCCGACGCCGTGGAGGACGACGCCGTGCCGGCCCTGCTCGGCGCCGCGGCGGAGTCGGAGGCGCTGGTGCTCGGCTCACGCGGACGGGGCGCCCTCGTCGGGTTCCTGGTCGGCTCCGTCGGACAGCAGGTGATCGCCGGGACCGAACGGCCCGTCGTCCTGGTGCGCACAGGGGACCGGCCGGCCGCCGAGGCCGCGGGCCAGGAGGTCGTCGTGGGCCAGCAGGGCGCCCCCGAGGACAGCGCCGCGGCCCTCGCGTTCGCGTTCGAGACCGCCGCCGCGCGCGGCGCCGGGGTGCGGGCGGTACGCGCCTGGACGCTGCCGCCGGTGTTCGCCTACAGCCCCGGCTCGCTCAAGCTGCTCGACGAGGCCGGCGGCCTGGAGCCGTACGAGCGGAAGGCGCTGGCCGCGGCGCTCCAGCCGTGGCGGGAGCGCTTCCCGGATGTCCCCGTCGTCGAGCACGTGGAGATGGGCAGCGCGGGCCAGGTGCTGCTGGCCGCGGCCGAGCACGCCCAGCTGCTGGTCGTGGGGCGCCGGGCGCGCCGCACCGCGGTGGGCGCGCGGATCGGCTCCGTCGCGAGCGGGATGCTGCACCACGCCGGCTGCCCGGTGGCCGTCGTCCCGCACCCGTGAGTCACCCGGGCGTCGTGTCCGGCGCCCGGCGTGCCCCGGGCAGGACGTTCCTGACGTAGTCCTGCACCGCGGTGTCGAGGCCGATGTCGTGCTGCGCCCGCTCGGACAGGTACCAGCGGTGCTCCAGCAACTCGTGGTACAGCTCGGCCGGGTCCATGGTGCCGCGCAGCTCGCCCGGCACCGCCCGCACGGTGGGGCGGAACACCTCCCGCACCCAGCGGTGCGCCAGCACCTCCGGGCGGGCGGCGAGCGAATGCCCGCCGCCCGGCCCCGGCCGGGTGCCGCCCGGCGCGTAGTCGTCCTGGGTGGCCATCCAGCTCTCCAGGTCGGTCAGCAGCCGCCGCGCCTGGTTCTCCTCGGTGTCCAGGCCGGTCAGGCGCAGCAACTGCCGCTGGTGGTGGCCGGCGTCGACGACCTTGGGCACGAAGGTGACGGTGTCGCCGGTGGTGGAGCTCTCGATCTGCATCTCGGCCACGTCGAAGCCGAGGTCGTTGAGCCGTCGGATCCGGCGCTCGATGTAGTGGTACTTGCCCGCCGGGTAGACCGAGGTGCGGGTCAGCTCCTGCCACAGGCCGTGGTAGCGGGCGCAGATCTCGGTGCCGAACTCGACCGGGTCCACCGAGGGGTGCAGGGCCCCGGAGGCCTCCAGGTCCAGCAGCTCGCCGCTGATGTTGACGCGGGCCAGGTCGAGGTCGTACTCCCGCTGCCCGGGGCTCAGCCGCCGGTGCAGCTCGCCGGTCTCGGCGTCCACCAGGTAGGCGGCGTACGCGCCGGCGTCGCGCCGGAACAGCGTGTTGGACAGCGAGCAGTCGCCCCAGGCGAACCCGGCCAGGTGCAGCCGCACCAGCAGGACGGCCAGGGCGTCCATCAGGCGGTGCATGGTGGCCGGGCGCAGGGTGGTCTCGAACATCGAGCGGTACGGCATCGACCCGCCCAGGTGCCGGGTGATCAGCACCGGCTCGAGCGGCTCGCCCGCGCTGTCGGTGCGGCCGGTGACCACGGCCAGCGGGTCCACCGCGGGGATGCCTAGCCGGTCCAGGTCGCGCAGCAGCTCGTACTCGCGCAGCGCCGGGCGTTCGGCGAGTTCCTTGACGGCGACCACCTCGTCGCCGGCGCGGGCGTAGCGCACCACGTGCCGGGAGATGCCGCGAGGCAGCGGCACGAGGTACTCCTCGGGCCACTCCTCCAGTGGTGTCCGCCACGGCAATTCGAGCAGGAGCGCGGGGTGCTCCGGGTTGGTGGCGCTGATCTGCAGACCCATGGCACGAACCCTAAAGGGCGCGTTCCCGCGCCTGCAGCGCCGCCTGCCGCACCGGACCGCGGAGCACGGGGCCGTGGCCGGGCAGCAGCAGGTCTCCATCGAGGCGTTCGAGCCTGCCCAACGAGGCCAGCGCCTGGGTGCGTTGGTGGTGGAACATGTCGGGCAGCAGTTGCGGGCCGGTCAGGCGTGAGGTGGGGTGGCCGCTCACCAGGGCGTCGCCGGAGACCAGCACGCCGGTGTCGGGGAGGTGGAACACGGTGTGGCCCCGGGTGTGGCCGGGCGTGTGCACGGGCACGGGCCGCCCCGGCAGGTCCAGCGGGCCGGCGGCCGGGAACGGCTCGGGCGCCGCGACCGGGACGTGCGCGGTGCCGCCGAGGCGCAGCGCGTGCACCGCCCAGGGCAGCACACCGGGCCGCCAGCCGTTGCGCAGCACCTGCCCGACGGTCACCTGGTGCAGGAACTCCCGCCGTGCGTGCGGCAGTTCGGTCTCGTGCAGATGCACCGGGGTGCCGTAGGCGCGGCGCAGGTACTCGGCGTTGCCCAAATGGTCGTTGTGTGCGTGGGTGATCAGTACGGCCGCCACCGCGTGGGGCGAACTCCCCACCGCCGTCAGCGAGTCGAGCAGTTGCTGCCGGTCGCCGGGGTAGCCGGTGTCGATCAGTGTGACGGCGTCGCCCTCGGTCAGGATCACCCAGTTCGTGTTGCCGCCGTGCACCAGATAGGTGCCGTCGGCGACCTGCTGCACGTCCGCGCGCATCGCTCTCCTCGCATCCCGGGCGGCTGTCCCACGGGGCAGCCCACCAGATGCGTCCCAGGGTAGATCGAAGAGCGGACGCGCACAGTTTGTCGGTGCCGTGCGCTTGGCATTCGCTCGCTTACGCGACTGTGCAACTCTTGGCCACGCTTCTTCGTCTCACGAGTGGAAGAGGGGCGACGGCGAAAACAGTCGGGGCCCATTGCCCCATGTCCAGGATCAGCGAGAGCGGGCGTATGCGTGATCAGCAGGAACGGACCGTCGGTGGCGTCGGTACGCAAGGGCGGGGCCGCCCGCCTGAGCAGGCGCGAGTGGTCGCGCAGCGTGGGGCCGGGGGACGCGCGCCGTCCCAGGACGAGCCGAGCAGGCGACGCTCGCGACGAGGAACGGGTGGCGTCTTCCCGGTCAGCGGTCCCGGGGTCGGCATCGCCGCCCTGGCACTGGCAGGCCCGGTGCTGCTCGGGGCGGGGGTGGATGCCGTAGCAGGTCAGGGTACCGGTTGGGGCGTGGTGTCCGGGGCGACGACAGGCGGACTCCTCGCGGCCCTTCTGGCGGTCCGCGGTCGCGTACTGGGGTGGGTGGCCCCGCTGCCGGTTCTGGCCGTGGCCGTTGTCACGGCCGGATGGGCCCTGACGTCCGGCGGTCCGCCTGCCACACGACTGGTGCGGTGGGCCGTGGCGGCGTTCCCGGCGATGGCCGCCGCGGAGTGCGCGGTGCTCGTCGTGGCCCTGGCGGCAGCTCTCCTCCG
>NZ_JBIVPK010000097.1:0-13129 GCF_044754605.1 Streptomyces sp. NPDC093064
TCGCACCAGCCCTGTCCGGCAGAACGGAAGGGGAATCTGCCACACACCAGCATCCCGACCAAAAAACCCACAGCTAAGCAGCGACACACTACTAGTGCGGTAGGCGCAGTCCTGCGATGAGGATTTCGGCCAGTCGACGTGCGTCGTAGCCGGGATCGCTGTCCGCGCCGATGCAGAGGTTGCCGACTCCGCGCATGAGTTCGTAGGCACTGATGTCGGAGCGGATCTCTCCAGCGGCTGCTGCGGCTTTGAGTAGCTGGGCGCAGACGGGCACGAGGCGGTCGAGGAAGTAGGCGTGCAGCGTGTCGAAGGCGGCGTTGTCGGACTGGAGCACTGCGGCGAGTCCGTGCTTGGTGACCAGGAAGTCGACGAAGAGGCTGATCCACCGTCCTAGTGCGGCATGAGGAGTCGGGCTGGCTGCCAGGAGTGTTGGACCGGCCTCGGCGCAGGCGTCGACCTGGTGCCGGTAGACGGCGATGATGAGGTCCGCTCGCGTCGGGAAGTGGCGGTAGATCGTGCCCAGCCCGACGCCGGCTTTGGTCGCGATGTCGCGTACTGGTGCTTCCACGCCTGACGTGACAAAGGCTGCGGCAGCCGCGTCGAGCAGGGCCTCCTTGTTACGCCGGGCGTCCTTCCGCTTGGACTGGGCCGCGCGCTCTGTGCCCTGGTCGCTGTCGTTCACCGCGCTCCTCCGCCGTCATCGCACTTGCCAAACCGGAACAGCGTTCCGTATCGTTCCGGAACCAGGTTCCGTTTCGCTCATGATGCCAGAGCAGGAGCCGGACATCCAAGCCACCCATCGCCACCACATTCCACCCGCAATGAGGAGACACACGGTCATGCAGTACCGCACCTTGGGCCGCACCGGTGTGCAGGTCAGCACCCTCGCGCTCGGCGCGATGAACTTCGGCAAGATCGGGCGCACCACCCAGGACGAGGCCACCGCCATCGTCGACGCCGCTCTTGAGGCCGGGATCAACCTGATCGACACCGCCGACGTGTACGGCGGCGGCGAGTCGGAAGAGATGGTCGGCAAAGCCATCGCCGGCCGCCGCGAGGACATCGTGCTGGCCACCAAGGCGAGCCTGCCGATGGGCGACGAGCGCAACTATCAGGGCGGTTCGCGCCGCTGGCTGGTCACCGCACTGGACGACAGCCTGCGCCGTCTCGGTGTCGACCACGTCGATCTCTACCAGATCCACCGGTGGGACCCCCGTACCAGCGACGAAGAGACGCTGTCGGCTCTGACCGACCTGCAGCGCGCAGGAAAGATCCGTTACTTCGGCTCCTCGACCTTCCCCGCCTACCGCATCGTGCAGGCACAGTGGGCTGCCCGCGAGCACCACCTGAGCCGCTACGTCACGGAACAGCCCAGTTACTCGATCCTGCAGCGCGGGATCGAGGCCCACGTCCTGCCCGCGACCGAGGAATACGGGCTCGGTGTGTTGGCGTGGAGCCCGTTGGCTTCGGGCTGGCTGTCGGGCGCGATCCGCGAGGGCCGGGAGATCACCAGCAACCGCTCAGCGTTCATGCCGCAGCGTTTCGATACCACCGTCCCCGCCAACCGGGCCAGGCTCGACGCCGTCGAGCGGTTGGCCAAGGTCTCCGACGAGGCCGGCCTGACCATGATCCAGCTCGCGCTCGGATTCGTGACCGCGCACCCTGGCGTGACCGGCGCGCTCATCGGCCCCCGTACGTTGGACCACCTGCACTCGCAACTCGCCGCCGCCGACACCGTGCTCTCCGCCGACGTACTCGATGCGATCGACGCCATCGTGGCCCCCGGCACCGACCTGGCCGCGCACGAGAAGAACGACACTCCGCCCGCGCTGCTCGACCGGTCCCTGCGACGCCGCTGATCGACCGAGGGACAGCCTCAACCTCCTCTCACCCGCACTTCTCGGATCCGCGGGAATCGCGCAAGTGCCCGGCGATCCTCAATGACCGGATCTCTTGAGCGCAAGCCCCGTCCTTCAGGATGGGGGGGAGCTCATCCTTGGCGCGGAGCCGCGCAGCGGCGGAGTTCTCTGCCGTTTTCAGTGGTGTGCACTAGGTTGATCAGCTCAGTCGAAGGGGGGTGTTCTCATGCTGTCCGGTCGGCGCTACCTGCTCGACCTATCGCCCGAACAAGAGGAGATGTGCGAGGAGTTCGGCGACATCTGCCGGTCGGTGTGGAACACAGCCCTGGAGCAGCGTCGGGAATACTGGCGGCGCGGGGGGTGGATGAACGCGCGCAGACCGCTGCCCGGATCGTCGCGAAGAACGCCCTGGTGGTCCTCGAAGACCTGCGGATCAAGAACATGTCCGCCGGCGCGTCCGGCACCGTGGCCGCGCCCGGCCACAACGTCCGCCAGAAGGCCGGGCTCAACCGGGCCATCCTGGACAAGGGGTGGCACCGCCTCGAACTCGCCCTGACCAACGCCGCCCGGTACACGGGCACGCGCGTGGTGAAAGTCAACCCCGCGTACACGTCGCAGCGGTGCTCCGCCTGCGGCTTCGTCACGGAAGGAAACCGTGAGAGCCAAGCGGTCTTCCGGTGCAAAGCCGCAGGCTGCGGATACCGCGACCATGCCGACGTGAACGCCGCGAAGAACATCAAGGCCGCAGGACATGCGGTCTCAGCCTGTGGAGACCTCGGCACCAGCCGGTCCGTGAAGCAGGAACCCGTAAGCCGGGCGACCGGCCGAACCCCCTCATAGGGGAATCCCCGGGCTCCAGCCCGGGGAGGAAGTCAAGGCCTTGATGTTCTCGCCGGCGGCCGGCGTCCAACAACGACGTCCCCGACCGCTCAACTCGGCCGGGGGACGTCCACACACACCAGGACCGCCCCGCCCTGCAACATATGGAGGACGGGGCGGGCGTGCTCAACTGTTCGGCGAGCACTCATCGGAACCGGCCCGGTTCGGGTGGCGGCGGTTACTTGATCTTTCTGCCGCCGGCGGCGACGGCCGGGGACAGGTCGTTGACAGCCGCGTCGCGGGTTGCGACGGGCTCGAGGCCGTAGCTGTGCTCGATGGTGGCGAGGATGGACGTGGTGTCGTAGAGGGTGTGGTCGACGCCCGAGTGCGGCAGCGAGCGGCCAATGACCAGCGCGGGGATGCGGGTGCCGGGGCCCCAGGCGTCGTGGGCGCCCTGGGTGGGCGAGCCCGGTCCGGGGGGCGGCAGATGGTCCCACTGGCCGCCGAACTCGTCGTAGGTGACGACCACGAGGGTGTTGCCGGCCGCGTCACCCTCGGTCACGGCCTTGAGGAGGTCGACGAGGTGGTCGCTGCCGTCCGCCTCGCTGGCGTAGCCGGGGTGCTCGTTCTCGGCGCCGTAGGGCTTGACGAAGCTGACGGCCGGCAGGGCGCCGTTCTTGGCCGCGCGCATGAACTCCGTCTCGTCGCGCAGGTGGCTGCGGCCCGGCTTGCCGGGGGCGTAGTCGGCGAAGTAGTTGAACGGCTGGTGGTGATACTGGAAGAGGGGTCCGGGGTGCCCGGCCTCCGCGTCGTCCCAGCCGCCGGAGTACCAGTTCCAGGAGACGCCGGCGTCGGTGAGCCGGTCACCGATGTTGGGGTACTTCGCGTCGTCGATCAGCGGGATCCGGGCGCCGCCGCCGTACGGCGCGCTGAAGGGCTGCACCGTGTTCACGGCCAAGTTGCCGCAGGCGATAGCGTAGTCGGCCGGGTCGCCATTCGGGCAGGCGGTGGTCAACGCGCCGTCCACCACAGGGCCGGTCGCCTTGTACTGCGGGTAGGAGGCGGGCATGCCGTTGGCGTCGAGGACTGTGTTCTTCGCGCCGGACGCTCCGCCGCTGGTGTCCTCCGGTGCCCGCCCGGCGATCAGGTACTGGTGGTTGAGGAAGGAGCCGCCGAACGCGCCCTGGAAGAAGTGGTCGGCCAGGACGTAGTTCGGGGCTCCGGGCGCGTGCAGATACTGGTAGATCGGCAGCGACTTGGTGTCGTAGTGACCCATGGTGAGGCCGACCGCGTCGGAGCCGGTGACGTAGCGGTCCTGCTTGCCATCGTTGATGGCGTACTGGTTCTGGTAGAAGCGGTGCACCATGTCCCGGGTGCAGCCGCCGGGCAGCGCGCCCGGGGAGTCCTTCACCACGCCGTTGCTCGCGAAGACACCGGGCGCCGGGCAGGTCCGGTCCTCAGGCTTGATGTGGTCGTCGATGGCGAACGGCCCGTTGGCGAAGGCGCTCGCCGCGACCCCGTGGGCGGCGTCGTTGCAGGACGACGGCAGGGGCGGGCTGGTCAGGTTCACATCGTTCTGCGGGAGGCAGTTGTACGGCGTGCCGTCCTGCGCGACCTGTGTGCGCTGCTGGGCGGTGGCCTGCGCCAAGCCGTCGACCTGCCGGCCGCCGACCGGTCCCCAGGTGCCGTAGAGGTTGTCGAAGGAGTGGTTCTCCTCGTAGATCACGACCAGGTGCTTGTATCCACCGGGCAGCGTGTGCGGCGCGCCCTGCTGCACCGATGCAGCACCTGACGCCGCAGAGGGCGTCAGGGCCAGGAGCAGGGCGGCCGTCGTGCCGGCCGCGAGAGCGGGCAGTCGGTGTCCGGCACGCAGCCGGAGTCTTTTGGTACGACTCATGTTGCCTTCTCCAGCAAGGTTGACTTCGGAGTTGCCGGCCTTGGCATGGGCAGCCCAAGAAATCGGCGCAGAGAAAGGTAACCGGCCGATGCCTATGCCGGGCGAGGGGAAGGTAACGGATTGATGCGGAAACGTGGCCCTTGCCCCTGGTGGAGCGGTCCGCTGACGCAGTAGACGGGCAGCACGCGGCCCGGGGCATCAGATGGATGGGCCCCAGATCTTCGCAGCGGCGCCAACCTCGGCCTGGGGGGTGCACAGGCCGGCGGCTCCCGCCGCGAAGCCGTTCCCGCTGCGCCGCGGCCGGCAACTCGGGAGGGCAATCATGCGCATCGAATGGGGCGCGTTCATCACCGCGGTCCAGGACCGTGGCGAGTACTCCACGCAAGAAGAAGCAGAGCGATCTTCCCGCGTCGTCCTGGCCCTCCTGGGCGCACATCCGGTCCGGCATGCGGCGGGAGCTGCTGGACCGAGGCACTAGTTGGAACGGCGGCTGAATTCGGTGCTCCCGCCGCCCGCAAGCTGGGCGACGGCAGCAGCCCGGCCTGTGACAGGCCAGTTTCACCGACGGTTGACTTCCTCCCCGGGCTGGAGCCCGGGGATTCCCCTATGAGGGGGTTCGGCCGGTCGCCCGGCTTACGGGTTCCTGCTTCACGGACCGGCTGGTGCCGAGGTCTCCACAGGCTGAGACCGCATGTCCTGCGGCCTTGATGTTCTTCGCGGCGTTCACGTCGGCATGGTCGCGGTGTCCGCAGTCTGCGGCTTTGCACCGGAAGACCGCTTGGCTCTCGCGGTTTCCTTCCGTGACGAAGCCGCAGGCGGAGCACCGCTGCGACGTGTACGCGGGGTTGACTTTCACCACGCGCGTGCCCGTGTACCGGGCGGCGTTGGTCAGGGCGAGTTCGAGGCGGTGCCACCCCTTGTCCAGGATGGCCCGGTTGAGCCCGGCCTTCTGGCGGACGTTGTGGCCGGGCGCGGCCACGGTGCCACACGCGCCGGCGGACATGTTCTTGATCCGCAGGTCTTCGAGGACCACCAGGGCATTCTTCGCGACGATCCGGGCGGCCCTCTGCGCGCAGAAGTCTCCACGCCGGTCCGACACCCGGGACATGATGCGGCCCATGGCTGTGATCGTCTTGTGCCGGTTCGCGCTGCCGCGCTTGGACCGGGCGAGGCGCTGTTGCAGACGCCGGTACCGGACGATCTCGCCGGCCGTGATGAACGGCCGGTCGTGGAAGTCGCCGTCCGAGGTGACGACGGCGGTCTTGACCCCCCGGTCGATGCCCACGGCGGTACCGGGCATGGCGTGCTGCTCGGGAGTGGCGGCCTGGTCGTCCACGAGGAACGACACAAACCACCGGCCGCCCTTGCGGGACACGGTCGCGGAACGGATCTCGCCACCGAGGGGGCGGGACCAGCGGAAGCGGACCCAGCCCAGCTTCGGCAGCTTGACCCGGCCCCACTTGCGCCCCAGCCGCTCCACGCTGATCTGCTGGGCGTCGGGGAACCGGAACGATGGCGACCAACGTGCCTTCGACCGCCACCGCACCGTGAACGTGCCGTGATCCCGGCAGGCCCGGTCCAGATCCTTGAGCGTCTGCTGCAACGCGTGCGACGGTGCCGCCTTCAACCACGGATGCTCACGCTTGGCATCGGCCAACTCGGCACACTGCGGCACGTAGTTCATCCACGCCCCGCGCCGCCGGTATTCCCGACGCTGCTCCAGGGCTGTGTTCCACACCGACCGGCAGATAGCGCCGAACTCCTCGCACATCTCCTCTTGCTCGGGCGAGAGTTCGAGCAGGTAGCGGCGACCGGACAGCATGAGAACACCCCCCTTCAACTGGTGCGATCAACATAGCGCGCGCCACTGACAACGCAGCGAACTCCGCCGCTACGCGGCTCCGCGCCAAGGATGAGCTAACCCCGTCCTGAAGGACGGGGCTTGCGCTCAAGAGATCCGGTCAGTGACCGGCGAAGAAGATCTCGCGTACCTCCCGGGCCGCGTGGTACACGAGGACGTAGCCGGCTATGGGGTCGGCCCATCACGGGCCGACGGCGGCGTTCAGGGTGAGGCCGTCGGGCGCGAGTCGACCGAGCTGTACAGCACGATCGTCGCCGCTGGGATCGTCGCCTGGTTCTGCTTTCAGTCCTTCGAGAACATCGGCATGGCGCGCGGCATCATGCCGGTGGCGGGCATCCCGCTGCCGTTCGTCTTCTACGGCGGCTCGTCCATGTTCGCCGTGTGGGTAGCCGTGGGACTCCTTCAGTCAAGAAAGGTCCAGCGGCCCGTGCAGGCCTAGTGCCCAGTGCGAGTCCTTGGGTCAGGCCCTACGTGTGTTCCCCAAGCGTCACCGCCAACGTCGAGGTGTCCCTCGACCCGGACCCGGATACGGCCCCCGCCCAGGACCCCGGCGCCATACGCGTCCAGCCCTGGTCCGACTCGGTGCTGCTCCAGTGCCGGCCGTCGAACGTCACGGAGGTGGCGTGCAGCGTGGTGGCGTGGCAGACGAGCCACAAGGCGAGGGACCAGCCCGTGGCCGCCTGGTCGGTCGCGATCAGGTAGCGGACGCCGGCGCTGCCGGTCGCGGGTACGGCGGCAGGCGCCCAGCCGAACTCCCGCCGGACGGCCGCCGCGACAGCGTCACCGGCACCGTCCTCGCGTACGGCGTCCGTCGCACCGTTCTGCCCGGCGGAGGCCGTCGGATCGGCCGCGCTCACCGTGCAGCTCAGCGCCGGTCCCGCCCGTCCCGTCAGTACGTCGGCCAGGGTCGTGGCCATGGCCTGGTGCTGTGCGTAGGCCTCCGGGTAGCCGCTGTGCTGGACTTGCTGCGCGGCTTCGGTGACCGGCAGGTTCAGGTAGTGCGGCACCTTGACCAGCGCGTCGAAGAACTTGCCCACCGCGTAGACGGGGTCGCTGATCTGCGCCGGGGTGCCCCAGCCCTGGGACGGGCGCTGCTGGAACAGGCCGAGCGAATCCCGGTCGCCGTGGGAGAGATTGCGGAGTTTGGACTCCTGGATCGCAGTTGCCAGGGCGATGGTGACGGCCTGCTCCGGCAGGCCGCGCGCGTGGGCCACGGCGGCGATGGTCGCGGCGTGGGACGTCTGATCCAGGTCGAGCGTGACGGTCGTACCGTCCGGGCCGTGTGCCGTGCACTCGTCGGGAGTCACCGAGCGGATGAAAGAGACGGCGAAATAGCCCACGAGCGCGAGGACCACGCCCAGGCCGATCACCACTGGCCACGCCTTGCGGCGCCCCCACCTGCGTGCCTCCACGTCGACCCTCCTCTTACCCACGCTCGGTTACAGTTTATTTGCGTTATTGCGCAACCATATAACTCTGACGGCTGTCTCCCCTGAGCGGGGTGCACAGCGGTGTATCCGAACGAGGATCGAGGGGGGAAGGCATGACTGGTCGGCGTGGACCGGCGAAACTGGCCGTACGGCCGGGCCGGTCGGGGCGCCTGAGCGACCGGGGACTGGAGCTGGTCCTGCTGCTCGGCGCCATCCTCATCTGCTGCTATGGCTACGCCGAGACGGCCCTCGCCCTCACCGGGAAGCTGCCGTCCGGCATGGCGACGACGTGCGCGGCCGCGGCCGTACTGCCTCTGGTGTGCCACGTCGCCGTACGCCGCTTCGCGCGGCACGCCGATCCGCTGATCCTGCCGCTGGCCACCCTGCTCAGCGGCCTGGGGCTCGTCCTCATCCACCGTCTCGACATCGCGTACCAGACCCACTACCACCACGCGACGGCTGCGGCGCCCGGGCAGCTGATGTGGTGCGCCATCGCGGTGGCGGTGTTCGCCGGGGCGGTGGTGCTGCTGAAGGACCACCGCAGGCTGCAGCGCTATCCGTACGTCACGGTCGCCATGGGCATGGTCCTGCTGATGGCGCCGGCGTTCTACCCCGGTGACGTCTACGGCGCCAAGCGGTGGATCTTCATAGGGCCGCTGTCCTTCCAGCCCGGCGAGTTCGTGAAGATCGTCATCGTGGTGTTCTTCGCCGGGTACCTGACGATGCGCAGGGACGCCCTCGCGCTCGCCGGACGTCGCCTGATGGGCATGTATCTGCCGCGCGGGCGGCAGTTGGGGCCGGTCGCGGCCGTGTGGATACTGAGCCTGCTGGTCCTGATCTTCGAGCGGGACCTCGGCACCTCGCTGATCTTCTTCGGCCTGCTCGTGATCATGCTGTACGTCGCCACCGAGCGGACCAGCTGGGTGGTGTGCGGCGTCGTCATGTTCGCCATCGGCGCCTTCGTCGTCGGCTCCTTCGAACCGCACGTCCACGGCCGTGTCGTCGCCTGGCTGCATCCCATGGACATCTTTCTGCCGCCCGACAAGCGCCCGCCTGGGCTGGTCTCGGACCAGGCCGCCCAGGCCCTGTTCAGCTTCGGCTCGGGCGGCATCCTCGGCACCGGCCTCGGCGAGGGCCATCCGGAACTCATCGGCTTCGCCGGGCGCAGCGACTTCATCCTCACCACGGTTGGCGAGGAACTCGGCCTGGTCGGGGTGACGCTCGTCATCCTGCTCTACGCGCTGCTCGCCGAGCGCGGGCTGCGGACGGCCCTGACCGTCACCGACCCGTTCGGCAAGCTGCTTGCCGCTGGCCTGTCCACGGCGGTCATGCTGCAGGTCTTCGTCGTGTGCGGCGGTGTCACCGGGCTGATCCCGCTCACCGGCAAGGCATTGCCCTTCCTCGCCCAGGGCGGCTCGTCCATGGTCGCCAACTGGCTGCTGGTCGCCGTCCTGATCAAGGTCAGCGACACGGCGCGCCGGCCTCCGCCGGCCCCGGCCACCGACGTCAGCGCCGCCGAGACTCAGTTCGTACGGCTGTGAGCCCGTCATCGTCTTCCGCGAAAGGGCGGACCCGCTGATGTTCTTCGACGTGAGCCCCCTGGACCTGCTCGTCCTGGGAATCATGATCATCCTGCTCTTCGGCCCGGACAAGCTGCCCGAGGTCATACAGAAGGTAGCCAGGTTCCTGCGGAAGATCCGCGCGTTCTCCGAGGCCGCCAAGGAAGAGGTCCGCTCGGAACTGGGCCCGGAGTTCAAGGACCTGGAGCTGGCGGACCTGCACCCGAAGACGTTCGTGCGCAAGCACCTCCTCGACGGCGACGGCGACGGCGACGGCGACGGCGACGGCGACGGCCTCGGAATCGACGAGATCCGCTCCGCCCTGGACCCGAGGGCGGAGCTGTCGGAGGTGACCGCCGCGGTGAACGGCGAGCCGACCGAGCGGACCGAGCCGACCGAGCCGACTGGGCGGGTTGAGCCGACCGGGCGGGCCGAGCGAACCGAGAGTCGGACGGCCTCGCCACAGCAAGCCCCCGCGCACGCCTACGATCCCGACGCCACCTGAGCCGCGGCGGGTGACCAGGTCGCCTGAGCTGCGCCGAGCGATCCGGCGGAGGGCCGGCCCGTCGCCCGAAGGTGAACGCGTCATCCCCCCGCCCGGCACTGTCACGTTGTTGCGGACGAGCAGTGCTGACGACTTGTCAGGATAGGTGATCGCCCTGCGGGTGGTCGTCGTCAGGCCGCCGCGGCAGGCCCGGTGACCTGGCTCCATACGGTGAAGCACTGGTTCATCAGAAAGATCATCCCGCCCCACGTCAACCGGAACGATCCGCCACAGGCGAGTCACGCGACCCATCGGACACGGCCTAGTGCTGTGGCCACATAGGTTCGCCGTGTTGCAGAGACAATCGCTCGTGGGTTCTCGTGGCCTGCCAGCGAACGTGGATAATGCCCGGTGTGACTCCTGAGATAGAGCGCCCCAGGTGGTGGTTCGGGCTTCGCGGCTTTGCGCTCTGCCTGGTGGGCGGTGGCCTTGGCTGCTTGGCGTACGTGGTGCTGGTTTCGCATCGGCTGGGCGGGGCGGCATGGGGATGGTTGCTATTCGGAGCGATTCTCAGCGGGACGCTCAGCGCACTGTTTCCGAGGCGTTGAGCCATGTGCTGTCCGGCGCACTTCGCCGCGCCCGCTTGGCGCCGTAACCTGAAAAAGCAGTGGCCGGGCGGGCTCGGGGCCACATACGTTCGCGTCCATGGTTGACGCAGCTTTCGGACATCCGCGCCTCGCCGCCATCTACGACCCACTCGATCTGGACCGCAGCGATCTCGACGCGTATCTCGCGATGGCGGAGGAGTTCGGCACGCGGTCCGTGCTGGACATCGGGTGCGGTACGGGCGTGTTCGCGCTGCTGCTCGCCAAGCGCGGGATTACGGTCACCGGGATCGATCCCGCGCGGGCGTCCGTCGACGTCGCGCGTGGCAAGCCGGGCGCGGAGCGGGTGCGCTGGCTCGACGGCGACGCGGGAGACCTGCCGCCCATGCAGATCGACCTGGTGACGATGACCGGGAACGTCGCCCAGGCGATCGCCGATCCGCAGGCGTGGCGTACGACGCTGCGCGGCGCGTACGAGGCACTGCGGCCCGGCGGGCGGCTTGTCTTCGAGACGCGCGACCCGGCGCAGCGCGTGTGGGAGGAATGGGCGGAGTGGACGCGCGAGACCACGTACCGCATGACGGATATCCCGGGCGTCGGCCACGTCGAGACCTGGGCCGAGCTGACGGACGTGAGCCTGCCGCTGGTGAGCTTCCGGGGTACGCACGTGTTCGCTGCGGACGGGGACGTACTGACCTCGGAATCGACACTTCGCTTCCGTGAACGTACGGAGATCGAGCGGGACTTGCACGAGCACGGCTTCGTCGTCGAGGACGTACGCGACGCACCCGACCGGCCGGGCAGGGAGTTCGTGTTCGTGGCGCGGCGCGCTACCGCGGAGCCCGTCCCTCCTGGAATGCCCTAGGGAGCGTGCGCACCACACAGCGCCGGGTAGACGGGACTTTGAAGACACTCCCTAAAGCGTGTTGCAGAAGGCTGTGATCAGGCGGCCTGAGCTGGGTTGATGGCGTGTCTGGTCATGCGGTCGGGGCGAGGTTGTGCATGCGGGCGACGGCCTGGACGGCGTGGTGGAGGCCGTCGCCGTGTTGCCGGTAGTCGCGGGGGATCTTGGAGTGTTTCATCCGGCCGATCACGTGCTCGACGCGGGCGCGGACCTTTCGGTGGGCGGTGTTGTCCTCTTCCTCGCCTTTCGGCAGCGGCCGTCCGGGGCGTTTGCGGTGCGGGACGATGAGGCCGGTGTTGATGTAGGCGCCGTCGCCGAGCACGGTGACGCGTTGACGTCCGCGTCAACCCCAGGCCATCCGTCTTCACAGGGCGTGCGATCACATAAGTTGTGGCTCCTCGAAGATGCACGAGGAGGAGCGACAGTGGGCGAAAATTCTCATGTGGCAGCGCTCGCAAAGGTTCTGCCAACGACACACGGCGTGGATGAGCGGATCGACTGGAGTGCGGTCGAGGAGATCTGGACGACCCGGTTTCCGGCCGACTATGTCGCCTTCATGGAGGCGTACGGGGCCGGCAGCGTCAGCAGGGAAGTTGGAATACTGTTGCCGGTTCCGCGGTCCGATGCCTATTCGGACGGGTCCGGCCTGCGGCAGGAGACAGCCAACGCCCGCGGCACCTGGGAGATGCTCGGTGGTAGAGCGGCCCTGGACGTGGACCCCGATTTCATCGTGGCGTGGGGTGTCACGAGCGGCGCAGACATCTACTGCTGGCTTACCACGGCCGACGATCCTGACCGATGGCCCGTGCTCGTATACGGTCGGCACACGAATCCCACCTTCCAGGTTCACCCTTTCGGGATGGTGGAGTTCCTGCGCAGACTGCTCACCGATGATGAATTCCAGGAGGAGACGATCAGCGTCGTCCTTCCGAAGGAGCACTCTTTCGTCAACTGGCGTGAGCAGAAGCGACGCTTGGAGGCGGGCCTGAACCCCACCACGGGGGAACCCTGGGATTAGCAGCCTCAGGATCCCTGACGGGGCGGCGGGCGGCGGCAATTGCTCTCACCAGCAATGATCACTGGGGTAGTGAGCCTGCGAGGGGGCGTCCGCCCCAGCCGAGGCCCTTCTCGCTGCGGATGCGGGCGCGTTCCTTGCGCTGGGCGGCGAGCACGTCGGGGTGGCGGGCGTTGGCGTTGCGCCGGCGCAGGTAGCGGTGCAGGGCCGGGGTCTGCGCGGGATGGCTGCGATGGTGGGAGTTGACCAGGGTGAACTGCCGCAGCGGGCCGAAGTGCGCCTCGATCGGGTTGGCCCAGGAGGCGTAGGTCGGGGTGAAGCACAGCTCGACCTTGTTCTTCTTCGCCCAGCGGCGGATGTTAGCGCCGGTGTGGGCGGAAAGGTTGTCCAGAATGATGTAGATCGGAGCGCCGTCGGGCCGGGCGGCGCGAATCGACTTCAGTGCGCCCAGGCTGTTGGCAGTGCCCTTGCGGCGGCGGTTGACGCCCCACAGAGTGTTGTCGCCTACGGAGTAGCAGCCCGTACCCTTCAGCCCGAATCCACCGGCTTGATTCCGGGGTGATCGTTTCGGGGTTGCCGCTGGCGGTGGCCGAGATGATCCGGCCGTTCGGGCAGGGAGTATCCGCTGGTCTGTCCAGCTCTTCCACTGTTCGGCGGTCGCGGGCCCTTGCGGGCGAGGTGGTCAGGGCTTCTCAG